>USNR01000049.1 GCA_900556135.1 uncultured Clostridium sp. | reverse complement strand
TTGACTAATAAATATGAGACACAATTAGGGATTGAAATTTTCTCTTAACTATAAACATACGTCTGGCACATAGGACGATAAGGGAAATTTCTTTTCCTAATTTGGAACATATTATTAGTCAAAACGAGCGGATGTCCTTCACATTATTTTCCAACTAAATGCATTGGTCCCAATGTTTACACGCTTTTTTAAGATTAGTATTAAGTATATTACTTAAGAAAAGTGTTTTATCTTTCAAGCTATTTTATCCTAAATTTTTAATTAAAGTAAATGTAATTTTATACGTTGGAAAAGTTGCAAATATACAATAAAAGTAATGTCCTCCCACAAGCAAGAGTCTATTACTTTTATCCTTTTATCGTCTTATTTTAATCTTATCCTAGAGCCACATCTAAAATCATCATTATCACAAAACCTATCGCCAAGCCTAAGGTTCCCATATTGGCCTTTTCACCTTTTCTCATTTCTGGCACAAGTTCTGATGTTACAACATACATCATTGCACCTGCTGCATATGATAGCAAATATGGCAATATTGGAACCACAATTTCTGTTAATAGTACTGTTATCACAGCTCCTATAGGTTCAACTATTCCAGATAAAGTCCCTCCTAAAAATGATTTTAATCTCGTTTCTCCTCTGCTTCTTAAAGGCATTGAAATTATTGCTCCCTCTGGTATATTTTGAATGGCAATTCCTATAGCTAAAGCAAAAGCCCCTGCTGCAGTAATTCCTGTTCCTCCACACATCAAGCCTGCGAACACTACACCCACAGCCATCCCCTCTGGTATGTTATGTAGTGTAACGGCTAATATTAGCATAGTTGTACTTTTAACTTTTTCTTTTATTGAATCATCCTTTCCCTTGCAATTTTCTTTTTTTCTTTCTAATTCTTCTGCCTTTTGGTCAAAAAACATTAAAGATGCAATTCCTAATAAAAATCCTATAGTTGCAGGTATCCATGTAATCTTATCTTGCCCCTCAACCATATTAATTGCTGGTATCAATAATGACCAAATAGATGCAGCTATCATTACGCCAGATGCAAAGCCTAACAATATTTTTTCAATAATAGATGTCATCTTATTTTTTAATAAAAACACTAGTGCAGCTCCAACTGTAGTTCCTAGAAAAGGAATCAAAATTCCAATGCTAGTAATTTGTATATTACTCATTCTTTATCATTCCTCCCTAAAGCACAAATCAAGTTGCTCTTATACACTATATAATATTATATTTCACATAATGTTGTTACTCGTTTTAAATTATGTTTACTTTATTATTTTTTTGTGATATAATAGCTAATATATTTGTTCTAAAGGAGGACAATTTATGTTTTTCGAGAAGTTCCGGAAGCCTATTGGTGTAATCTTGGCCATTTTGGTGGCTGGCACAGCTATTTTCTCTGCAATTCAGCAAATGCTGGATACATTTGAAGAAATGTTTAAAATTGAGGATGACTCTGATCCGGAATAACGTTCAAAAAGGCTAGGAACCAATGTTCTTAGCCTTTTATCTTTATATTTTAGTTAATAAATCCTTTAAATCTTCTCTTGTAAAAATATATTTGTTGTTACAAAAATTACATACAATTTCTATCTTTTCTTCTTCTTTTATTATCTTCTCTAATTCTTCTCTTCCTATAGCTATAAGTCCTTTTTCACATTTTTCTTTTGAACAATTGCATTTATAAAAAACATCACTCTCAGATAATATTTGAATATTCTCGTCTCCTGTAACCGCTTTTGCAATTTCTTCTAAAGTATTGTTATCATCTAACATTTTACTAATTGCAGGAATATTTTTAATTCTTTCTTCAATAATTTCAATCTCATGTTCTGTTGCATCTGGCATTAGGGATAATTTATACCCTCCTGCTGCTCTTATTCCATTTTTATCTACTAAAACTCCTAAGGCAATTACAGTTGGAATTTGCTCAGATTTTGCAAAATAATCAGTAAAATCTTCTGCAATTTCACCAGATACTATAGGTGTCATTCCAACATATGGATTTCCAACGCCTAAATCTTTTATTATATATACCATTCCATGTTTTCCAACTGCATTACCAACATCTAATTTTCCATTTTGTTCATTTAATGGTAATTCAACTTCAGGATTTGCAACATATCCTCTAACATTGCCTTTGCTATCAGCTACTGCTGTTAACATTCCTAAAGGCCCATCTCCCTTTATTTGGTTTGTGATAGAGTTGTTTTCTTCTTTCAATTCTATTCCCGTTATACTAGTGATGGTTAACAATCTTCCAAGAGCCGCTGAAGCTGTTGGGCTCAAGTCATGAATCTTTCTGGCTTCCTCTACAATATTTTTTGTGCTTATACATTTTATATTTACTTTTCCATCATAAGCTAAACAATTTATACATTTGTCTTTCATTTTATTTCATTCCTTATACAATAATTTTTACATCAAATATTTTTATATTCCATGCTCCGAATATATATATCATAAATTTAGCTATTATTCAAGCTGTTTCTTAACAGATGATTATTTTCCAATGTAGGTTAGTCAATCATTTGTCACAAATTATTTAAAATAAATACTTTGAGCAC
>USNR01000048.1 GCA_900556135.1 uncultured Clostridium sp. | reverse complement strand
CAAAAACTAAATTCAATGATACTACAATTTTTTTATAAGAATTTGTTTCACATCACTGACACATATACAGAGAAAAATCAAAAAAAAGATTTTTAATATTTACTTTAAAAATTGCGTATGGTATAATCAAACAGATGATAGAGGTGATAAACGTATGAATCAAATTTTAATGACGGAACAACCAAATAATAATAAAAGAGTAAAACAAAAGAAAGAAAAAAGACCTAGAGCACAAGGAGATGGGGAGATAGCAATAGAATCTGTTGTAAGATTTTTTGCTGTTGTAATAATAAGCTTTGGTGTGTGTGTGTCTGGTAGTGGAGGATATGCCTTATATCAAGATGTAGAACAAAAGGCATCTGCTAGTGAACCAGTTGTACAAGTCGAAAGAGTTGGAAATTCTATCAAATTAACGATAACTAATGATATTGGAATAAAATCAGTAAGATATTGGTGGAATGATTCGCCAGAAACAGTAGTAGAAGGAAAAAATAAAACAAAGGTAGAAACCACTGTGAATATAGTTTCTGGTACTGGTTCAAGTAATAAACTAACAATAGCAGTAGTGGATACAAAAAATAACACGAAGAGTTTTGTGAAGAATTATATACAAGAAGAGAGTGATACTACAGAGCCAATCATTGAGATAACCAATGAGGATCCAGATATTAAAATAACTGTTACAGATGACACTGCATTGGACTACATTGTTTATAAATATGGCGACGGTCAAGAGGTAAAAGTTTATGCAACAGAGGATAGTCCAGATAAAATAGAAACACGAATTACTGATGTTAAAGCAGAGGAAACACTTTTGAGCATAGAAGCAGTTGATAAAGCGCAAAATATTGCAACAAAAGATCAGAAAGTAAGAGGTGTTAGTGAGAGCACGAAACCAAAGATAGAGGTAACGGTAGATCCATCAGATTATTCTTATTTAATAATAAGGGCAAGTGACGATTATGGATTGAGAATGGTTGTATTTTATATAAATGACCAAGAATATAAAACAGATCCAAATGTCTCTTTGAATTCTAAGAATTTTGAATATAGAATTCAGGTAAATCATGGAGAAACAACAGTAAAAGTTAATGCCTATAATTTGAGTGAACAAGTTTCACAATATGAAGGCAAATACAATTATTAAAGAAAAAGGGAAAGAAGAAAATGATAAATTTGACTACAATATACCAGCTGATATTTTTCTTTATAGTATATTCGATTGCTGGGTGGATTTTGGAGTCTATATATAAATCTATTTTAGAAAAAAAGCCAATAAATAGTGGATTTATGTTTGGACCATATTGCCCAATATATGGTTTTGGGGCTATTATAATGATAGCCCTATTACAAAATATTAAGTCTGATATTACATTATTATTTATAGTTAGCTTTGTTGTATTAACATTATGGGAATATGCTGTTGGAGTGATTTTAGAAAAAGTATACCATACAAAATATTGGGATTATTCTAATAACAGAATAAACATCAATGGAAGGGTATGCTTACTAAATTCAGTATATTGGGGAATATTGGGTGTAATATTTACACGAGTGATTCATCCTCAAGTTGCAAAATTAACATTGTTAATACCAAGTAATACTTTATTTTATATAGATTTAATTATAGGATTAATAATGATAGTAGATGCGACAATAAGTGGAATTAACTTTAATTTGATTACTAAAAAGATAGAAGAATTGAAGACTTTAAGTGAAAAGATTAAAGAAAAATTAGAAAAAGCAAAAAATACAAAACAAAGTAAAACTATAACATCAAGCAAAAATAACTTAGAAGAAAAAGAACAAAACTTAATGCAATTACAATTAAGACATAATAAGCTGACTATTGCATTATATAAGCAATTAACAAGATTAAAAAAGGCATTTCCAACAATGCAATTAGAAACTGCTAATAAGTTTTTGAGCGAGAAGATAGATATTAAAGAAATAAAGAGTAAAATTAAATTGTTAAAGGAAACAAAGAAAAGCCACAAAAAAACGAGTAAAGATTAAAATAAAAATAGGTGATGGAGGAGAATATGCAGGAAGTTTATATTATTGATGATGAGAATAATTTAAAAGAAGAATTGCAAAAAAGATTTACACGAGATAAAAAATTTAGATTTAAAAAAGTAAAGTCTGAATGCTTAGATGTTGCTTTAAAAGATATACCTGCTTTGATTATTATAAATGAAGATAATATAAATGATGATGCCATTGAATTATGTAATAAAATAAGAAACAATGATGATAATTCAATAACTCCAATAATAGTTGTTTCTAGTATTGATAATCAAGAACATAGATTAGACGTATTAAAAGCAATGGCTACATATTTTGTGAAAAATCCAGTAAATATGGAAATGCTATATTATACAATATGCAATATAACTACTCTTTTATATATAAATAGAAAGGTAAGTCCATTAACTAGCTTGCCAGGAAATGTTCAGATTCAAGCTGAAATGAAGAAGAGATTATCTAAAAGAGAGTTTTTTGTGATGCTTTACATAGATTTAGATAATTTTAAGGCGTATAATGATGTGTACGGATTCAGCAATGGAGATGAAATTATAAAGTTTACTGCAAGAACAATAATAAATAATGTTCATAAGAAGGATGAGGATAATAACTTTATAGGACACATTGGTGGAGACGATTTTATAGCGATAGTAGAAGATAAAGACTATGAGAAAATATGTCAAAATATTATAGCTGAATTTGATAAAGGGGTGAAAAAATATTTTACGAAGGAAGATTTACAAAAGGGTTATTTAGAGGTTGCAAATAGAAAGGAAATAACAGAACAATTCCCAATTACTTCAATTTCAATTGGTGCTGTAGAAGTTGATGAGGGAAGATTTTATAATACGTTGGAAATAGGAGAAGTAGGAGCACAGGTTAAACATTTATCTAAAACTGTTCCAGGAAGTTCATATGTAATTAATAGAAGGAAAAAATAGGGCATAGTTTGAAACTATGTCCTTTACTATGTTTTAAATTCTTTATACTTTTAAAGTAAGTTAAGTTCATCAATGTTAAGTCCTGTGATTTCAATGATTTTGTCCTTAGGAATATTTTCCTCTAACAATTTTTTTGCTATTTCAATACTGGTAGATTTAGAACCGGCGTTTTATACCTTGCTCAATGCCGTTGCTGAATACCGTTTCTTTACGCCTTGTTCAATACCGTTGTTTTAGTCCGTTTTTCCAATCCGGCTTTTTCGCCTTTTAGTAATCCAGTTCTATATATAGATTTTTCGTCCATTATTGCTTTTTTTCTTAGGTCTGCTAATCTTTGCATTTTTTCATCTTGACTCATTTCGCGTACTATAACAGTTGCTTCTTTAATTTCTTCATTTTTTTCCATAATTCTTTTCACCTCCATAGAGTCTGGATTTTTTAAAAATAGCATCCATTGTGCTTTTAAACTGTTTGGATTATTTTTATAAAATTCATTAACTTTATTTAATTCTATTATATGTAGCTCAATAAGGTCTGTCAACTTTAATTGTGGCTGATTATTCTCTCTCAGGTTCCAA
>USNR01000047.1 GCA_900556135.1 uncultured Clostridium sp. | reverse complement strand
AGTAATAAAAGCAAATAAAGTGCCATATAACTGGATAAGATGTAGCCAAGCAGAAGAATTAGCAGAAACATTTGCACCAAGTGGAGGAAAATATACAAGTAGTTTAATGTTTGGATTGCAATGGGATCTAGTATTAAAATACCTAGAAACAAATAGCGTAGCACAAGCACAAGCAGATTTAAAAACAGATAGTACAAATTGGGGAAATTACAATAATGAAGGCTTTACAGTAACAAATACAAGTGCAAAATATTCAGAAGATAACGGAGCAAGCTGGAAGCCTATCACTGTGGCAGGCTATCCAAAGCCTGCAAGTGCAGTATTATTAACAACAGGAGCAAATGAAACAAGAAATAGTAAAATGAACATATGCGACCTTGCCGGAAACGTGTGGGAGTGGACTCTAGAGCAGTATACTTCCTTTTCCAGCTATCCTTGTTCTGGACGTGGAGGCCATTACAGCGGCGTTGGTTCTGACCATCCAGCTTCTCACCGCTACAGCCTCAACACGACCGGCAGCAACAGCTACAATGGAGCGCGTGTCTCACTTTACTAAGGTAGACCTGAGCTCTGGATGCAATAAACCAGAGATTAACAGAAACTAGAACCCATAGTAGAGACTATGGAAAAAGAAAAAGACTCCCTTGAAATAGGGAAAAGTGTCGCTCTACAAGACCTTGTTAAGATTAATGTAAAAAAATAAAATAATATAGTAAAAAGGTACTACCAGTTTAATTCAAAGATTTTTTGAATTAAACTGGTAATTTTTTTTATAAAAAAGCAAATTATTTTTATAGTAAATATAAAAAAGGTGATTTTGTGATAATAGAAGGATGTTTAGAAAATAATGTAGTGGTGGTAAAATAATATTTTTGAATTACACAGTTGTTTTTTTCTTGCGAAATCTTCTATATTGTGGTAAAATTTGTAAAGTGAAAGGAGCAAATGTGCCAAAATCTCCGTTCCATTGGCACAGAGAGGATTTTATTTGTATGGAAGATAAGAAAAAATATATAAGGAACTTCAGCATTATAGCACATATAGACCATGGAAAATCTACTCTTGCTGATAGATTAATAGAAATGACAGGTGTGCTTTCTAAAAGAGAAATGGAAAGTCAAGTTTTGGATAACATGGATATAGAAAGAGAACGTGGAATTACTATTAAGTCTCAAGCTGTAAAGATGAAGTACAAGGCAAAAGATGGAAACGAATATGAACTTAATTTAATAGATACCCCAGGACATGTTGATTTTAATTATGAAGTATCAAGAAGTTTGGCTGCATGTGATGGAGCAATACTTGTTGTTGATGCAAGTCAAGGTGTGGAGGCTCAAACTTTAGCCAATGTATATTTAGCAATAGATAATAATCTGGAAATATTGCCAGTTATTAATAAAGTGGATTTGCCAAATGCAAGACCTGATGAAGTAAAAAAAGAAATAGAAGATATTATAGGAATCCCTGCTATGAACGCTCCTTGTATTTCAGCAAAAACAGGATTAAATGTTGATGAAGTATTAGAACGAATTGTTACAGATATTCCTGCTCCAACAGGAGACGAAAATAAACCATTGCAAGCATTAATATTTGATTCTATATATGATAATTATCAAGGTGCGATTGCATATGTTAGAATAAAAAATGGAAAAGTGAAGGTTGGAGATGAAATAAAGCTTATGGCTTCGGGGAAAGTTTTTACTGTTACAGAAGTGGGATATTTCGAACCAGGTTCTTATCAGCCTTCAAAAGAATTAACGGCAGGCGAAGTTGGATATATAGCAGCTAGTATAAAGAACTTATCAGATATTAGAGTTGGAGATACTATTACATTAAAAAATAATCCTGCACAAGAACCATTACCAGGATATAAGAAAGTTAATCCTATGGTATATTGTGGATTATATCCTATTGATGGTAGTGATTACGAAAATTTGAAGGTCGCTTTAGAAAAATTGCAATTAAATGATGCTGCATTAGAATATGAACCAGAAACTTCTACAGCATTAGGATTTGGATTTAGATGTGGATTCTTAGGATTGCTGCATTTAGAGATAATTGAAGAAAGGTTAGACAGAGAGTTCGACTTGAGCTTGATAACAACATCTCCATCAGTTATTTATAAAGTGTATAAAACAGATGGAACAATGGTAGAATTATATAATCCATCGGACTTGCCACCTACAGCTGAAATCTCTAGAATAGAAGAACCTTTCGTTGAAGCTGAGATATTAACGCCAAAAGAATTTGTTGGAAACATAATGGAAATATGTCAAAATAGAAGAGGCATATATAAAGATATGAAGTATCTAGATGCGACAAGAGTAACTTTGATATATGATTTACCTTTAAACGAAATAATTTATGATTTCTTTGACAAGTTGAAATCAAAAACAAAAGGTTATGCGTCATTTGATTATGAAGTTAAAGATTATAGACCATCAGACTTGGTTAAATTAGACATTTTAGTAAATGGAGAGAATGTGGATGCACTATCATTTATTGTACATAGAAGCAATGGCTATGAACGAGGAAGAAAAATGATAGAAAAATTAAAGACGGTAATACCGAGACAGTTGTTTACTATTCCACTGCAAGCTGCAATAGGGGGAAAGATAATTGCAAGAGAAACAATTTCTGCAATGAGAAAGGATGTACTTGCAAAATGCTATGGTGGAGATGTTACAAGAAAGAAAAAATTACTAGAGAAACAAAAACGTGGTAAAAAGAAAATGCGTGAAATTGGAAATGTTGAAATTCCACAAGAAGCATTTTTATCAGTATTGAAATTAGACGAAGAATAATATATAAAGGAATGATGATAATGGAAGAATTTATTCAAAAAATAATGCAAACTAGATTAGTTGAAAGTATAATAACAATAGTAATAAGCATAGTACTATATAGAATTTTTAATAAAATAATCGTAAAGGGAAAGAAAAACAAAAATATAGACAAAAAGCTAGATAATAGACAAAGAACATACATAAAATTGTTTAGCAATATTCTGAAGTATGCCTTTATAATATTAACAATTTTAATATTGTTACAAATAAATGGAATAAATGTAAGTTCTATGCTAGCAGGCGTTGGAATATTAAGCGCAGTAATTGGTCTTGCTTTGCAAGATGCTTTAAAGGATATTATAATGGGAGCAAACATAGTAACAGACGACTTTTTCTCTGTTGGTGACGTTATAAAATATAAGGATATTGAAGGTAAGGTTATAGGGTTTGGCTTGAAAACTACAAAAATAGAAGATATAGCGACAGGAAATGTGATAACAATAACTAATAGAAGTATTGCAGAAGCGGAGAAATTATCTAATAATATATTTATGGATATACCTGCCTCATATGAAATATCACAAGAGAAAATGGAAGAAGTTGCTGGGGAAATAATAGAAAAAGTAAAAGAAGAAAAGTACATTGATGATTGTGTATATTTAGGATTGAGCAGTTTCGAGGAATCTTACGTTATATATAAATTACAAATAAAATGCAAACCAGAATATAGATATCCAGTAAAAAGAGTAATTTTAAAAGCTATAAAAGAAGAAATGGATGCAAATAAGATAAATATACCATATCAACAAATAACGATACATAATAATTTATAATCATACATACATTTAAAACTTAAGAATGGATGTTAGGTTTTAATTTATCAGAATTACAAGGAAAGGAATTGAAATGAAAGAAGAATATACTGATCAAATAGAAGGAAGAAACTCTGTGTTAGAATTATTAGAATCTGGAAAAGACATAAACAAAATATATATAGCCAAAGGTGAAAAACATGGTTCTATCAATAAAATAATATCAGAAGCAAAAAAACATAAAGTTGTAATAACAGAAATAGAAAAAACAAAGTTATATAAAATGTCACAAACGGAAAATTGTCAAGGAGTTATTGCGATAGTACCTCCATTTGACTATTGTGATGTTGACGATATATTAAATGAAGCGAAACAAAAAAACGAAAAAGCGTTTATCATAATATTAGATGGAATAGAAGATCCTCATAATTTAGGTTCGATAATAAGAACGGCAGAGACTGCAGGCGTACATGGAATAATAATACCAAAAAGAAGATCAGCATTGGTAAACAGTACAGTAAATAAAACGTCGGCTGGTGCAACAAACTTTATGAAGATAGCAAGAGTGAACAATTTAAATGAAACAATTGAGTATTTAAAAGAACGCGACGTTTGGATATATGGAACAGATATGAACACTGATAAATTATATTATGATGAAGATTTAACTGGAAATGTAGCAATTATAATAGGAAGTGAGGGCTTCGGAATGAGCCGACTAGTTAAGGAAAAATGTGATTTTCTGATAAAGATTCCTATGAAAGGAAAAATTACATCCTTAAATGCATCTGTATCAGCGGGAATTGTTATGTATGAAAGAGTAAGACAAAAAAACAAATAGTTAAAATTATATGTGGACTGATTCTAGATTTAATATGATAGAATGTTATTGGTCCACTACTTTTTTATAAAGGAAATTAGGAATTTTGCTATAAAAAAATAAGAAATGAAAAAAAGTGATAAAAAAAGTAAAAAAAATCAAGAATTGTGTTGACACAACCACGGAAATGTGATAATATAAATCTGCACTACGGAGCGGAAGAAAAAATAAAGTATAAATTAGTAAAAAGTATGTAACATAATAATAAAAAACATCAAATTACTAGTTTATTATTTTGCTCAAAAAAGATGTAAAAAAATATTTTTAAAAAAATTAAAAAAAGTATTGACAACATTTTGAAAACGTAGTAAAATAACAATCGTTCTACTTAAATAAGTTTAATTAGAACGAAGCAAAAGCACATTGAAAAGTAAATAACAAACCTTTGAAAAAAAGACCAATAGCGGTA
>USNR01000046.1 GCA_900556135.1 uncultured Clostridium sp. | reverse complement strand
TGTGTAAGAATATCTTTTCTTTGCAGCTTTATTTGTTTTTAGTTTTGGCATAATTTTTCCTCCTTTTTTTGCTAAATCATCATATTGATAATTAAATATTTATATAAATATTAACTAAATTATTTTTCTGTTTTTTTAGCTAATATAACAAACATGTTTTTACCTTCTAACAAAGGTTTTTTTTCTACTACAGCTATATCTGATAAAGCTTCTACGAACTTATTTAGGTTTTCTTCTCCTGCTTTTGTATAGTTCATTTCTCTTCCTCTAAATCTAACTGTAATTTTTACTTTGTTTCCATCTTCTACAAATTTTCTTGCATTTTTAGCTTTAAATTCAAAATCGTGTGTATCTATATTTGGAGTTATTCTAATTTCTTTAACTTCAAAAGCTTTTTGATTTTTCTTAGATTCTTTTTCCCTTTTTGCTTGTTCAAACTTATATTTACCATAATTCATAAGTTTGCAAACTGGTGGTTCTGCATTTGGTGCAACCAATACTAAGTCTAACTTTGCCTCATCAGCTTTATCTAATGCGTCATTAATTGAAAGCACTCCTAACTTTTCTCCATTTTGACCAATTACTTGAACTTGTCTTGCTCTAATTTTTTCGTTAATTAGTAATTCTTGTTTTATATTAAAACACCTCCATAATTTTTTTGATTTTTATAAAGACTTTTTTTAATGTTATCCTCTTATAAAAATCCAGTCTTTCAATCTTTTTATTTCTTTAATCATGAAAAAAAGATTGACATTTTAGTCAACCCATACAATTAAATCATTTTATTATAATCAATATTTTATCAACATTTTAATATTATAATAATAAATTAATTATTTGAACCTTTTGCTATTTGCTAAGGTGAGCATGGATTGCTTCTTTTATAAAATCCTACTTTATTAATTAAAATAGTTGGTTGGGCTGGCTAGATTCGAACTAGCGCATGCATGAGTCAAAGTCATGTGCCTTACCGCTTGGCTACAGCCCAATATATATGGGGTGGAATATGGGACTCGAACCCATGGTCTCCAGTGCCACAAACTGGCGCGTTAACCAACTACGCTAAATCCACCGTATGCGTTTATTATTGCTAAACGCATTTATTATTTTACATCATAACTGGCATGTTTGTCAACCAATTATCAAATTTTTTTTAATTTTTTATAATTTTTCGTTAAATTATTCTTCTACTGCCCATATTATAAGTCTTGCTTTAGAGTTATCTGTACATGTAGATAGAGATATTTCTCTCTTTCCATTTGTATCTCTTTCAATATAATCACTATCGTCTGGTGTTGTTTCGTATATGTTATATATATTATATTGTATTCTTGTACCTGAAGCATCTGTTATGTACACTTTGTCACCTAATTTTAATCTATCATTATTTCCAAAGAATGAGCCGTTTCTGTAGTTATGTCCTACTATAACAGTATTTCCAACCTGATTAGGTCCTGGGCCATATAATACTGCAACTGATAATTCTATTGAATCTACTGTTGCTCTTTCTAATATAGGATATTTTAAGTTTATTGCAGGAATCTCAATAGTTCCAACAACATTATATCCTTTATAAGTTACCTTTTTATTTCCAGTTGATGTTGTTTGCTCTGTTAACTCCTCATTTAAAATAGGTGTAACAAGCTCACCTTCTGTTATGCTGTTTTCAACATTTTCGTTTGCTACTTTGTTTATACTTTCATTGAACTCATCTAATACTGCTGAAGCATTTCTGTCTGTTGTAATTTTTCTATAAACGTCATATCCAAAAAAACATAATAATACAATTATTGCAATTATAACTATTGCTAATATAACTGTTAGCACTTTACCATATTTACTATCTCTCATTTTACTTCTGTTCCTTTCTAAATTAATATATTACATATATAGGATTATATTTAATCTCCCCCTATATTCTTATTATAACATATTTGTTTTTTTTTGCAAAGAATTATTAAATTATTTTTGGACCTAATTTTCCACCTGCTAATAAATGGAAGTGTAAGTGCATTACTTCTTGACCAGCATCTTTTCCGCAATTAGAAATAATTCTAAATCCATCTTTTTCTACACCTACTATTTCAGCAACTTTTTTTATCGCTTCAAAAATTTCATATAATAGTTGTGCATCTTCTTTTCTTATCTCTAAAATATTCTCAATATGTTTTTTAGGAATTATTAGAACATGAATAGGTGCTGCAGGATTTATATCTTTAAAGGCCAAAACATTTTCATCCTCATATACTTTTTCTGATGGAATCTCTCCTTTTATTATCTTACAAAATATACAATTTTCCATTATTTACTCATTCCTTTCTTAGAAAGCTTTGTTATTTTTCTTTCAATATTATTTATTCTAATATAGCTTTTATTCTTCTTACTCCTGCTGAACTTGCTTCTTCTTTCTTTATTTTAAATTTTCCAAGTTCACTGGTGTTTTTAACATGAGGTCCCCCACATAATTCCTTCGAAACTTCTCCAATAGTATATACAGTTACTATGTCTGGATATTTTTCTATAAACATACATTCTGCACCAGATTTTATTGCATCTTCTTTTTTCATTTCTTCTACTTTTACAGGTAGTGCTTCTTGTATCCATTCATTTACTAAATCTTCTACTTTTTGCTTTTCTTCGTCTGTTAATTTATGGTCACAGCTAAAATCAAATCTCATTCTTTCCGGTGTTATATTTGAACCTTTTTGATGTACATCTTTGCTTATAATAACTTTTAGTGCAGCGTTTAAAAGATGTGTTGCTGTATGGTATTTTGTTTCCATTTCTCCATTTCCAGATAGTCCACCTTTAAATTTTTGCTCACTACCCATTCTTGATTTTTCTTGATGAGACTTAAACAATTTATCAAATTCTGTATTGTCTATTTTAAATCCATTTTCAGCTGCTAATTCAGCTGTAACTTCTGGTGGAAATCCATAGGTTTCGTATAATGTGAATATATCTTTTCCATTAATTATATTTACATTATTATTCTTTGCTTTTTCAATTATTTTATTAAATTCTCTTTCTCCACGCTCTAATGTTTTCTCGAATTTGTCTTTTTCTTCAATTATAACATTTTTTATTAATTCTTTTTTAGTTACTAAGTCTGGATACATTTCTTTTAATGTTTCTATATTTAATTCTATTAAAGTTGATAACTCAGATAATGGAATTTCTAGCTTTCTTAAATGTCTTGTCATTCTACGAATTAATCTTCTTAAAATATATCCTCTATCTACATTGCTTGGAACTCCTCCATCTGCAATTATCATCATGCTAGCACGTAAATGATCTGCAACAATTCTTCTGCTTTCTATATTATCTTTTCCTGCAAGTTCTGCAAGTTTTTCCATTACTGGCACGAATAATTCTGTATCAAATGGAGTAGTTTTACCTTGCAAAAGGAATGTCATTCTTTCTAAACCTAATCCTGTGTCAACGTTGTGTTGTTGTAGCTTTGTATACTTTCCGTCTTTATCCTTGAAATACTCCATAAATACATTGTTCCATATTTCAACATATTTACCACATCCACAAGAAGGGTTGCATCCTTCTGAACATTTTGGCTTACCTGTATCATAAAACATCTCTGTATCTGGTCCACAAGGTCCTTCTTCTCCTGCTATCCACCAGTTGTCATCTTTTCCAAAATAATATATTCTTTCTTCTGGTATTCCTGCTTTTTTCCAACATTCTGCTGTTACAGTATCTCTTGGGCAATCTTCATCACCTTCAAAACATGTTACTGATAATTTTTCAACTGGTATTTGTAATTCTTTTGTCAAAAATTCAAAGCTCATGCTAATTGCTTCTTCTTTAAAATAGTCACCCAAAGACCAATTTCCTAGCATTTCAAAATATGTTAAGTGTCTATTATCGCCTACTTCGTCAATGTCATTAGTACGCAAACATTTTTGGTAATCTGTAAGTTTTGAACCTTCTGGATGTTTTTTCCCTAAAAGGTATGGTACTAATGGTTGCATTCCAGCTGTTGTAAACAATACAGATGGATCGTTTTCTGGTATTAAAGGACTGCTCGGAATTACAGCATGTCCATGTTCCTTAAAAAAGTTTAAATATTTATTTCTAATGTCTATAGCTTTCATAAAAATCTTCCTCTCTTACTATGTTACACAAATTTCTTTTTAGTATATAATTAAATCTCTTTCATTTTATCATTTAATAGATTTTTGTCAATTGGTATTCTTTAATATTTTTGATTTATTCAGCAATAAGCTCTCGTGTTTCTGTATTATTTTCTAATACTCTAACTGTTTTTATCTTATTTACAAATTCATTTTTTTGTTTTTCTTCGCCTTTAACATTCACAACAATATAATTAGCTGTATGTCCTTTAAAATATCCTTTGTCAAATTCTTCAAACAATCCCTTCACATCTTTGCCTATATATTGTTTATTGTGTATATTTTCGTTTTTGTTGGATAAATCTATTAATTTTCTGCTTCTTTGTTCCTTTATGTTTCCATCAACTTGGTTTATCATTTTAGCCGCTGGAGTCCCTTTTCTTGGTGAATATTTAAACACATGCATTTTGTAAAAGTTTATTTCTTTTAGGAACTTATATGTTTTCTCAAACTCTTCATCAGTTTCTCCCGGAAATCCAACTATAATGTCTGTTGTAAGACTAACTTCTGGGTATGCTTTTTTTAATCTGTCTGTTATCTCTTTAAACTGACTAGTTGTATATTTTCTATTCATTCTCTTTAATGTTGCGTCACATCCACTTTGTAGTGACAAATGGAAATGATCACACACCTTTTCTAACTTAGTAAGCCTTTGTAAAAATTCTTCTGTTATAAGAGTCGGTTCAAGTGAACCTAATCTTATTCTTTCAATTCCATCTATCTTATTTATTTCTTCTAGCAAATCTATAAGTCTAATTTGCTTTTTCCCTTGTTCATCCCAATCTTTTCCATAAGAAGCCACATGGATTCCTGTAATAACTACTTCTTTTATTCCTGTTTTTGCAATATCTGTAATTTCTTTAACAACGCTATCTATCTTTCTACTTCTTATTCTTCCTCTTGCATATGGAATTATGCAATAAGTACAAAACATGTTGCACCCATCTTGGACCTTTATTACTGCTCTGTTTTTTTCTGTATATGTAACACTTCCAAAATCCACAAATTCATCTACCATATCATTTTCATCAACGGTATTTTTTTGTCCATCTTTTTCAAACTTTTCCACAATCTCTACAATGTTTTTCTTTTCTTTTGAATTTAATATCAAATCTATTTCATTTATATTAGCAAGTTCTTCTCTTGCAACTTCTGCATAACACCCACATACTACAAGCACTGCATCTTCATTTATCTGCTTAACTCTTCGTAACATTTGCCTAGACTTTCTTTCAGCAATATTAGTTACCGTGCATGTATTTATTACATATATATCAGCTTTTTGTGTTGGCTTTAATATTGTATAACCTTTATTTGCAAATTCTTGCTCCATTGCATTTGTTTCATATTGATTAACCTTGCAACCGTAATGTAACAAAAGCTACAGATTTTTCTATGTTTTCTTTTTCCATTTTATTGCTCTCTTTCTATATATATTTGCTCGTTTATTAATACTGCAACATTTTACCACATTTTATGTTAATGTGCAACAACTTTTTCTAGTTTTCTCATTGCAAAAACAATTTGCCAATATAGTGAAATCACCTTCGATTAACTTACTTGTTCTTTTATTTCTTTTACCTTCTTCTCACTAATTCCTACTATATTTGCAATATCTTTAATACTCATTTTTCGAGCTAGTAGTCTTTTTATAATAGATTTTTCATTAGCTACTCTTTTCTTAATTTCTTCAGTTCTTGCTTTTGCTTCTCCTTCGGCCTTTCCTTTCTCATATCCTTTCCTCTCTAAAGCTTCATTCTCTTCCATTATCACTCTCACAAAATTCATCATATGGCTTGCCTCTCCCTTCTCATTATTTAAGTTTTCTATTCTTTTTACTACTTCTTCTCTTATTCCACTTTCTAACATGTATTTCAATATTACTTCTATAAAGTGGTCTGCT
>USNR01000045.1 GCA_900556135.1 uncultured Clostridium sp. | reverse complement strand
GCTTAGAAGGAATATACGACAATTCCCTACTAATCACCACTAGTACTTAAATAAATCTGCTAATCACCTGAAAATCAATAAAAAAAGCGACAAAATGTCTAAAAGTTTTGAGGCTCTAAAAAGGTAAAAATACGAATTTTTTTACAATTTGTTAGAGATTTGTTAGAGAAAAGCAAGTTATCTAATTACTATTATAATTATATGATATTACAACCTTCTGCTACATCTTATTCTACAATAATTGTATAACCCTAATTACTATTACATGTAGTAGTTGTGTTAACGATAGTATATTAAGAATGTTTTGAAGTACATAAAATACTTCATGACCTTGATTATTGGATTATTAGTTATCCTATTAGTTCTTTTACTGTTGCACCTGCTGACTGGGGTGGCATTGATTGTTACTATGGATTAATTGAATTTTATAATTTATAAATAACTCCCTTTATACTTTCTAAATTATATTCTATTGATGTAATCCTAAGTAAACTTATAAGAGGGCTTTTGTGCCCTCTTTATAATTATTCTTTTTTACCAATATATTTTCTTCTGTTTACTTCTTTATTTCTATTTATTTTATTCATTACATATATACTGCTAAATAAAACTACATCCACTCCTATTATTATCTTCTTTATGTTATTATTTTGTTCAATATAAGTTCTAATTTCTGAATTTTTGCTTCTTTCAAGTGTATAATTTGTTATTCCATTAAATATGTATATTTTGCAATCGTGTCCGGAAAATTCGTCTACTAGTACAGCAATTATAAATGTTGACTCTGGAAATCCTGTAGTAGTCTTATGCCTTAACAATTCATTGAATTCTTTATCCTTTATTGTAATAAGTATTGGTGGTGCAAATAGTATTATTATACACGTCACAATTATTTGAAACATAATAAAGAGTTTCTTCATTTTATAACCCCAATTCTATATAATTTTTTATTTTATTTCCCCAAGCTTCTGGTGCAATATTTTTCCACCTATTAGCATCAAGTATACCATAATTTATGAAATTAAACAAGTCAACTAATATAGATGTTTCTGAATCTTCTTTTGACACATATCTATATGCTAAAGCTTTGCATACTTCATAATCAGAACTATCATTATTTACTGATGTTGGTAGGTTTCCTATTAATTTTCTATTAGCAATAAATTTGTTCATTCTAAAGCAATTATCTTGTTCATAATAGTTTTCCAAGACTTCTTTAATCGGTGTATTTTTTAAATTTCTGCATACATTTACAGCATCTATATCTTGGCATAAATCTTCTTGATCAAACTCTCCATTCGAGCTTCCTATTAATGACATTAGTTTCTCCACATCCGTATTACCTTCCTGATTTTGCAGTTTTTCTTCATTAGTGTTATTTAATAATTGTACTAAATCTCCTGCCCAACCACATAAATCAGTTATTTTACTCTGTCTACTAGTAAACTCAATATTCAAATCTTCTGGAGATTGAGTTCTTATTTCATTTCCATTACTATCAATATATGTTGTATATACAATGTTAGAATTGTATAGTAACGACGCTAGAACTGCAGCCATATGTCCAAATTGCATACTAACATTTAGTTTTCTATCATATATATACATTTGTTTTGAATATATATCTTCACTTACATTATCTGGTAATCTATTGTTCACATAGTTAATCCAACCAAGTACTGTGCCTACTATAGTATCCCATCCAGCACCTTTATATGATGCATGTCTAAAATAATTTACAACCATATAATTCCACTTTGCTATTGTGCCATTTGGCTCATATTCTTTTGCTAAATTGTATACATATTCTAACTTCTCATATAAATTTTTATTAACTATTTCAAAATTAGGAGCATCACTCTTTAGTTTCGTTACTAAATTTGCATTTCCACTATACATAACTTTATCTAGGTCTATAATATTTCTATAATTTCTTATTTCATTAAACTGATCGAAACTCCAACTCTTTGGTATCTTTTTACCAATATTGCAAGAATATTTATATGACATGTCTGCAACAAAACAGTATTCTGCTAAGCCTTCATCTATGATTTTTTGGCATACAAGTCTAGGTCCATATATTCCTACTTTATATGAACTATTTTTATGCTTATTTATGCCTCTAAAATAAGGTATAATATAGTCATCAATTTGGTCTTCATACACATCCATGTCTACTGCAAAATATACTATGGCTCCGTCCGGAATTTTATGTTTTATAATCGCTCCATTAGCTGTAGTTGCTGCTTTTCCTCCCTCTATTGGTCCAAAATTTTTAATATTTCTATCATAAGCTTGATATATTAAAAATGCCTTAAGTCCATTATCTAAAATGAGTTTTAATTCATTAGGTCTTAGCTCTTTAAAATCTCCTCCAACAATATACCTTCCAATAATTGAATACCCATCTGCTTTTAGTTTGTTAGCTACTTCTTGGGTTATTTCAAATCTAGTATCACAGGCATTCGTACTGCGTGTAGTGTCTCCGCAAGAAACCAATAACGCTCCCCATGTTTTCCTTCCGCAATATCCATCAACACCTAATTTGTAATCTTCTTGGCACTTTTTTATTGCATTAATAACACCGTTTCCAAATGCACCATCAAACCCATTAGGATTATATCCATTTACATATAATGCAAATTGTAATAAGTATACTAATCTAGTTGTCGAACTAGAAGAAGGAATAGTTGGTAATTTAGACATAGTATCTTCACCCCAAAATCCATCAACTGTTGCACCTATCTCTGATTGTATTCCTTTTAATAATCCTTCCATTGTTTTTCTTTCAACTTCTCCTATAGTAGGTATATATGTATCTAAATAATTGTCATACCATTTATTTAATTTTTGTTGTATCTCTCTAATATTTGAATCGTTATTTTGTCCCAATTCAAACGGATCTGTCGTTAGAACAGATGCCATTAATTTTCCATTTACATTTCCTGTTTTTTCGATACCTATCTGTTCTTGTAATTGTTTAACAGCATTTACAACACTATCTGTAAATTTATCTGTAAATGAACCTGGTTCAATTCCCCTACAGTAGAAACCTCCTGTTAATATTTTTACAATATTAGTATTCTTATTATAATTATCTTTATTTAAATGTCCTCCAAAGTAGTCGTTAAAGCTATTTCTTGTTTCACTTCCCATAATTCCATCTATTGTATTTTCCCCTAATTCAATTTGTAATCCCCTTATTAATCCTGCAACAGTTCCTCCTCCAGTATATCCATCTTCCGCAACATTTTTCCAACCTTGTTTTTTTTGATAAGTAGAATTTAGCCATTTTTGTACCGTAAGTACTTTTGTGTCCATAAAAATCCCTTCTTTCTTTTTTATTTAATATTTTTTAATTATCATATATCTGATCAGTTTATGATTAATCTTTATGTCTCTATTATATTATGCATATCTATACAATTCTTATTAGGTGCACAAAAATAGATTATTTTGAGTCTTTATTTATTTCATTATCTATAGTCTTATTTAATATCTCTTGATACACTTTTAATCCACTCTTTAAAAATTTAGGTACCTTAATTCCTATTTCTGTTAAATTCTCTATAATGCTTCTCGCTTCATTTATTATTAAACATGCCAGAGTAAACCATCCAAAAAATATTATAAAGTCCAAGTTAATATTTAATTTACTACCTAGTTCCATCAAAAGGTATGAAATCAAAAAAGCGACCACAATTAAAATCCAATAGCAAACCTTTTTTACAATTCCAATTATTCCTTTATTTGAATTTTCCACTTTCTTTACTCTTGCTTTCACAACTCCTGTTACATAATCTAATATATTGAGAATAAGATATCCAGCAAATAATACCCATTCTGTTCCGAAAACTGCATTTAAAGTTACAAATATAACACTGATTGCAGAATTTATTTTATTAAAAATCTTTACTATTTCTTCCATAATTTTTCTCCTAATATTTTAATAGCATTTTATATAATAAAGACATTTCTTGTTTCCTTTATGTTACATCTTATAATAAATATTTTTATAAAACATAATAATTTATTTTTCTTATTGTCCAAATTATATATTATAAAATTTTATTTTTTTATGGCATTATTTTTTTATTTCTAGTATCTAATATTATAAAGGAGGATTATATTGTCTTTAATATTACAAGATGATATAATTTAATAAAATTTATTAGATTAGGAGATAAAATGATGAAAAAGAAGATTTTTAATATTTTTTTACTGTAATATTAATTGCATTAATCGCCTTTTGGCTAATTGCAGCTTATGCTATATTTAATTGGATTGAGAATGATGACGATTGGGCCCCCTATACTGAAAAAAAATTTGATACTTCATATGATATAAGTTCAGACATTTTTAACCTTTCTCAATTAAAAGCAGAAACGACAAATATAGCTCAAAATTATGAAAAGAGTGTAAAATTAACAAAGGCAGAATATTACTTAGAAGATGACACTAATGGCTTAATTACATTGGAATTCTATAGGGATTTTCCCCCTAATAATAAAGCCTGTACAATAGAAATGAAACTAGATATTGCCACAAAAAAAGTTTATAATATTCGTTATAGAAAAGGACATGGAAAAACAATTAATGGACATGAAAATGAAATTATAGACACCTTGAATACAGATATATTATCGTATTTAAACAATGATAGTCAAAGAGTTTCTGTATTAATATTAAACTATGGAGTATATAGTCATAGCATTTCAGCAAATGAAATAGAAAAAATGAGATAACGTTGTTGCTTTACGGTATGCTCGTTCTATCATAATCAAAAAATACCTCAAGTTATTAAACCTTTGGAATAATAATTTGAGGTATTTTAAAGTTATTTTTATTATACTCTATAAAAATGTTGTACGACTTTTATTAGCAAAACAACAAATAATAGTATAATACTCACAGCAATATACACAACCGTGCAAACCAGCATATTATGAATTTCAAAATTTTCAAAAATATTGTTTTTTATTATAAATTCGTATAATTCTGAAGAATGTATATCAGATTTATTAATATATTTAGTAATTATCTGACCGTCATCTATATATTTTATATATAATGATTGAAAGTAATGACTTTCACATAAAGCCATGTCTCTTGTACTGTCATACATTGTAATTTTTTTTATTTTTATGTCTGTACCGTTTAAAATCGTCAAAATTAAAGAAATCACTATGTTTTATGTATTCTGATTGTTCATTATTAATTAATGCAATTCTATAGTGCAATTTTAAATGCATTAAAAATATATTTAAACATATTAAAATTATTAATAATATATATACAAGGCATATAAATTTCTTAAACTTCATAGTAACTTCCTTTCAAATTTACTTATTATCAATGTATAAAAGTAAAACACTATTTAAAAAATTATACTACTAAACTCTTAATCTGTCAATTATTCTAAGTAAGCCTTTGAAATTACTAAACTCGTAAATGCTTCAGAAACGCTTTCTTTATATTTTTCTGCATAAGAATAATTCTTGTATATTGAGAAAAGCAAAGCAACTTCAGAAGGTAAAGTTTCTCCAAAACCTTTATCTAAATACTGATATGATAGACCTTTTAATTTTGCTCTATTGCCGTCCAATATACTTATATCATCAGGAAGTTTATCATTTACAATTCTTGATAAAATAAAATTTGAAAACCTTCGGTTTGCCCCTTCATTTACTTTTGTTACATAATATTCTCTAAATACATCATGGATTGGCTTTGCTATTAAAGGTAAGTATAGAGAGAAAGCATCTAAGTCTTGATACAAATCTTCATAACCAAAACCATAACTTTGTCCAGATTCCTCAGATTTTTTTCCAAGATAATTCGCAGGACTATCATCTTTATTTTCGGACTTAGAAAAGATACTTTTGATTTTGAGGAAAACTATTTTACAGTAAAGCATGTTGCTCTGGAGAGCTTTGGAAAACACGCAGAACAAAGAATATATTTTGAAGATAAAACAAAATCAAAAAAAGGCTGTAGAACTCTTCCACTAGTGCAAGATGTAAAAGAAATTATACTAAAGAAAATAGCAAGAATAGAAGAATGCAAAAAGTTCTATGGAAATACATATAATCATCAATATGATGGATATTTATTTGTACATGATAATGGAAATTTAGTTTCGCCCAATTATTTTACTAAGAGATTTCATAAGTTAGTAACAAGATACCAATTAAAGCCAATAACTCCACACGGACTAAGACATAGTATTGCTACTCTGTTACATTTGGAGGGGGTTGACATTAGAGATTTACAAGATTGGCTAGGTCACCAGAGTATATCTTCTACTAATAGATATACAAGAAGTGATTACCAAAAGCAACTTGAAACTGGGCGAGCAATGAAAAAAATATTTGAAAACAAGGATAATATTGTGGAGTCTATATAAAATAAAAAATATTTATGTAAAAACATAAATATTTCCGTGTTAGATATTAAAAAATATCTGTAGATGGTGAGCCAGAAGGGATTCGAACCCCCGACCCCAGGCTTAGAAGGCCTGTGCTCTATCCAACTGAGCTACTGACCCAT
>USNR01000044.1 GCA_900556135.1 uncultured Clostridium sp. | reverse complement strand
TAATAGCCTCATCTTTAGTTAATCCTACAACTTTAGGAACTATTGTTGATTCTGTTCCTTTACTTACAACTACTTTTATAACACTTTTTTCTTTAACATTATAATTATCTACATATGATGGATCTTGAGAAATTATATATCCTTCTGCGTATTGTGAATTATATTCTTCTGATTTTATTTCTAATGTTAATTTATTTTCTTTTAAAGTATTTTCCGCTTCTTGTTTAGATAATCCAACTAAATTTGGTAATTTAACTTCTTTTGGATTGGTAAGATTTAAAAATCCCATTGTTCCACCTAAACTTATTGCAAATAATAATACTAAACCTATTACACTGCTTAATACTTTATGCTTAGCTATAAAACCTTTAAGTCCCTTTTTCTCTTCTTTTCTATCTTGTTTTTCTTGATAATTAGTTGATATTCTTTGAGTTTTAAATTCATCTCCACCATCTGGTACTTTTATAAAATCTCCGTCTGGATCTTTTAATGATTTTCTTAAATCTTTAAGCATTTCTGTTGCTGATGCATATCTATAATTTGCATCTTTTTTTAATGCTTTCATTATTATATCATTTACTGCTAATGGTATATGTCTATTTATTTCTATTGGTGGCACTGGTTCTTCTTGCATATGTTTTAAAGCTATTGATACAGGTGTATCTGCATCAAAAGGAACTTTTCCTGTTAGCATTTCATACATAACGACACCTAAAGAATATAAATCTGATTTTGCATCTGTATATCCACCTTTTGCTTGTTCTGGCGAAAAATAATGTACAGATCCAATAGTTGTTCCAAATGCTGTTATTGTAGAATTAGATACTGCTTTTGCAATTCCAAAATCAGTTACTTTAGCAACTCCATCTTCTGTAATTATAATATTATGTGGTTTTATATCTCTATGAACTATATTATTTTTGTGTGCCATTTCTAATGCTGATGCTATTTGAATTGCTATATTCACAGCCCATTTCCAAGGAATTGCTCCCTCTTCTGTGATTATTTGTTTTAGAGTTTTTCCTCTAACTAATTCCATTACTATATAGTATATATTATCTTCATTTCCTACATCATAAATAGAAACTATATTAGCATGTGATAAGCTTGCTGCCGCTTGAGCTTCTGTATTAAATCTTTTTACAAATTCCTCATCTGTTGTAAATTCTTCTTTTAATACCTTTACAGCAACTTGTCTATTTAAAACCAAATCTCTTGCCACATATACAGTTGCCATTCCTCCTACGCCAGTTTTTTCTAAAATTTCATATCTTCCTGCAATAGTTTTACCTATTAGATTCATATGTATCTTCTCCTTTTCTTCTTTTACTCTGGATTAGAAATTATGATAACAGTTATATTATCATATCCACCATTCTCATTAGCTTTATTCACTAATTTTTCAACCGCTTCTTGCTTAGATTCTTTTATTATATTATATATTTCATTTTCTCTTACCATGTTTGTTAAACCATCTGTTGTCATTATTAGTGTATCGCCTTTTAAAAAAGTTTTTACATAAATATCAGGTTCAACGTCTTCCGCACATCCCAAAGCTCTTGTTAACACATTTCTTTTAGGATGATTATACGCTTCTTCTTTTGTAATCTTTCCACCTTCTATTAGAGTTTGAACATAACTATGATCCTTAGTTATTCTTCGTAAAAATTCTTTTCTTATTCTATATACCCTACTGTCTCCTATATGAGCAACATACATCTTACTATTATATATTAAACAAACATCTAAAGTAGTACCCATACCTTCTAAATCTTTATTGCTTTTTGATTTTTTATACACAACACTATTTGCATATTCAACAGCCTTATTTAACATTTCTACAATAGCTTCTCTTGAAGATTTGCTTTTTTCAAAATACTTTTCTACATATTCTTTAATTGACTCTGTGGCCATTCTGCTTGCCACTTCTCCTGCATTATAGCCTCCCATTCCATCGGCTATAATAAACAATTTTATTTTGCTATTCTCTTCAGAAACATAATAGTAATCTTCATTTACTTTTCTTTCTCTTCCAATATCAGTTTTTACAGAAATTTGCATATATACCTCCTTTCCTTACAAAACCTCTATTCTTTTAAGTTTTTTCTTCGTAGTTGACCACACGCAGCATCTATATCAGATCCTAACTCTCTTCTTATTGTAGCCACTATTCCATGATCATTTAAGTAATCTCTAAATCTTATTATATTTTCATTTGAACTTTTAGAAAATTTACCATTTTCAATTTTATTTATTGGTATTAAATTTACATGGCATAACATTCCCTTTAATAAATTAACCAATTCCTTTGCATCTTCTAAGTTGTCATTGTTATCTTTCGCTAATGCATATTCAAAAGATATTCTTTTATTTGTAATTGCAATATAGTCTTTACAAGCTTTCATCAGTTCTTCTATACTATAGGCATTATTTACTGGCATCATGCTCGAACGCTTCTCGTTATTTGTAGCATGTAATGATACAGATAATGTACATTGAATATTTTCATTTGCCAAGTCATATATCCTTGGAACTAAACCACTAGTAGACACGCTTATGTGTCTTGCCCCAATATTTAATCCTTTTGGATTGTTTAATATTCTTATTGCTTTTATTACATTGTCGTAATTGTCTAAAGGTTCGCCTATTCCCATAAAAACAATATTAGAAATTTTATCTTTAATATCTTCTTCAACTGCAAGGATTTGTTCTACAATCTCTCCAGCTGTAAGGCTTCTTATAAATGGTATTCCTGTAGATGCACAAAACTTGCATCCCATTTTACATCCAATTTGTGAAGAAACACAAATTGTTTTACCATGATGATATTCCATAAGCACCGACTCTATGGCATTTCCATCTAGCACATCAAATAAATATTTTTTTGTACCATCTTTAGACTCTAGTTTTTTTATTATTTTAAAGTTGCATATTGAATAGTTTTCTTTTAACTTTTCTCTTAGCTCTAAGGATAAATTAGTCATATCATCAAAGCTTAAAACTTTATCAACATATAACCATTTAAAAACTTGTTCTGCCCTATATGATTTTTCTCCCAGTTTCTCAAATTCTTTTTTGAGGTCTGGCAAATCATAATCTTTTATATTTTTCATAATAAACTTACATTTCTCTTTCTTATAATTTGTCCTTTTATTTATATCACATAATGGCAATAATTGCAATAGTTTTAAATAACCAACAGAACACCCCTAACTGGCTAAAAAATTTCAGCCAATCAGTGGTGTCTCCATTTTTCTACTCTTTTATCTCTTTAAATTCTTTTAATCTTTGCTTGTATGCTTCTTCAACTTCTTTTTCAAAAGCAAGTGTTGGTTTTTCTATTCCCATTTTATTTAATAATTTCTTTGTAAATTCAGGATTTAATATTAATATTGGTCCTAATAAATATGTTCCTAAAAAGTTATTTTTTCGGATTCCTTCGTACTTAGAATCTTTATTTATGCCTATACCTTTTTCAACTTTTGAAAAATAGCTATTCTCATTTTCTCCATACATCATTGTAAATTGACTCTTAAATCCTACAATCTCTATTCCTTCAAAATCGCCAATAAAGAAACTATTATGCCTATGTAACATATCTCTTTTAGCATACACTTTGAATATTCCTAATCCTTCTATTTTAGAGCCATCTTCATTTTCTATATATTCTCCCATTACTTCTAAACTATTTCCCGTGAATAGAAATATTGTATTTTGTTCTATAAGTTCTTCTATTTTTGATTTATATTTTTTTAATTTTGCTATTACCTTCTCTTGCATTTTTTCTGTCATTGCACCTAAATAAATCAGATTTATTTTCTCACTTACAAATTTAGGTTCTTCATTAAATGAAGTTTCTATAAATGTTGCTTCTGGAATACATTGTTTTAAATATCTCATATTTTGACTATCTGCAAACAAATTGCAAAATTCTGGGAATAGTATTTCTATTTTCAAATCTTTTTCCATTATTATTTTCCTTATTTTTATATTTAAGTTTTTTGGGATTAACCTATAAACCCTTATATTCCTTTATCAGCTTTTCAACTTTTTCTTTTATTTTAGCTGTTTCTTCTAATGAATATAAATCATGTAAAATAAACACCTTATCAATTCCTTCCAATTTCAAATTGTCTACAAATGCCATTTCATCTCTTTGAGCAACAATTTTATCTTCTGGAATTCCAGCTATAAGTAATCTAACTTTGCTGTCTAAATATCGTGGTCCAGCCACTAGAATCTGTTTTATACTATCATCATTCAATAATTCATAATCAGTTTCATACTGCCATGTTATATTTTCACTACCTTCTTTTGCAATATGAAGGTCATCTAATATCAATATAACAGCTTTGTTGCCTTCTTCTCTTCTTGCATAATCAATCGCTCTAGAACATGCTATAGGATTTAGCCCTTTAGCCAAGTGAGTTATAACCTCAACACCCTCTATTGTTTCTTTACTAAACCTTGTTTCTACAATTTTTTCTTTTCTTAAAGTTTCATTTATTGTTTTAGCCGATAATCCCAACTCTTTAAGTGCAGATATTGCAGCCAACATATTATAAACATTTATGATGTTGTTGCTAATTAAGTCATATGTCTCTTCTTCACCTTTATTTACTCTTAAAACCATTTTCATGTTTTTCAAGTCTACATCTACAACTTCGTAATTAATTTCTGGTGATTCAAAATCACAATTTGGGCAATGAGCTCTTCCAATATGATGATATCTAACAAAATCATATTCTAATTTTGAATCACATTTAGGACAAACTATAATATCTCTTACAATGTTTTCGCAAGTATCTGTATCTGTTTTTAGTCTATCAATTCCAAAGTAAACTCTGTCATTTGCTTTAGCTAAATTACTTACTATCAAATCATCTCCATTTAATATAAGCTTTGTTCCTTTAGGAATGTTTGTGTCTAATATATTTGAAATAAATTCTGTATGCGCATTTCTCATAATAGAATCTCTAAATAAGTTTGTACATACTAGATATGTTGGTTCTAAATATGGATAAATCCTAGGAGCACTTCTTTCATCAATTTCAAATACTGCCAAATCATATTTTGCTTTTCCCGTTAAAGTTGCACCTTTTATCAAAGATGATGCAATCCCTGAATTTGTATTTGAACCTAACTTATTATCTAAAAATTTATAGCCATTATCTCTTAGTACATCTTCAATCATATTACATACTGTAGTTTTTCCGTTTGTACCTGTCACAGCAATTATTGTTTTAGGCTTGTCTATTCTTCCTAAAAAATCAGGACAAATTTTTAGTGCTAATTTTCCTGGAAAGTTAGAGGCATTTTTGTGTAGCAGTTTTATTGCTAGTCTTGCACATTTTGCCATATATAATGCCGTATAAAATCTAAAGTTTTTCTTCATTTTTTGTTATATTCCTCCCTAACGCATATTTAAAAATTGAATTTTTTTATATTGTACCTTTATATTGGCTTTTTTTCAATAGCTTTCTTTCATTTTTTCCAAAAGTCCAGAACATTTCTGCTCTGGACTTCATTATGTATCATTCCCAATATACTATTTTATTTAATTATTCCTATTATTTTTCAAGTTTAGCCATTCTCTTTTGTAGTAAACTTAATTGATTATTAAAAATAGTGTTTCTCATATCATCAATTTCGTTATACTCTAAAACTCTATCCAATTTTCTCATTATAACACTTATCTTTTGCTTTATCTCTTTTTCTTCTTTTATTACTTCTTCTATTTTTTCGTTTAAATTTTCTAATATTATTGCAAGCGTTTGTTCATTCTCCATAAAATCACCTGCTTTTCTTTAAAGATTTAAACTATTCGTCTAATTTGATGTGAACATCTTTTAATTGTTGCTCTTCAACTCTACTTGGAGCATTCATCATTACATCTCTTGCCTTTTTGTTTTTAGGGAAAGCTATTACCTCTCTAATATTTTGAGAATCTGCAATAAGCATTACCATTCTATCCAATCCAGGTGCTGCACCAGCATGTGGTGGTGTTCCATATTTAAAGGCTTTATATAAAGCTCCAAATTTTTCTTCTACTGTTTTTTCTGAATATCCAGCTATTTCAAATGCTTTGACCATAAGCTTTGGATTATGATTTCTCACAGCTCCTGATGCCATCTCGTATCCATTACATACTAAGTCAAATTGATATGCAACTATATCTAATGGATCTTTGTTTTCTAGCGCTTCCATACCACCTTGTGGCATAGAAAATGGGTTGTGATTAAAATCAATTTTACCTTCATCTTCATTATACTCGTACATTGGAAAATCTACTATAAAGCAAAATCTATATACATTCTTTTCTAACAAGTCTAATCTATTTCCAAGTTCTATTCTAACCTGTCCAGCAATCTTTTGAGCTGTTTCTAATTTATCTGCTATGAAGAATATGCTATCTCCTTTTTTAGCTCCAAATTTTTCTTCTAATTGTGTTAAAATATCCTCTGAAACAAATTTTGCAATTCCACCTTGTGCCATATTGTTTTCATCAATCTTCGTCCAAGCTAAACCTTTTGCTCCTAAATTATCTACAGCAAATTCAGTCATATTATCGAAAAACTTTCTACCTTGACTAGCACCTTCTGGAACTACTATAGCCTTTATAGTTTTATCTTTAAAAGCATTAAACTCTGTATTTTTAAACACTTCTGTAACATCCTGAATTATTAATGGATTTCTTAAATCAGGTTTATCAATTCCGTATTTTTCCATAGCCTCTTTATATGGAATCCTTACAATTGGACCTTCATCAACTTTCCAATTTGTATGTTCCTTAAAAGTTGCTGGAATAACCTTTTCTATAACATTAAAAACATCTTCTTGTGTAGCAAAAGACATCTCAAAATCTAATTGATAAAACTCTCCAGGTGCTCTATCTGCTCTTGGGTCCTCATCTCTAAAACATGGTGCTATTTGATAATATTTATCAAATCCAGAAATCATAAGCAATTGCTTAAACTGTTGAGGTGCTTGAGGAAGAGCATAAAACTCTCCAGGATGTAATCTACTAGGTACTAAGAAGTCTCTAGCTCCTTCTGGAGAAGAATTAGCAAGTATAGGTGTTTGTATCTCTGCAAAACCAAGTTCATCCATTTTACTTCTTAATGTTTTCATTATTTTAGAACGAAGTAAAATATTATTATGAATTTTGTCGTTACGCAAATCTAAATATCTATATTCTAATCTTAAATCCTCTCTAACCTGACTAATATCAGCCTTCTCTGAATTAATTTCAAATGGAAGAGTTTTCTCACATTCTCCTAAAATAGTAATACTTTTAGCTTCCACTTCAATATCACCAGTTGCCATTTTACTGTTTTTACTAGAACGCTCAACCACTACTCCATCCACAGAAATAACACATTCTGTGCATACATCCTCCATAGCTTTTTTCTGTTCATCAGAAGCAACAACAATTTGAGTAATTCCATATTGATCCCTTAAATCTATAAAAGTCATTCCTCCAAGATTTCTAATTCTTTGTACCCAACCAGCAAGCCTAACCTCACTGCCAACGTCTTTCAAACTTAACTCTCCACAATTATTTGTTCTATATTCATTTGTCATTTTATTCATTCCTTCCTTAATGTAAAAACATAGTTTTTAGAAATGTAATTTCAAAACATTTTTCTAACCATATTTTTTTCAAAACACAAATAAAAACTAGTATCTATTGTATACTCTTTTTCAGCAAAAGTCCATAGTTTGTGACATTTTTCTTGTTTTTGAACGTCATTTCTGTTACGATTATATTTTCTATTAAAATATTAATCAACCCTGTTTACAATCAATTATAGTTCCTTATTCTTTATTTTTCATCAAAAAACTACCTTTTTCTTCCATTATTTAAGTTTTTTAAATTTTATATCACATTATCTATCTAGCGCATAGCTTAATAAATATGATTCAACGTCGAAAGTAATATAATAACTTATCTAAAGTTTATCACTGCTGCATCGTTTTCTAAACTCCCCTCTATCATCACAATATCGCCTTTTTTATGCTTACTATAAAAATAATCCGCCATTTCGTTATAGCATTTTATTGGTATTATCTGGTTATCTCTTATTGTTTTTATTTTGAACATAGCAATAGCTATATTTTTTGAATTTATTATAAATTTAAAATTTATATCTGTTACTATTTCTCCTATTAAATAAACTTTATTCATTTTAATTTAAACCTTTTTCTCCTTATACATTATTTAACCAGTAGCAAAGCTACTGGTTATTTCGTATATTATGTACATTCTGCTATAGCTTTTTTCTATGCCTACTAGCACATAATTTACTGATTCATATTTACCTAAATTAGGAAGGAATAAACCTCTTTAATATCTAACATTTTACTGTATACATTCCGTAAAATGTATAATCTGAAATAATATTAGAGTGAAACACGTGCCCCAATGTTGTTGTTGCTGTTGGTCGTATTGTTGTTGTTGCGGTTAGAGGCTGGATTGTTCGAGCCATTGTTGTTGTAATTGCCACCACGTTTAGTGCAAGGATTGCTAGAATTGGAAGTTTTCGGTTTATCCCTATATTTTACTAAATTCGTTATAATAATTCTTATTCGTAGAATAATAATCTTTCTAATGTATGTACATTTGCTATTTTTATATATCCTAAATGTCCACACAAATATT
>USNR01000043.1 GCA_900556135.1 uncultured Clostridium sp. | reverse complement strand
GGATTCAAAATGGCGATAATATTTGTATATTGAGAAAAGATATTTTCTGCATTACTCATTGTTTCTATACTGTTTTTTATGTATTCGTATAAGTTTCTACCTTCCTCTGTTAGTTCTACTCCTTTTTTACTTCTGTAAAATACTTTTCCTCCTAGCAATGTTTCTAATTTCTGAATTGCTTGTGTTACTGCTGATTGTGAAATGTATAAACTTTCAGCTGTTTTGGATATATTTTTATGTTTTACTACTTCACAAAAAACACGATATAATTCTAAATCTGCATTCATATTTTTTCCTCCTATTTAATGTTCGTTTTCATCTTTTATTTTTTTCTTTTCTTTATTATTTCTTTTATTATCTCTTTCAGATACAACTGATTTGGATGAAACAATTGCTTTAATTCTTGATGAAAATTCATCTTTTTCAAATCTATATATATTCCCTGCCTTAATTATCTCTGACATTATTGTGCTATCTATGTATTTTTTATTATTTTCTTTACCAGACATCATTCTTTTTATTCTTGATATAATTCCTTGTCTTTTTATTATTGCTGGTAAATTTGTTTTGCCTTTTTCTTTTTTATCTTTATAGTATTTACTTATGTCTATTCCTTCCGGACCTGTTACTAATTCTCCTAATTCTTTTTCATTTGCTGATGATATACACGTGAATCCTTTTCCTGGCTGAAATGTATATATTTTATTTGTATCATAGCTATTAACTATTGATGCTAATAGCCAAAGTGGTATTCTTCCAGATAAATAAAGATTCTTTTCTCTTTTTATTTTTGGCAAAATATAATCTTTCATATCATCTACTGAATACTGATCTTTTGTTATATCTACATCTAAAAAAGCATTTTTTTCGTTTTCTAAAACATGATATTCTAATTCTGATGACTGCTGTATGCCTTTCTTCTTTTTTAAATTTTTTATTGGGACATATTTTTTAGTTCTAGCATCATAAATTTCAATAGATTTTGCACCTTGTTTTGCTAAAGCTTTGCACAAAGTTGTTAAAACAAAATTAGCTCTAACTCCTTGTATTCGTACTTGCTCTCCCTTTTCAATTTTTTGTGAAATTAGATTGTATATCTTAGGTACTGCTTCTTCTCTCCATTTTACTTTTTTCAAGTTCATTCCATCTACGTCACTAAGATGAACACCATAGTTTAGTTCAAATCCTATATCCATATCATCTATAACGGTATGCGTTGATTCTTCTGGTATTTTCGCTTTTGTTTTTTCTATATATTTACTTCTTTTTATCAAATCTTTGGCTAATTTGCTTATTAGTGGTGATTTAAGTAATGTTGTTCCTCTCTCTAATCCAACTAAATTTCCTTGTATATATGGCCTTTCTGAATATAATTTTTCTTTTCCATCAAGGCTTGAATCAAAACTCCCAACGCAATTTAGTCCAATACTCTTTCCAAATTGCATCCAATTTTCTTTTGCCTTTTTATCTCTGCTTATTACTAAAAAACTATCACAATGTTTAAAGATTTCTTCGTTTTCCTTTGAAATTATTCCACCCGCATCTACAATTACTATTGGTGACGTTTGCTTATCTATTGTTTGGCAGGTATCTTCTATAAATTCTTTTGTAAATTCTCCTTTTTTTCTTACCAGCCTTATCTCAGCTTGGTTGGCATTATTAGACCATACTCCTTCTCCATCAGGACATGCTCTTACTATTGTGTATCCATCTGAAGGTAATTTTTTTATTAAATTAGCAATAAGTACACTCTTTCCAGAATGTGGAGGTCCACAAAATACTATTTTCACAATTTTCTCCTTTTATTTTGCATGTATGGTTTACTGTCTTTCTCTTTTTCTTATATATTAATGTATATAAAATTTATAAAATAATCAAGTTTTCAAATAACTTTTGTTGTTTCAATTCTAAAATATAAATCTTTTTTATGCTTACCTTAAAGTAAGAAAAACCCGGCAATGTTTCATGCCGGGGAAATACTATGTATTTATTTTTTCAAAGGTTTAAATGTATATGCAGGGAATACCGCAAAAACGTTTCCGTCAATCGTTTCAGTAGAGAATTCTTCTGCTTCCTTGTCAACGAAAACAATTGCTTCCTGCGGTGCGTATCTTGCAATCGTGTTGTAGACGATCTCTGCACCTTCAACGGAATCCAGAATAGCCGAAAGAAGCTGCCAGGAGTTGCCACCAACTGCATAAATATTTTTGCTACTTGCTACCAGCTCCAGGTCTTCAAGTACCTTCTTGTACTTAGTTACTTCTTCATCCTTTGGATAGAAGAAAGTATCTGCATACGAATACTTGAGCCGTGCTAACCCTTCCAGGTCATTTCTTCGGGTTAATCCCTTTACCTTGTTTTCCAAGGTGTTCGTTTTTTTGATGTCTTTCATAATAAGTCCTCCTTAAAAAAAAACGATATACACTTACTGGAATTTCATTAACATAGTTTAATAATACTACGCCATTCATTTCCATTCCTAAATTAAGTGCTAAATTAGTATATCATAATTATGTAAATTTGTAAACTGTTTTGTTGCTTCTATTACTTGTTTGAAGGTTATTATGTTATTTTCTATTGCTTTGTATGATAAAAAATCGTTTTTTTGATTTTTTATGTAAAGTATGCTATAATATTAGTGTAACTGTCGATTTGACTGGAAAGGAGAACATATGAAAAACTTTCACGATTATTTAAACGATGCACAATTTTATTTACATGACCAAAAGGAGGAATATACTAAACAAGAAAAAGCAGCAATTCTCCGGATTGTAGAAAGTTTTGGCCTCGAAGAGTCTTTTTATGAAGCTGTTGCAAAAGACAGTGACTGGCAAAGGCTCGCTGACACAGAGGTGTTTTACTTTGTAGACTTCGTTAAGCCTACACCTTTCGATTCGGATTTCAAGCCTTATTTGGCAATTATTAAACCCGAGCTTGGTACAAAAGCTGTTCTGAAACTTGTTATCAGATATGATACCTTCAGACGCTTTTGCTGAATGAAAAAACCGAGAGCATAATTCGCTATGTTCTCGGTTTTTCTATGACACTTTTCTGTTACTACTGAAAAATGACTTTATATTTTTATAATTTATATCTTGAATTATTCTTATAAACTTGCTATAATTGTAATGTTCAATTCGCACTTGTAGCTTAGCTGGATAGAGCGTTCGGCTACGAACCGGAAGGTCGGGGGTTCGAATCCCTCCAGTTGCACCATATTCTCAAGCTAACTTGAGAGTTTTTTTTTATAAATTGATTTTGTAATACGTTTCTCAAAAATATAAAATAACTTTAAACATCGGATTATTATATTGTTCAATTAATTCTTCAATTAACTTATTTCCTTAATTTATAATAAATTTTCTTTTATTCTAAATAAACAAAAAGTGATAAAAGAGTATAAAAAATTTAGCCTAAATAATGTACTAAAAATATTGAGATTGACGTAAATATGTAGTATACTATTTATATTATTCGTAGCTATGCAAATTATAATAAGAATGGCAATGTAACAAATTCCCCAAGAACAATTGTTAAGGAGGAAATGAAAATGGCAGATGAACTTTTAGTAATATCAGATGGGACTTTTACTTTGTCAGAAACTGAAAAAGAAAATCAGTTTTATTTTTATCGGAATGACGGAGAGGTTTTAACTGGTATAGACCAAGAACCGATGTTATTTTATCGGACCTATATCTTTAAAAAGATGATTGAAGGAAAGTTGACAGACATAATTATGCAAACTATCTATTCAGAAATGTCTGATGATGGGAAGTGTATTAGCTTGACTATTAGTGACATCGGAAAAAAGTCAGAATTAGAAGCCAGCAACCAAAAGCCCAATATCTTTAAGCGTTTGCTTAATAAAATTTGGGAGTAATGTAATAAAAGGTAGAAATCAACATTATAGTTGTTTTCTACTTTTTATTTTGAGCATAATGACTTTTAAATACTATATAAAGATTGTAAATATTATTAAGTTCTGATTTATTTTTAGTGACCAAATAGAATAATAACATTGTTGAAAACCATTGTGATTTATGATATAAAATGTACATAATGAAAAGAATATTACAAGAAGGGATGATAAAATGATATATCCGGAATTTTTAAAAAGTGGAGATTGCATAGGTGTTACGGCGCCATCTGCTGGAAGTGAGAATGAACTTGATATTAAAAGAATAGAAATGGCAACGAAGAAAATAAGGCAGTTAGGATACAGAATTAAAGAAACTAAAAACTGTAGACAAGATGATGGAAAAGGAAGAAGTTCTAATAAAAAAGAACGTGCAAAGGAGTTTAATGAATTATTTGAAGATAAAAAGGTTAAAGCTATTATAGGATTATCTGGTGGAGAGTTTTTAGTTGAAATGCTTTCAAATGTTGACTTTGATGTAATAAAAAATAATCCTAAATGGGTACAAGGCTTTTCTGATATTACAGGTTTATTATTTCCGATTACAACTAATTTGGATATTGCAACAATATATGGTAACAATTTTAGAAGTTTCTCGATGAAAGATTATCATCCATCTATTAAATATAATTTGGAAATTTTAAAAGGCAATATGATATGTCAAGAAAGCTTTGATATGTATGAAAGTCAAAGGTCAGAAAAAGAAGTCGGTGACGAGTCTTATAATCTGGATGAAAAAGTGAACTGGATTAATTTAAATAATGAAAAAGAGATACAATTACGTGGAAGAATAATTGGAGGATGTTTAGATCTAATAATGTGTTTAATTGGAACTAAATATGACAAGACAAAAGAATTTATAGAGAAATATAAAGATGATGGAATTGTATGGTATTTTGATAATTGCGAGTTGTCAAGTGAAGCAATTATCAGAGCCATGTGGCAATTAAATGAAGCTGGATATTTTAAATATACAAATGGAATTGTTTTTGGTAGAAGTGCGATGAACAAAAGTTACTATAACATAACATTTGCAGAAGCTGTAAAAACTTCGTTAAAAGAGTTAAATGTGCCAATAATTATTGATGCAGACATCGGACATAAGCCTCCACAAATGACAATCATAAATGGTGCAATAGCGGAAATATATTCAGCAGGAGGCAAAGGAAAAATTAAGTTTGAATTTAAAGAATAAATCTGAATATTTTCAATTTCCAGTTTATATTTTACTGCTGATATTTCTCTATAAAATTGAAAAATTCAGTAAATTTATTCTTGTGCGAAAATTTATAAAATAAATTTTCTGTACAATATATAAAAAGATGTAGCAGTGAACCTTAAGGTCCCACTGCTACTATTCTATTATGAGCATTATATGTGTCACGAGAGATACATTCTTTTGAAACTAGGTTTCCGTTTGAATCGTAGAGCAATTTATAACTTGCTGTTCTACAGCCATTAGAGCCACTTTGAACTACTTTTTGAGCACCATGAGCAAGAGAAGTATCTGTTTTATACACAGTTTTTGCATAAACTGTTGAAAGATAATCTGCTTGAAGCTCTACAGTATAATCATTATCTGCTTTTAAACCATAAATGTACATCCTTAAAGTTTTTCCAGAAGTATCACAAATTATTTTTATAGGATAATTCCTATTGTTTGTAAACTTAAAATCTGGACCACCCCAAGATACAGTGGCATCTAAGCCAGGCTTTACATAGCTAGGCTTAAATCCATGATTTGTCCTTTCAGTAATTTCCAAATTTGCATATAACACAGCATTATATAATGTAGAAGAAACTTGGCATATTCCGCCACCTAATTCGCTTACGACTTCACCATTTGAGTAAGCAGCAGCAGCTTTAAAACCTGCGGCAGCAGTTCTTTGGCCGACATTTTGATTGTACGAAAAAGTTTCTCCAGGCATTAATACTGTACCATTAATTTTAGATGCTGCAAGTGAAATGTTTGTTGACCTATTATAATTGCTACTACTAAATGATGTAGAAAATTGAGATAATAAGTCGGGAAATGCTTCTGTGCCTATCTGATTTGTACTTATATTAGGATAAAGTACTTTTAGAGGTATAGAATACTGTTCTTGATAAGTTGCAAGCATATTTTTAGCATCATCCAAACTAATGTCAAAGTCTAATCCAGTAGAAGATGGATAAAGTGAATATGGATTGGTTGTGTAATATGCGTCAACAGGATCTTTCTTTATACTTTTATAGATTTCATCTATATTGATAGCATTAGCTGAAACATTTGTAACAGGTATTTCAATTGTATCATCAGTAATAGTAAAGTCATTCAAGGTTGCCACTATATCATCTGCAAACTTGTTGGTGTTAACAACAACTCCATCTTTTCCATTAGTAATCAATAATGTGGTTCCATCAACGTAATAGCTAGGTTGAATAACTAAATCTGGAAGATCAGAATTGATATTTTTTATTATTCCGTCTAATAAATCTATGTCATAATCAATTTTAGGACTAACATTAATATTTTTACTAAGTGCATTAATTATAGAAAAATTATTAACAAATATATTATCAGAATGACCAATAGAATAAGCGGTGCTAACAGCGGAATCAACGTCAAAAGATGCTTCGAAATCTGTAGGTAGTATTGCAATTGAATAATCTTTGTGAACAAGATTTAGGTTATTTGACAATTGTTCATCTAATGCTTTTGTAACCTTTTCTTTAGCTTCTTCAAAAGTTAATCCAGATACGTCCACACCATGAATGAAAATTCCATTTATTATCGTATTACTATTTAGATTGATTAATGCAAAAATAGTAGAAAAAAATAATATTAGTAATACTAATATGGTGATTGGAACTACATAAAAAAATACTATCTTTTTATTTCTAGAACTTTTTGAAGGAGGATTAAACTGTTTTATAATTTGCTCTGCAGCATTTAAAATTCGTTGTTCTTCAATTAAGTCGTCATGATTTTCTGCTTTTTGACTTTCTTGTAATTTATTCATCACGTTTCTCCAAAATTCTAAAATTTTCTAATATATATTAAACTATAAAAAACATCTTTTGTAAAGCATATTCTAAATAAAATAAAATATGATTTTGGGACATAAATATTATAAAATTGGAAATAATAACTAGAAATTTTATACATATAGTGATATACTAAAGCAAATCTTCTAAGAGCAGGTTCTTGCTAAATTATAAGGAAAGGAAGGATATTAATATGGCAGAAAAATCAAAAGGTGAAGAATTAAAAGAAAAATTATTTAATAAAAAGGTGAATGGATGGGAGAACACAACAGAAGAAGAAAAAAATGAAATCTATAATTACTGTGATGGATATATGAAGTTTTTGAATAAATCTAAAACAGAAAGAGAAATAGTAAAAAATGCTACACAAATGGCGATAGAACATGGATTTAAAGCATTAAGTGAATACGAAACTTTAAAACCAGGAGATAAAGTATATTTCGTAAATAAAGGTAAAAATCTATTTTTAGCTGTAATAGGAAATGAAAGTATAGAGAATGGAATAAATATTGTTGGAGCACATGCCGATTCTCCAAGATTGGATTTAAAACCAAATCCTTTATATGAAGATAACGGTTTTGCATATTTTAAAACACATTATTATGGTGGAATTAAAAAGTATCAATGGACAACAATTCCATTATCAATGCATGGGGTAATAGTTAAAACAAATGGTGAAAAGATAGAAATTAATATAGGAGAAAATGAAGACGATCCTATTTTTACAATAACAGATTTATTACCACATTTAGCTCAAGACCAAATGCAAAAGAAGTTAAAAGATGGTGTAGATGGAGAAGCTCTAAATGTATTAATTGGTAGCATTCCATATAAAGATGAAAAAGTATCAGAAAAAGTAAAACTAAGTATATTAGATATATTAAATAGAAAATATGGAATTGTCGAGAAGGATTTATTAAGTGCAGAAATTGAAATGGTTCCAGCATTAAAATGTAGAAGTTTGGGATTTGATGAAAGTTTAGTTGCAGGTTATGGTCAAGATGATAAAGTTTGTGTTTACACATCATTAACTGCAATGTTAGAAATTGAAAACACAAATAGAACTGCAGTATGCTTGTTCTCGGACAAAGAAGAAGTAGGAAGCATGGGAAATACAGGAATGGAATCACATGTGTTTGATACTTTTATATCAGAATTGCTTAATAAATTAGAAATAAATAGACCAAACCTTTTAGATAAGGTATTTTGCAATTCAAGAATGTTATCTGCAGATGTTGATGCAGGCTTTGACCCAATATATGCCTCAGTATCAGAAGTTAATAATGCTTCATTCTTAAACAAAGGAATTGGATTAAATAAATATACTGGTTCAAGAGGAAAAGCAGGTGGTTCAGATGCTAATGCTGAATTTGTTGCTGATGTAAGAAATATATTTGAACAAAATAATATAACATATCAAATTGCTGAGTTAGGAAAAGTTGATGTTGGTGGTGGAGGAACTATAGCCTACATTTTAGCCAATAAAGGTGTGGAGGTAATAGACTGTGGAGTTCCAGTGCTATCAATGCATGCACCATATGAGGTAACAAGTAAATATGATGTGTACCAAGCACATAAAGCATATAGAGCTTTTTTAAGAGCATAAGATTATAATTCATTAGATGAAAAGGATGCTTAAAATCTTTAAAAAGATTTTGAGTGTCCTTTAAATAAAAATGTAAAAAATAAAACATTACTAATTTAAAACTAGCAATGTTTTTATTTGCATTAATGTTATGGTGAGCCAGAAGGGATTCGAACCCCCGACCCCAGGCTTAGAAGGAATATACGACAATTCCCTACTAATCACCACTAGTACTTAAATAAA
>USNR01000042.1 GCA_900556135.1 uncultured Clostridium sp. | reverse complement strand
GGCTCGAACCTATGACCCCCTGCTTGTAAGGCAGATGCTCTCCCAGCTGAGCTAAGCGACCGTATTCTTTCGACGTTGTTAAGTATACCAAATTTTTTATTACATGTCAATACATTTTTCAAACTTTTTTAAGTTTTTTTGTACTTTTCTTTTTCTCCTTGATGCTCTAAGAATAATCGTTTTTTATTTTTTCTATATTATTCTATTAAGATAAGAAATGTATGTTATACTAATTAACATAGGAAATGATAAGCAACTACATAAATAAAAGAAGCTCACATCTACTTCATTGGTGCGAACAATGAGATTCGAACTCATACGCTTTTTAGCACACGCTTCTGAGACGTGCCTGTCTACCAGTTCCAGCATGCTCGCATTATTGCTATAATAGGAAAGTTATTACTTTCCTATTATAGTGAAATCATAAAGCTTATGTGTTTTTACAGTCTAGTACATTCCGCCCATTTCTGGCGCATCGTGTCCTCCACAACTACAAGCTTTTTCTTCTTTTTTATCTGTTACTATACTTTCTGTTGTTAATACCATAGATGCAATAGATGCAGCATTTTGTAATGCACTTCTAGATACCTTTGTTGGGTCTACTATTCCTGCTTTTTTCATGTCTACATATTCTTCTTTTCCAGCATCAAATCCAACTCCAACTGGTGAAGCTTTTACTTTTTCTAGTATTACTGCTGGTTCTAATCCTGCATTTACTGCTATTTGTCTAACTGGCTCTTGTAATGCTTTTACAATTATTTTTCCACCAAGTTTTTCTTCTGTTGGTAGTGTTTCTACAAATTTTTCTACTGCTGGTAAAATATTTACAAATGCTGTTCCTCCACCTGCAACAATTCCTTCTTCTACTGCTGCTCTTGTTGCTGATAAAGCATCTTCTATTCTTAATTTTTTGTCTTTCATTTCTACTTCTGTTGCAGCTCCAACACCAATAACGGCTACTCCTCCTGCTATTTTGGCAAGTCTTTCTTGTAATTGTTCTTTATCATATTCGCTCTTTTCTTCTGCTATTTGTGCTTTTAATTGACCTACTCTATCTGCAATTTGTTGTTTGTCTCCGCTTCCATCTACAATTATAGTATGTTCTTTATCTGCTTTTACTTGTCTTGCTCTACCTAATTGTTCTATAGTTGTATCTTTTAATTCTAATCCTAAATCTGATGTTATAACTTCTCCACCAGTTAGAATTGCTATATCTTGAAGCATTGCTTTTCTCTTATCTCCATATCCAGGAGCTTTTACTGCTAATACATTTATAACGCCTCTTAATTTATTTAGAATAAGTGTTGATAAAGCCTCTTGTTCAACATCATCACATATAATTACTAATTTTCCAGATTGTTGCATTAAACTTTCTAGTAATGGTAATATTTCTTGTATGTTGCTTATTTTTTTATCTGTTATTAATATATATGGGTTATCGACAACAGCTTCCATTTTTTCTGTATCTGTTACCATATATGGTGAAACATATCCTTTATCAAATTGCATTCCCTCTACTACTGTAAGCTCTGTATTTGATGTTTTAGATTCTTCTATTGTAATAACTCCATCTTTAGAAACTTTTTCCATTGCTTCTGAAATTAATTCTCCAATTTCAGTATCGTTTGCAGATATACTTGCTACTCTTGCTATATCTTCTTTGCCATTTACAGCAGAACTGATTTTCTTTAATTCTTCAACTGCTGTATCTACTGTTTTAGATATACCTCTTTTTATTGCCATTGGATCTCCCCCAGCAGCAACGTTTTTTACACCTTCTTTAATCATGCTTTGTGCAAGAACTGTTGCTGTAGTTGTTCCATCACCTGCAACATCGTTTGTTTTTGTAGATACTTCTTTAACAAGTCTTGCTCCCATGTTTTCAAATGGATCGTCTAATTCGATTTCTTTTGCTATTGTAACACCATCGTTTGTAATTAATGGTGCACCAAATTGTTTGTCTAAAACAACATTTCTTCCTTTTGGTCCAAGTGTTACTTTTACAGTATCTGCTAATTTATTAACTCCATTTAATAAAGATTTTCTCGCATCTTCTCCAAATTTAATTTCTTTTGCCATTATAATTACCTCCTAATTTTTTATTCAGCTATCGCTAAGATATCTGATTGTTTTACTATAATGTAATCTTCTCCTTGATATTTTATCTCTGTTCCAGAGTATTTGTTTGTTACAACTTTATCTCCTACTTTTATATACATTTTAATTTCTTTTCCATCTACTTCGCCTCCAGGACCAACAGCTATTACTTCTGCTAATTGTGGCTTTTCTTTGCTAGCTCCTGAAAGTATAATTCCACTTTTGGTTGTCTCCTCACTCTCTAACATTTTTATTATTACTCTGTCAGCTAATGGTTTTAACATTAAAATTACCTCCTTGTAAATTGTAGTTGTCTTTAGCACTCTTTACTATCGACTGCTAATAATTTATACCTTTTATCTTTAATTGTCAATATATATTTATAAAATTCACAAAATATTCACATTAGAAAACGCTTACTTCTTTTATAAATCTAAAAAAAGAGTGTATGAACATTATATTATAGTATTCTACAATCATATTATAGTTACTAGTTCATACACTCTTACTTTTATTAGTTTTTCCATTCAAAACTATTTGCTATTGATTCTACTTCTTTTTTTATTTGTTCTGCGTCATCTGCATTATAACTAAATCCTGTAACATATGCTACATTATCATCATTTAATAAATAATATGCACAATCATAATAATTATCATCTTTATTAATTATTGTAACCATATCATAACCATTATCACTTTTTCCTTCTGACATTGAATAATCTGTTACTTGTAGCTCGTTCTCGTAATATTCTTTTAGTTCTGCAGTCATTTCACTTACATCATTATATTTATATTCTTCTAACATTTGTGTGTAAAATACATTTATTCTAGCTGGATAATGCTCATAATCTATTGTATTTGTTTCCACATTCTCATCTGTTGATGGTACTGTATTTATGTACCTGTAATAGTCCCATCCATAAGCTTCCTCATATGGATATAGCACATTCCAAGTAGAAGAAATCTCAAACTGAACATCATCATTGCTAACTTCGGTAACATCAGGTGTTGATTGGAACACTATTGAAATTGCTAAGATTACTACAAAAGCTATGCTAAATATTATCCATGTCTTTTTTGATGTTTTATTTTGATTTGCTTTTTCTTCGTTTTCTGCATCATAATAATATTTACCTTTATCTTTCTTTATTATTCCAAGATTTTTTAAATATTTAAATGATTGATTAGCCTGGTTCTTGTTTTCAATTTCTGCAATAACTTCTTGTTTAAGCATTGCCTTTTCTTTACTGGTTGCCTCATATTTTTCAAATATTGGTTTTATTAAATCAATTGCTTCTTTTTTGTTTTTCTTTAATTCTTCAGAATTGTTTAAATCCAATTTCATATCGTCTGTTTGACCGTTATTTAATTGTTTTTTGATGTTTGCTGTTACAACACTACTTCCTAATGCTGTGAATAGTACTGCTATTATAAAGTCTTTAATTATAGCAGTTGAAAAATCCTTGTATGAATATATATATGCTAATGAGTCCATACTTATTTTTAATCCTTCATTTTGAAGTAATAATAAAGGTATTACTACAAGCGTTGCAACTGATACAATTACTATTGCTAATATTGTTATGATTATTGGTAATTTATTATCTATTTTTCCTTTAAAAATTTTATATCCATAAAATTCTCCTAAAGCAATTATAACAGCTAATGCTGAAAGCATCATATTGCCATATACATACATTAGAATCCATGGTATTGTTGCAATAATTCCTCCTATAAGTGCTCCTATAATGCCTAAAAAATAGCCATTATTTTTTTGTTCTACATTTTCTACATTCCCTTTTTCCATTCTTATTCCTTTCCAAAAGAATCCTTATTTTATTTAGGTCCTTATTTTTTTGCTTTTGATACAGTTAGAATACCATATTACAAAAATCTTTTCAAGGTTTTTTTACATTTTTTATATAATAGAAAAACAGGTATGTTACCGCATACCTGTTTTTTTGATAGTTTTTAACTATCTATTCTATTGCAAGTTTGGATAATTTCTTGTTTCTTATCCATTACCATTATACTATATTTTAGTATTTTTTCAATACATTTTTATTATTTTGTACAAGAATCGTTCGACAAAATTCGTCAATTCATATTTTATAATTGTTAAGTTTTATTTATTTCTTGCTTCTTTCGCAACTTCTACCAAACCTACAAACAAAGGCTCTGGTCTATCTGGTCTCGACTTAAATTCTGGATGAAATTGTACTCCCACAAAGTATGGATGTGTAGGTAATTCTACTATTTCTACAAGTTCTCCATCTGGTGATGTTCCTGAAAATACTAAACCTTTATTCTCCATTTCTTCTCTATATTTATTGTTAAATTCATATCTGTGTCTATGTCTTTGTTCTACTTCTGTAGAGTTATATAATTTCTGAACAATACTTTTTTCTTTTAATACACAAGGATATTTTCCAAGTCTCATTGTTCCACCTTTTCTTGTTATGTTTTTTTGACTTTCCATTATATGTATTATTGGATTTTTGCATTCTTCTTTAAATTCCACAGAATTAGCGTCGTCTAATTTCAACACATCTCTTGCAAATTCTATAACAGCCATTTGCATTCCTAAACAAATTCCTAAAAATGGAATATTATTTTCTCTTGCAAATCTTACAGTTTCTATCTTACCCTCTATTCCTCTTCCGCCAAATCCTCCAGGGACAATAATTCCATCTAAGCCTTTTAATATCTCTTTAGCATCTTTCTTGTTAACTGTCTCTGAATCTATAAATTTAACTTTAACATTTACATTGTTTCTATATCCTGCATGTTTTAGGCTTTCAACAACTGATAAATATGAATCTTCCAATTTTATGTATTTCCCAACAATTGCGATTGTTACAACATCTTTTTTATCAATCTTCTTAATCTTATCTATCATTTCTTCCCATTCTTCATTATGAGGTTCTACATTTTCTAATGCTAAATGCTTGCAAACAGCCACTCCTAGCCCTTCTTTTTCAAGCATTAAAGGAAGTTCATATAAATTATCTACTGTTTTATTTGCTATAACATTTTCTTTTTTTACATTACAGTACAAAGATAACTTTTCACGAATGCTTTCCGTTATTTCCTTTTCTGTTCTACAAACTAGTATGTCTGGTTTTATTCCTATTGATTGTAGTTCTTTTACTGAATGTTGGGTTGGTTTAGATTTTAGCTCATTTGACCCATAGATGTATGGTAACAACGTTACATGTATATACATAACATCTTCTTTTTCTTGTTCAATTCCAATTTGTCTTATAGCCTCTAAAAATGGAAGGCTTTCTATATCTCCAACTGTTCCACCTATCTCTGTTATAACAATATCTGCCTTTGTTCCTAATTTATACACTTTTTCTTTTATTGCGTTTGTTATATGAGGTATTACTTGTACTGTTTTTCCTAAATAATCACCCCTTCTTTCTCTTTCTATAACCTCTGAATATATTTTTCCTGTTGTGACACTAGAATTTTTAGTTAAATTTTCATCAACAAATCTTTCATAATGACCTAAATCTAAATCGGTTTCTGCACCATCATCTGTTACAAATACTTCTCCATGCTCATATGGACTCATTGTTCCTGGATCAACATTTATATATGGGTCAAATTTCTGGTTAGCAACCTTATAACCTCTGTTTTTTAATAATCTTCCAAGAGATGCAGCTGTTATTCCTTTTCCTAATCCAGATACTACTCCTCCTGTAATAAAAATGTACTTTGCATTCATGTTTTTCTACCTCCCTTAATAGAACAAATCTGAAAATTTTCAAATTTCAGTCTTTTCTCTACTTCTTATATAAACAAAAAATAGGCTAATCCAACACCTAAAAGGGTGTTTTTTTTTAGCCTACTTTTATCATGGATATATAATACCACAAATGTATATTTTTTTACAAGTTTTTTAAAAAAATTTCTACATTTTTCTTCATGTTACCATTTTTTACGCAAAAAAGCTTGGTTTTCACCAAGCTTTTTGCGATTGTCTCACAGCATTTTCATGCCCACAGCAATCAGAGAAACATACTTTTCTTCCAGGTTAATCAGGAAATACATTCCTGCCCTTTCATGATAGGGCTCAACTCTATACCCTTTTCTAGAAGCCCATTCACTAAGAGTATCTTCACAGGCACCATCGGTATTCAAGGTATACCCCTCATTTTTAAGCTCCTTTAAAATTTCTTCTTCATGAGCCTTCTGCCGTTCTTTGGCCGAGGATATTCTTCCTGCCTCTCTATTTACCCCATAGTAACTTTTGCCAAGAGGAGTCGGAAACGTTCTCATAATGATTTCCATACAAGTATGCTCCTTTCTACTTACCCTTTTAGGCTTTATGTTAAATATTATACCATTTTTTGAAAAATATTACAACTTTATTATATTTTGTTTTTCAACTATTGCTTTTTCTCATACAAGTTGCATTTACTTTACAGAATTGCATTTAACTTTTCACTTGACAACTATTGCTTTTTTATCTTAGGCTTAGCTACTAATGATGTAATATATCCAAAGAAAATTGCTGCTGCTATTCCTCCTGCCGATGCCTTTACCCCTCCTGTAAAAGCTCCTAACAAGCCTTCTTTTTGCACACCTTCTAACGCTCCCTTTGCAAGATTTGCCCCAAATCCAGTTAATGGTACAGTTGCTCCTGCTCCTGCAAAATCTATTAAATATTTATAAATTCCCAGTCCTCCCAGTATTGCTCCTGTAGTAACAAATATAACTAATATTCTTGCAGGAGTTAATTTAGTTTTGTCTAATAAAATTTGACCAATTATGCAAATAAGGCCTCCTGTAACAAAACATTTTAGTATTTGCATCCAATCTATACTTTGTAAAAATTCCATATCCTTACTCGTACAATTATTATACGAAACTCCTTATATAATGTATTTAGGTTTTTAACGGATTTGCCTATAAACCTCTATTCTTACACTTCTATAGAAATTGCATGTGCAATTCCTGGAATTGTTTCTCCCTGCTGACTGCTTGTTGAATTCATTAGAGCTCCTGTTGCTATTACCAATATTCTTTTATATTTTCTTTCTTTTAACTGTTTAAATAAATAACCTGAAAATACTGATGCAACGCATGCACAACCACTTCCACCTGAATGTGTATCTTGCTTTTCTTTATCAAATATTAACACACCACAATCATTGTAGTTTGCTTTAATATTGTAGCCTTCCGTTTTAGCCATATCTGTTAAAATATCTTTTCCAATATAGCCTAAATCTCCTGTAAGAATTGCATCATAATAGCTAGGATTTCTTCCAGTATCTTTAAAGTGTGTAATTAATGTATCTAATGCTGCTGGTGCCATTGCGGCTCCCATATTATTTGCATCCTTTATTCCCATATCAACTATTTTCCCTGGCGTTATATTAGTTATATATGGTCCTTGTCCATTTGAAGTTAATACCGCCGCGCCTGCTCCTGTAACAGTCCATTGTGCTGTAGGTGTTCTTTGTGTTCCTAATTCTAATGGAAATCTAAACTGTTTTTCAGCACTACAAAAATGGCTAGAAGTTGCACAGACTACATTGGTTGCAGCATTTCCTTCTACAAATACCGAACCTATACACATACTTTCTACAAAAGTAGAACAAGCTCCAAACACTCCAAAGAAGGGAATGTTGCTATCTCTCAAACCAAAATCTGACGAAATTGATTGATTTAATAAATCACCTGCAAAGCAGTAGTCTATATTTTCTGTTGGTATTTTTGACTTTGATATTGCTAAATTTACAGTTTCTCTTATAATTTTACTTTCTGCTTTCTCCCACGATTTTTCTCCCCAAAACTCGTCATCTAAGCATTTATCAAAATATGTTGAAAGAGGACCATTTGCCTCTTTTGGACCAACTATACATGCTGTTTCAAGTATTGTTGGTGGTGTATCAAAACTAATAGTTTGTTTACCTATTTTTTTCATAAAATCACAATATCCTTTCTTCTTACTTCATCTTTAATGAAATTCTTTATAATTATTTTAGTAGAACCTCTATTATTCCAATTATTACCGAGGTAGATATTCCGTATACTAGCACCGGTCCTGCTACTGTAAACATCTTTCCTCCAACTCCCATTACATATCCTTCCGACTTGTATTCTATCGCTGGAGATACTATCGAATTTGCAAATCCTGTTATCGGTACTAAAGATCCTGCTCCTGCAAATTTTCCTATTCTATTAAACCAATTTAACCCTGATAATATTACTGCTATTAAAATTAAAACTATAGACGTTACTGTTGAAGCAGACGTATTGTCCATTCCTCTATACATACAATAATCCATAATAAATTGTCCTATTGTACAAATAAGCCCACCTACCCAAAATGCATTAAAACAATCTTTCCAAATTGGCGAGTTGGGTGATTTTTGTTTTACAAATTCATTATACTGCTGTTGAGTTTCTATCTTTTCCATATTTTCCTCCTATTCCTTAATTATTCTCTATCTCTGTCTAAAATAAATGTTAAATCTAAATCCACATAATATTCAACTATTTTTCTTCCACTTATCTTAGCTTTTTGATTTATAATTGTTACTCCTGACAAATAATCAATTGTTCTTGATGCTTCCTCTATCGTTTTTACAACAGCATCTTTCCATGATATTGTTGAACTTCCTGTTATCATTAAATGTTTTTCCATAAAACTAAACCTCCATCAAAATTTTGCTAAGATTAGCATTTCCCATTTTTGAAAATTTATACCAAGAACCAAAAAAGAAAAAGACATATGGTTTTTAAGTGATATATTTTATCACTTAAAACTATATGTCTTTTTTTATAACATTTTATAATTTTTATTAATTATTTTGCTTTTTTTGCTATTTCAACAACTTTTGTAAAAGCAGCTGGATCTGATACAGCCATTTCTGCTAACATTTTTCTGTTTATAACAACATTTGCTTTCTTTAATCCATTGATTAAATTGCTGTATGTTATTCCATTCATTCTTGCTGCAGCATTTATTCTTGCTATCCATAATTTTCTGAAGTTAGATTTTTTATCTTTTCTTCCAACATATGCATATGCACCAGATTTCATAACAGCTTGTTTAGCCATTCTAAATCTATAATGTTTTGCACCATAATATCCTTTTGCTCTTTTTAATACTTTGTTATGTTTTTTACGTGTAATTATCGCTGTTTTAACTCTTGCCATTATTTATCCCTCCTCTATTAGTTTCCATATGGTAATAATCTTTTAATTCCTGCTTCACATGTTTTATCTGCATAAGCATCTTGAATTTTTCCTCTAGACTTTGCTCTTGCTGTTTTATTTGCAAGTAAGTGTCTTCTGTTTGATTTAGTTCTTTTTACTTTTCCTGTTGCTGTGTAAGAATATCTTTTCTTTGCAGCTTTATTTGTTTTTAGTTTTGGCATAATT
>USNR01000041.1 GCA_900556135.1 uncultured Clostridium sp. | reverse complement strand
TTTGAATTTTGTGTTATACTATTCATAAGTGATTCAAGTCCTTTCGTATAATTTTGATTTTTCGACAATTCAATTATACTATTTGAATCACTTTTTTTCTATATTTTTGTTTCATATCAATTGTAACACTACATTTGATTATATTTTTTATGTAATGTCATTTTATTATTTTCAAAACATATATTTATATATATAGAACAAGACTGAAAATTAAAACTTCTCAGTCTTAGCTCTACTTTATATCACTTTATAAAATTGAAAAATTTGTTCATATTCAAAAATTTATATAATAAATTTTCTGTACAACATTTTAGTATAATTCTTTGTTATTATTTTATGTCCTTTAGTTTTTTATATTTCTTATATGTTATAATTACATATATTGTTGCAATTATTGTTGTTATTCCTAAAATTCCGCCAATATTCCTTCCAGCTTTAGGCAAACTTCCTTTATTAGACACTGTATTATCTACATTATTTTTTCCTTCCGAAATACTTGTTTGCTCTTTATTATCTTCTGTTCTCTCATCTTCATTTTTATAAATATTATCATTACCATCAATTATCCCATCAACTACAATCAATTGTTCTTGCTCATTGCCTGCAATATCTTTTACTATAACAGTTTCTTTTGTATTCTCTTCATATATTTTTTTCAGCACTTTTGTATCTTCCGATAAAGTCCAACCTTCGATTTTCTGTATTTCTTCATTTGCAGTTAATATTACAATTATTTTTTTATCACTTTTTTGATATTGAATACTAACATTAGGCTTTGTCTTATCTATATTTGTAATTTCAACACTTTCCACCACTCTATTATTATATACATCTTCTATAATAACATTTTCAATTGTATTGCTGTCAAATTCTTTAAAAATAGTTTTTCCATCACTCATTATCGTCCAACCATTTGATACTTTAACAATCTTATTATTAGAAGAAATATATACCTTAACTTTTTTGTTTGTAGGCTTATTATTACTATATTCTATATGTGTTTCAAGCTTTTTTGATTCTTCTTCCTCATCTATCTTCCAATTTGCTTTATATTCTAAGTTTCCAGTTGTTCCATTCTCCACACTTACATCCTTTTGCGGAGTATTTCCATTGCTTCCTGTCCATCCTAAAAATGTGTACCCAGTCCTTGTTGGATTTTTTAATTTAAATGTTTCTGTTTCCACATTGTACTTCTCTGGGTTTTCTATCGAATCCCCTCCATTTAACTCATATGATATTTTATATTCTATTGCTGTTGCATTTACAGTAATATTTAAATCCTTTGCTGGCATAAAAAACTCACTGCTTGTTGTATATCCTCCCCATTGGATATTTTCATATCCCTTTTGAGTTATTGCATTTAATTTTACATTTTGTTCAAACATATATGTACCATCTCCTGATACCTCTTCAATTCCTTTGCCTTTTGTAATTGTGACTCTATATTTATTTCTACTATACTTATACACTATATTTATTCCAGATTCATTTATCACTGTTTCTTGTTTACTTGGAGAAGTGAATCCTTCATATTGTTTTACATCTGGACTTACTAACGTTTCAATATGAGTTGCTAATGTTTCGGTCTCACCTTTTATATATTCTCCATTCAGATTTTCCTTCCAATGCTCAACAGTATATTCTGCATTTATAGCTGTCCATTGTGCATACAATATTATATTTTTTCCATCTTCATCCGTTAAATTTTTTACTATTTCCTTATTACTAAAACATGTTCCATTTCCATCCGGAGTTAAACTCCAATTCTTAAATTCATACCCATTCCTTACAAATTTATTTTCCAACAAATACTTTTGTGAATCATATGTACATACTTCATCTTCCATTTCTCCTGTTCCACCATTTGCGTTAAATGATATCGTGTAACTATTTGCTTTCCAATTTGACGAAAATCCACAGTTTCCTATAGTTTCCAAGTTAATTGATACATCTTTCACTGGTATATAGTTTCCAACACCGACAGCACCGCCTGTTGTATTACTACTGCCTGTCCAGCCCTTAAATGTGTAACCTTTCTTTGTAGGATTATTAATAGCAAAGCAATCCGTCCCTGCTATATACGAATTAGGGTTTTCATTTTGTACAATTCCACCATCAAGATTATAAATAATATTAAATGTATTGCCTTTTGTATTATTATACCTATACAGCATAGTAATAGCATCCGCCCTTTTTATTGCTCCATCTGGATTAAATTCAGTTACTCCAGTTCCATTTATAATACCAGTTTTCACTCCCCACTTCACAGCCTGTGAACACCATTTTCCATCGTCTACATCCGTAAAGCCAGTTGTGCACTCTACTTCAGGTTTTCCAGCATATCTCCATAGCATGGTTATAAAAGCCGCTCTGGAACATGCATTATCTCCATTAAAATTTCCCGAATATAAACCATTAGCTATTCCAGTATCTGTTGCCCATTTTATTGCTTGTGCAGAATCTGACGTTCCAGTTACATCTGGATAACCAGTATCAATTGTAGGTTCATTTCCCAACACAACATCTCCTTGCATTCCGTTCATTCGCCATAAAAATTTTACTGCTTGATTTCTTGTACAATCATTTGATGGCAAAAATTCTGTATCACTTACTCCCGCTGATATTCCATTATTAGCAGCCCAATAAACTGGTCCATAATAGTACTTAGCTGAATCACCAACATCTTCATATTTTTTATTACTTTTGCAATTTATTAGGTTAATTCTTCTTGAATTATTTTCAAAATTAAAAAAATTATTTACTGTACAATTTTCATATGTTACATCATTTGCTCTATTTCCACCCATATCATATAAATTTCCCGACGCTTCACAGTTTGATACAACAAACCCTTTACTACTTGTAGCTTTGTAATTATTTTCTCTAAATCTTCCTTGATGTTCAAAAAAGAAACCAAATTTCTTGTTACCCGTTGCTATGCAATCCTCAATATGCATATACTCTTCGTTGCTATAACCTGTACCTATTCCAAATCCGGATGCTCCCCAACTGCTTGTTGTAGCTTTTTTTCCGCAATTAATTGCTATACATTTTTTTATTGTTGAATTAATAGGACAGTCCATTCCAAATCCTGTTGCATCCGTGTTTTTAACAATCACATTTTCCCAATCGCAGTCCTTAAATATATTAATCATAAAACCTTTACCGGCAGTAGTATATGTTGCCGCATTTGTCTCTTCTGCATCTATAATAAAGTTTTTAAAATCTGCATTAATTAAATATTCTGCTCTTGTAAAACCACTATCTCTATATGCATTATAATAAAACATATCCAAACCTCTATCAGTGTTTCCATATGGTTTTAATATTGTTGCAGATTCATCACTAATTCCATTTCCCATTACTGTTACATTGTCTTTACACTTTATAACATAGTCTTCAGTTTTAGCATCATTTTTTCCTGCAGTATTAAAATAATATACCCCTGCTGGTATATATACAGTTCCACCTCCACTACTTGAAACTTCATCTATAGCATTTTGAAGCAGTTTTGTATTCTGTGTTGCGCTTTCGCTATTATATGCACTCGAACTTATAAGTTTAACTTCTATAACTGGTAAGTCAACATTATTATATAAATTACTCTTAGCTTGAGTAGTTTTGTATGTATCATTTCCTTTAATACTGCTCACAAGCATAGATGCTGACATTGCTACAATTATAACCATTATTACCAAAACCGTACATAAAATCATCCTTATTTTTTTCATAAATTTATTACCTTTTAATCTCTCTTTTTATTATATACTTTAACAATATACTATATCAAAACATATAATAAAGTCAATACATTTTTCTTTTTCTAATATTTTACAATGTATATGTAATTTTTCAACCAACAAAAACGCCCCTTTGAAAGCTGAATTTTTTCCAGCCTTAAAAAGGGCATTTTTACCTGTCTAATTTAAATTTCCATTTGTTTTCCTAAAAAACTTGCTGCTGATTGAACAACTTTTTGTTCCACTTCAGACATTTTAGTTTTTGAATCCTTTGATAGCAATATCACACTTCCTATCGAATTTCCTTCTGATATTATTGGATATATCACTTGCGAATTATATATTCTATCTTTATTTTCATTTTTTGTAATAGGTACTGCTATATCATTGTTTTCCTTGCTAATATAATTTTCTTGGTCTTCCATTATTCTTTCCAATTCAGAGCTTACACCTTGTTCTAATAGCTCTTTTTTTGGACCTCCAGACACTGCTATTATAGTGTCTTTGTCTGTAATACAAGCTATATGTCCTGTTGTTTTATTTAATGTTTCTGCATATTCCGCTGCAAATTCAGATAACTCTCCTATTGGTGAATATTTTTTTAATATTACTTCTCCTTCTTTATCTGTAAAAATTTCTAACGGATCACCTTCTTTTATTCTTAGTGTTCTTCGTATTTCTTTTGGTATAACTACTCTCCCTAAATCATCTATTCTCCTTACAACTCCTGTTGCCTTCATAATACTCCTCCCTTTATTTTTAAGTTTAGGATTAATTATGGAAATTACATTACCTTTATTCCATTTTCTCCTTTTACTTCATTTATTGATATTTTTATTATCTCTTTTTTTTCAAATTTTATGCAGTTTTTACATATGTTATTTATTATTATTTTTTATCATTTTATTTACACTTTCTTATAAAAAAAGTTTGTATGTCTTTTACAATAAAGAACAAGACTGAAAAATTTTCAGTCTTGGCCTTACTTTTTATATTACTATTTTTTCTTATCTTTTTTATTCTTTTGTTTCTTTTTTGCTATAGCTTTTTAATATTTTGTCAAGCTCTTTAGAAAATTCTTCTATCATAACTACTTTTATTGTTGGTTTCTTGCCATCAATATAATTGTCCATTATTTGTTTTAATTTTGCAATATTTTTCATTTCTGGTTCTATTTCATCTTTATGTTCTACCGCTCTTTTAGCAAGCATTTCTCTAATTGAAACAATATCTTCATTACTTGCACACGAGATTCTTTGGAACATTTGAAAAGGATCATAATATTTAAATATTGGAACATTGCTACATTCTTTATCAAATTTATCATAGAAAACTTCCATCTTCATTGGAATACATTTAAATATTTCATCAGCTTTTTCTTTATACATTTTATCTTTTAACTGTTCATTTATCACTCTAAATCTTGCTAATATATTTTTCATTTCTTCAGATTGATTTTCTGTAGTTATCTGTTCTATTTCTTCCTCTGCATCTTCACAATACTGTGATTTAATAGAAACAATATTCATTCCAGTAATAAAAACACTTTCTATTGTTTTTATATCATAATTTATCAATCCCTTTTCTATAAAATAGCTAAAATATGCAAATAATTTAACTATCTCTAAAGGTTGTATTTCTCCTTTTTCTACATTTTCTAGGACTTGTTTAATAACATCATCAAATTGGTCATCATTTATTTTCCAATATTCTTCTGTAAGTAATCTTTTGTAGCCAGGTAGTTTATCTGTATCAACTGTATTTATAATAATTTCCATATTCTCTTTAAATACTTTCATATCGAAAATTCTAGTTCTTACATACAATTCTATAAATTTAAAAAATCTATATTCCGCTTTAAAATTATAGTAATATGTGTTGTCAAATTCTTTAATATAGAACTGCCTATTATCCATAAATACCCTTGAAGAAACCAATATTGCCTTGTATTCTTCGTTATTCATTATATTTTTAAATTTATCCTTCGTTATTTTTCCTGCTTTAATTTCAAATGAAATAGCAATTGTAAATATTAACATCGTCTGTAATATTCTATTATTTGTATTAGGATAATTCTTATTAACCATATCAAATATTTTTTTAAAGTCTGTTAATGAATGTTTTAATATTCTTAAGTTTCTCGTACCACTTTTTTCAAAAGTGGATGTAATCAGGTATGAGTTTTCCCTTAAAAACCTAATTAGGTCTGGATACCTTTCATATCTCATCAATAATCCATTTATTATATAAGTAAACTCTGGATTGTATTCAAATGTTTCACCTATTAATTTTTCTTTTATTCTTTCATAATCATTTGCCTTATCAAAAACATATTCAATTGTGTTTTGTATCCTTTCCACCATTGGCTCATCTGTTTTTTCTGTAAGCTTATTCTCTTTATCTAACAAATATGTTGCAATAAATGTTTTCATCTCTAAGTTATTACTTTTTAATTTTGTAGATAATTCTTTCTCGTTGCAAATAATTATTGTTTTAATATGATCATGTTCAACAAAATTATTTATATATCCTAAAATGTCTATAACATCTACATTAGCTCTTTCCAAGTCGTCAAAACATAATATTTTGTCATCCGTAGAAAAAAACTCTTTATAGTCTATTTTGTCTCCATTTTGTGTTACTCCAAAAAAGTTAGCCATATCCAATCCTGTTTTTGCGTATTCTGGTATTGTTGTTTGCGAATTAGATGCCATATATTTTTTTAAATTTTTATCCATTAATTGAGTTGTCTCTATGAATATTTTCTTGCTTATTTCCTCTAAGTTTGATATTCCATATAAAGACATATATATTGTGGTATACCTTTTACCATTAATTTGCATGGAATCAATTTTATTTTTTATTTTATGGTTCCAAAAGTATGTTTTTCCGCTTCCCCATTCACCATTTATCATTATTGCATAATCTGTGTAATCTGCTCTAACATAATCCAATATGCTCTCCACTAAATCTTCCATGAATACCTCCTTTAATCTTTTGCTATTGTAAAAACTCCTATATTTTTTACTCCACTTTCTTTTAGCATTTTTGCACATTCATCAACTGTACTCCCTGTTGTAAATACGTCATCAAAAATCAACACATTTTTTCCTTCAACATTTTTGTTATTATTAACACTATAAGCTCCTATCACATTTTCTTTTCTATCTTCTTTTGATAAAGAACTTTGTTTTGCTACATTTATCTTTTTTACTAATATATCTTTATCAATTTTGATATGTTCCATGTATTTTGGCATCTCTTTGATTATTAATAAAGATTGATTATATCCTCTTTCCATTTTTCTTCTATTATGTATCGGAACTGGAATTATTATATCATAAGAATTTATAAAATCACACACTTTTTTATTATTTAAAATAATTTTTTGAAATGTTTTATATAAATATGCTTTATCTCTAAACTTATAATCAATAATCTTTTTTCTTATTATTCCTTCATATTTAAAAATATATAGGTGTTTATTAAAATTTTTTTCATAAACATCTATATTATTTTTTTCTAATGATTGTACTATTTTATTGCAATTGTCACATAAGTAATTTTTATTTATTTTTCCACAAAATCCACATACTGGAGGAAAGATTAAATCTATTAGAATTTATACCACACCTTTCAATTTATATTGCAGTCCTGTATTTCTATTCTTAGTATTATTGTTTTTTATCATAAAATCTATTGTGTTTCTATTTCCTATTATTATTATTAACTTTTTAGCTCTTGTTATTGCTGTATATATAAGATTTCTTGTTTGTAACATTGGTGCTAAATTAGCAATAGGAATTAAAACTACATCAAATTCGCTTCCTTGCGCTTTGTGTACTGTAATCGCATACGCATGTTCCAATTGTTCTAAATCAGTATTTTCGTATACTGCTTTTTTTCCATCATCAAATTTTACAGTTACTGTTTTATCTGTTTCATTCACATTTTCTATAATTCCCAGTTCGCCATTAAACACACCATTTCCTAACTCTTTCTTTAAGCTTCCGTAACTTTCCTTTTCCCATATCATATTATAATTGTTTTTAGTTTGCATTACTCTATCATTTTCTCTAAAAATCACTTCTCCATATGTTCTTTGTCTTTTTTTATCATCTTCATCATTTAATCTTTTTTGTAATATTTTATTTAATTCTTTAGTTCCTGTCATCCCCCTCTTGGTTGGTGATATTATTTGTATATTATTCAAGAAATCATAGTCGCCATATCTTTTTAATCTCCCACTGCACAAACTTACAATTGTATCTACTATCATCTCCTGATTAGACTGATTTATAAAAAAGAAATCGTCTAGCAATTCTATTTTTTCTTCTTCTTCACTGTCTTCTTCATTTTTATCTTCAACAAACCATTTTCCTTCATTTACTCTATGTGCATTAACAATTATTTTACTTTTTGCAGCTTGTCTAAAAATTTGATTTAATACTATAGTTTTTATTTTTTCTGATTCTATTATATCTTTAAGTACACACCCTGGTCCAACCGAAGGTAACTGATCTATGTCTCCAACCAATACTAATTTTGTTCCTTTGTATATAGCCTTTACAAGATAGTTCATTAAAAACATATCAACCATGGATGTTTCATCAACTATAATTATATCTCCATCAATCGGTGTAACTAGTAAATCCACATTAAAATTATCAGTATCATCTGATACCATTCCAGCTAGTTCTAATAGCCTATGTAAAGTTTTAGCCTCTTCGCCTGTTGTTTCCGTCATTCTTTTTGCAGCTCTACCTGTTGGTGCACATAATACTGGTTTCATTCCATGCTTTTTATATAGTTCTATTATAGCCTTTATTATAGTAGTTTTTCCTGTTCCAGGGCCTCCAGTTATAACACATACATTATTTTCATTTATACATTTCACAGCTTCCTTCTGTTTTTCTGAAAGCTTAAGCCCTATACTCTTTTGTATGCTTTCTATTTCTTTATCTATTTTATCAATCTTTTTCACATTATCATATTCATTTAAAGTAAGTATTTTTTGAGCTATATTTTTCTCAGCATTATAAAACTGCTGTAGATACACCCATTCTGAACCATCATTTCTATCTTCTATAATTATCTCGTCTTTTGCTTTCATACTAATTAAGGTATCTTCTACTACATTCTCACTTACATTTAATAGATTTTTAACATAGTTAACTAAATTGTTATATAACACTGTTGAATGTCCATTTAATGCAATTCTTTCAAGTCCATATTTTACTCCGCTTCGTATTCTTTTATAATTTTCCTGTTCAAAACCCAAGCCTAATGCAATGTTGTCAACTTTTTCAAAACTTACTTTTGTTGCAACATCTATCAGAATATATGGATTTTCTTCTATTTTCTCTAAAGCATCTTCACCTAATTTTTTATAAACGCTTTCTGCTCCTTGAGGGCCAATTCCAAACTTGTCCAAAAAGCCAACTATTTGCCATAGTTCCCAATGCTTTAAAAACTCTTCTGCTATATCCAAGGCTTTTTCTTTCGTTATACCTTTTATTTTAGTTAGCTTTTGTGGTTCTAATTTTATAATACTTATAGTTTCGGCTCCAAAGGTTTTTACAATTTTTTTTGCTGTTGCAGGTCCAATTCCTTTAAAATTTCCATTTGCCAAATACTTTTCTAATGCTTCTGGTGTTGTTGGTAATAATTTCTCAAAAGTTGCAATTTTTAATTGTTCTCCATAGTCTGGATGTTTTACTATATCTCCTATCAATTTTAAGCTATCCCCATTATTAATAAATGGTAGGTAACCTACCACTGTAATTTCTTCGTTGTTGTTTGTTTCAAATTCAGCTACTGTGTAACTATTAGTATCATTTCTATATATAATATTAGTTATTTGTCCCTCTATCTCCAATTATAAGCCTCTTTTCAATTAATCTCTTATACTGCTATAGATTGAATGGTAACATATTTTTTTTAATATATCAAGTTTTTTCACTTTATCTATTTATATTTTTATGTAGGTTAGTCAATCATTTGTCACAAATTATTTAAAATAAATACTTTGA
>USNR01000040.1 GCA_900556135.1 uncultured Clostridium sp. | reverse complement strand
AAACTATCTGTTAAGTGTAAATTTGTTAAAAAGGAAACTGAAATAGGTGGTGAAAAAGATGAAGATAAATAAAATAAGAGAAATGTCTTCACCAGACCTACAAAAAGAATTAGGAGAATTAAAATCAGAGCTATTTAAACTAAGATTTAGTTTAGCTACAAACGGATTAGACAATCCTATGAAAATTAAAGAGGTTAAGAAAGACATTGCAAAAATAAAAACAGTTTTAACTGAAAGAGAGTTAGAAGAAAAAAAAGCCAGCAAATAAAATTGCGAAAATTAGGTTAATTAAAACATAAATTAATCTGAAAGGAGGAAATTATGGAAAGAAATCTTCGTAAAGTAATGATAGGAAAAGTTACATCAGACAAGATGGACAAAACAGTAGTCGTATCTGTTGAAATAAATGAAATGGATAAAAGATACGGAAAAATCAAAAAGAGAACTTATAAATTAAAAGCTCATGACGAAAACAATGAATGCAAAATTGGAGATAAAGTAAAAGTTATGGAAACAAGACCTTTATCTAAAGACAAGAGATGGAGAGTTGTTGAAATCGTCGAAAAGGCAGTAATTAAATAAAATGCTATTAAAATAAAAATAATTAGAATTAATATAATTAATTCGGAAAGGAAAAGAAATGGTACAACAACAAACTATATTAAAAGTAGCTGATAACACAGGTGCAAAAGAAATAATGTGTATTAGATGCCTAGGTGGTTCGTACAGAAAGTATGCTAGAGTTGGAGATATAATAGTAGCTTCTGTAAAAACAGCACAACCAGGTGGAATGGTAAAAAAAGGTGATGTTGTTAAAGCTGTTGTAGTTAGAACAAAGAAACCAATTAGAAGAGCTGACGGATCTTATGTAAGATTTGATGAAAACGCAGCTGTTATAATAAAAGAAGATGGAACTCCAAGAGGAACACGTATATTTGGCCCAGTAGCTAGAGAGTTGAGAGAGAAGGATTATTTGAAGATTCTTTCATTGGCTCCTGAAGTTCTATAGTTTAAATTTTAAGCTTCGTCTTGCGTCGTTAAATTTAACATTAATAATCCTCAACGTACATGGAGTACGCCTGCGGTTATTAAGTCAAATTTGCCTAGCAATACTTGATTCAAATTTAAACTAAAAATAAAATGGATGAGCAATATAAATTTTTATCAATGTACACAAAGTACAATTTCAAAAAATTTTATTTGTTCGCCTAGTAATAATTGTTTTATTTAAAAACTAAGGTTTAAATTTTAAGCTTCGTCTTGCGTCGTTTAATTTAACATTAATAATCCTTTGGTGGACATTAAGAGTATGCCTGCGATTATTAAGTCAAATTTGCCTAGCAATACATGAGTTAAATTTTAAACTGAAATTGAAAATAAAATTAAATTTAAAAAATTTGAAAAGATACTAACAAAAATAGTGTTGAAAGTGTGAATTTCAACAGCGAAAATGTGAGGTGAAAATAGTAATGAAAATAAAGAAAGGTGATACAGTAAAAGTTTTATCAGGTAATGATAAAGGTAAGACTGGTGAAGTTTTAGAAGTTATACCAAAAACACAAAGAGTTATTGTTAAAGGTGTTAACATTAGAAAGAAACATGTAAAACCAAGAAAACAAGGAGAAGAAGGAGGAATAATCCCTTCAGAATTCAGCATACATAGTAGCAAAGTTGCTGTTGTTTGTCCTAAATGTGGAAAAGCTACAAAAATAGGATATTCAGTAGAGAAAGATGAAAAAGTTCGTGTATGTAAAAAATGTGGAGCAAAAATAAAATAAGGAAGGAGGTCTATAAAGACTTATGGAAATATTAAAAGAACAATATCAAAAAGAAATAGTACCAGCAATGATGAAGAAATTTAATTACAAATCTGTTATGGAAGTTCCAAAATTAGACAAAATAGTAATTAATATAGGATTAGGTGATACAAAAGAAAATCCTAAAGAATTAGAAAATGCTGTTGGAGATTTAAGTAAAATAACAGGTCAAAAACCAATAATAACAAAATCTAAAAAGGCTATAGCTGCTTTCAAGTTAAGAGCTGGAATACCAATTGGATGTAAAGTTACATTAAGAAAAGGAAAAATGTATGATTTTGCATACAAACTATTCAATGTAGCACTTCCAAGAGTAAGAGATTTTAGAGGTGTTGGAACAGATTCTTTCGATGGTAGAGGTAACTACTCTATGGGTATAAAAGAACAACTTATATTCCCAGAAATCGAATATGATAAAATAGATAAAATAAGAGGAATGGATATTATATTCGTTACTACAGCTAAGACTGATGAGGAAGCTAGAGAGTTATTAACATTGTTAGGAATGCCATTCAAAAATTAATTATAAACATCGATAATGTTGTTAATCTTAAAATGAAATGCAAATTATCGATTTGTGTGGAGAAAGATTAACGCAAGAATGCGAAGGTTTTCATTAATTTTTAGAGAAAGGAGAAATATAAAGATGGCTAAAAAATCTTTAAAAGTAAAGCAAGCAAGACCACAAAAATATCAAACTAGAGAATACAATAGATGCAAAATTTGTGGACGTCCACATGCTTATATAAGAAAGTATGGAATTTGCCGTGTTTGCTTTAGAAAATTAGCTCATAATGGAGAAATTCCTGGAGTAAAAAAAGCAAGCTGGTAATAAATTAAATTAATAGAGAATTATAATAAACCGAAATAAATAATAAGATTAATTAATTGTTTAATTAGTTTTTAAGAAAAGGAGGGAAAAATACATGGTAACTACAGACCCAATAGCAGATATGCTAACAAGAATTAGAAACGCAGGAAGTGCAAAACACAAAACTGTTGATATACCTGCTTCAAATATGAAACTTGCTATAGCAAAGATATTATTTGACGAAGGATATATAAAATCTTTTGAAGAGATAAAAGAAGAAAATAATCAAGGAATTATAAGAATAACTCTAAAATATACAGAAAAAGGTAAGAAAGTTATAGATGGAATTAAAAGAATTAGTAAACCAGGATTAAGAGTTTACGCATCTAAGGATGAATTACCAAGAGTATTAAATGGGTTAGGTATAGCTTTAATTTCTACATCTAAAGGAATAATGACAGACAAATCTGCAAGAGAAGCAGGATTAGGTGGAGAAGTATTAGCTTACGTTTGGTAATATAATATAAAAAATAAATTAAAGATTAATAAAGATTAATCAAAACCAAAAGGTTTTAAGGAAGGAGGAAGACAGAGATGTCAAGAATAGGAAAGATGCCTATTACAGTACCAGAAAATGTTGAAGTAAAATTAGATGGACAACATATTACTGTAAAAGGACCTAAAGGAACTCTTGAGAGAGATATTCACAATAATATAAAAGTTGAATTAAAAGACAACGTAATAACTGTAACAAGACCTAATGATGAAGCTTTAAATAGAAGCTTACATGGATTAACAAGAACATTAATAAACAATATGATTTATGGTGTTGTTAATGAGTACAAAGTAGATTTGGAAATAAATGGAGTTGGATACAGAGCTCAAAAGAAAGGAAATAACTTATTAATGAACTTAGGTTATTCTCATCCAGTAGAAATGGAAGCTCCAGAAGGAATTACATTTGATGTTCCAGATGCTAACCATATTACAGTTAGAGGAATTGACAAAGAATTAGTTGGTCAAACAGCAGCAGTTGTAAGAACAAAGAGACCACCTGAAGTATATAGAGGAAAAGGTATTAAGTATGCTAGTGAGCATATTAGAAGAAAAGAAGGTAAAGCAGGTAAAAAATAATAAATTTTAATTTTAAACTTCGTTTTGCGTTGTTGAATTTAATTAAAAATCCTCGATGTGCAACAAGCACACCTCCGGTATTTTAATTAAATTCGCCTAGCAACACTTGCTTTAAATTAAAATTATTAAAAGTAGTTCTAAATGGTGTATAAGGTTTGCCTTGTTATACTTGTTTATAATTATTTTTAAAATACCTGATAACCGAGTTTGAAATTTATTGAATTGAAATAATTAATTGAAGAAATTTCGATAATTTTTAGAAAGGAGTATGAGTAAGAATGGTAGGAAAAACAGATAGAAAGTTAGAAAGAAAAAGAAGACATATCCGTGTTCGTAGAAAAATAAGTGGAACACCAGAACGTCCAAGACTATGTATGTATAGAAGTAATAATAACATTTTTGCTCAAGTTATAGATGATGTTAATGGAGTAACATTAGCTCAAGCATCTACACTTGATAAAGAAGTAAAAACAAAACATTCAAATGTGGAAGCTGCTAAAGAAGTTGGTACATTAATCGCTAAAAGAGCAGCTGAAAAGAAAATAGAGACAGTAGTTTTCGACAGAAGTGGATACGTATACCACGGAGTTGTAAAACAATTTGCAGAGTCTGCAAGAGAAGCAGGATTAAAATTCTAAAAAAGGAGGGAAAAAAAGTGCAAGAAGAAAATTCTACAGAATTAAAAGAAAAAGTTGTTGCTATAAATAGAGTTGCTAAAGTTGTAAAAGGTGGTAGAAACTTTAGATTTAGTGCTGTTGTTGTTGTTGGAGACGGAGCAGGACATGTAGGTGTTGGTAATGGTAAAGCTTCAGAAGTTCCAGATGCAATAAAGAAAGCTATAGAAGAAGCTAAGAAGAACTTAATAGAAGTTCCAATAGTTGATACTACAATACCACACGAAATTATAGGAAAATTTGGAAGTGCTAACGTTATGTTAAAACCAGCTGCAGAAGGTACTGGAGTTATCGCAGGAGGTAGCGTTAGACCTGTTCTTGAACTTGCAGGTTATAGAGATATAAGAACTAAAGTTATAGGAACAAACAATCCAAGAAACGTAGTTTATGCTACATTAAACGGATTAAAGAATATGCAAACTTTAGAATCAGTTGCTAAAAAAAGAGGAAAAAATGTTGAAGATATAAAATAATTGATGTATATTAATGTTAAATATTTTCAGTAAACGAACAATAAAAATTATAGGAGGTGTAATTACAAAATGAAATTAGACGATTTAAAACCGGCACAAAAAACAGAAAACAGAACAAGAGTTGGACGTGGAATAGGCTCTGGATTAGGAAAAACATCTGGTAGAGGTCATAAAGGTCAAAAAGCAAGATCAGGTGGCGGAGTAAGACGTGGATTTGAAGGTGGTCAAACACCATTATATAGAAGATTACCAAAAAGAGGATTCACAAATATTCACGCTAAAAATTATACAGAAGTAACATTAACAATGTTATCTAAAGTAAAGAATGAAAACGTAACAGCAGAAAGCTTGTTAGAAGAAGGAATCATTGGAAAGATTAATGACGGTATAGTTGTTTTAGCTACAGGAAAACTTGACAAAAAAGTTAATGTAAAAGCTGTAAGATTTACTAAAGCAGCTAAAGAAGCAATCGAATCTTTAGGTGGAAAGACAGAGGTGATTTAATTGTTTAAGACCATAAAAAATGCCCTAAAAACACCAGAAGTTAGAAAAAAATTACTATATACTTTATTACTAATAGTAGTTTTTAGATTTGGATGTTTTGTAACTGTACCAGGAGTTGATACATTTACACTTGCAGAGCAAATGAGTTCTGCAACAAATGGAGTAACAGGTCTAATAGACACAATATCAGGAGGTGCTTTCTCTAGACTTTCTATATTTGCTATGTCAATTACTCCATACATTACAGCCTCTATCGTAATTCAATTATTATCAATGGTTATACCATCATTGGAAAGGTTAATAAAAGAAGGTGGAGAAGAAGGCAAAATAGCAGTAAACAAATATACAAAAATGCTTACTATAGTACTTGCCTTAATTGAAGGTTTAGGAATATTCCTATCTTATAAAGCATCTGGAATATTCTTAGATACAACTTTCATGGGAGGAGTTTTAACAGTAATTTCTCTTATGGCAGGAACAGCACTTCTTATGTGGCTTGGAGAACAAATTTCAAATAAAGGAATTGGAAATGGAATTTCTATGTTGATATTTGTAGGTATCGTTTCAGGTCTACCTAGTGGAATAACTACAGTATGGAATTTAATCTTCGGAACAGGAACATTCAGCACTGTAGGACTTATTCAAGCATTAGGTTTAATACTAGGAGTACTTGTTTTAATAACAGCAGTTGTGTTTATACAATTAGCTGAAAGAAGAATACCAGTACAATATGCGAAAAAAGTAGTTGGAAGAAAAATGGTTGGAGCACAAAATACTCATATTCCATTAAAACTAGCTATGGCAGGAGTTATGCCTATAATATTTGCATCATCATTCATGACATTTCCAGCAATGATTTTACAAATATTTGTAAAAGACATAGCTACTCAAACAGGATTCTGGGCTGGAGTATATAAATTCTCTATTGCAACATCTTCTTCAAGTGTTGGAATAGGATATACAATAGCTAACGCATGTGTATACTTATTGTTGATCTTAGGATTTACATATTTCTATACCTATGCAATGTTTAATCCAGCAGAAATCTCTGGAAATATAAAAAGAAATGGTGGTTTCATACCAGGAATAAGAGCTGGTAAGCCTACAACAGATTATTTATCTTCTGTAATATCTAAGTTAACATTGGTAGGAGGTATATTCCTAGCAGTAATTGCTATTATACCAATGCTTGCAAGATTTACAAACTTAAATATCGCATTTGGTGGAACATCTATATTAATTTTAGTTGGTGTTGCGCTAGAAACTGTACAACAATTAGAATCTCAACTTGTAACAAGACATTACAAAGGATTCTTGGAATAAGTAGATTCAAAAATATAATAAAAGTATTTGCCCATCTGTACGTTTTCAGCTTGGGCGAATCCTTTTTAATTAGTAGAAATTAATTATTAGTTTCTATTAATTAAAGAGGAATAAATATAGTAAAATTTGAAGGGAGAGATTTTTATGTATATAGTAATGTTAGGTGGTCCTGGTTCAGGAAAGGGAACAGCAAGTGATGAATTAGCTAAAATTTATAATATTGCACACCTTTCAACAGGAGATATGTTAAGGGAAGAAATAAAAAAAGGAACACCTTTAGGTCTAGAAGTAAAAGATTTATTAGCAGAAGGAAAGCTTGTTTCAGATGAAATAGTTACTAGATTAATTAAAAATAAATTAGAAAGTCCAGAATGTGAAAATGGTGCAATATTTGATGGATATCCAAGAACTAAAAATCAAGCTGAAAGTCTTACTGAGTTATTAAATCAAATAAATAAAAATATAGATATTGCAATAGAATTAGACGTTTCAGATGAGGTTATAATTCAAAGAATAATTAATAGACAATTATGTTCTAACAAAGAATGTGGAGCAATATACAATAAGAAATTCAACTCATCAAAAGTTCCTGGTGTTTGTGATAAATGTGGTTCAGAATTAGTAACAAGAGCAGATGACAATAGAGAAACAGTTCAAGAAAGACTAGACGTTTATCATGGACAAGCAGCAGATATTATAAAATACTATAAAGATGCTAATCTCTTATACACAATATCTTCTGACGAAAATACAAAGCCAAGTGATGTAATAGAAAAAATAAAAGATTATATAGCTAAAATGTAATAAGGAAGAAGGCTAAAAATATGGTAAGTATAAAAAGCAAAAAAGAAATTGAAAAGATGAGAGAGGCTTGCAGAGTAGCAAATCTTGCACAAAAAGCAGTTGAAGCTGCAATCAGACCTGGAATATCAACATATGAACTTGATAAAATTGCAGAAAAAACAATGAGGGATAATGGCGCTATACCAGCAGAAAAAGGATATCCAAGTGGTGTGAAAGGTGTGCCAGCATTTCCAGGTTCAATATGTGCTTCAATTAATGATGTTGTAATACATGGAATTCCTTCTAAAAGAGATGTCTTAAAAGAAGGAGATATAATTAGTGTAGATTTAGTTGCATATAAAGATGGATTCAATGGTGACTGTGCTAGAACTTATTATGTTGGAAAAGTAAGTGATGAAGCAAAAAGATTAGTAGAAGCAACTAAGCAAGCATTTTATGAAGGAATAAAATTTGCTAAAAAAGGAAATAGACTTGGAGATGTTTGCCATGCGATTGGCGAATATGTTGAAAGTCAAGGTTTCAGTGTAGTAAGAGAGTTTCAAGGACATGGAATAGGAGAAAGCATGCATGAGGATCCAGGCATTCCAAATTATGGAAAGGCAGGAAGAGGTATAAGACTTGAACCAGGCATGACTCTAGCAATAGAACCAATGGTAATAATGGGCAAACCAGGAATTTTAGAATTAGATGACGGTTGGACAATAATATCAGAGGATGGAACGCTAGCTGCACACTATGAAAATACAATTTTAATTACAGAAAATGAGCCAGAAATATTGACTTTATTATAAAAATGAGGTATACTATAAAGGCTATTGATTGAAAATGGATTAGTTTACCAATTAATAGACTAATAAATGAATAAATATATTCATTTTGGAGGTAAAAAATAGATGTCTAAAGAGGATGTTATTGAAGTAGAAGGAACTGTTGTAGAAACATTACCTAATACAAATTTTAAAGTTGAATTAGCAAATGGTCATCAAATCTTAGCTCATATCTCTGGAAAATTAAGAATGAATTATATTAAAATACTTCCAGGAGATAAAGTTAAAGTTGAATTATCACCATATGATTTAACCAGAGGAAGAATCACTTGGAGAGCTAAATAAAATATATAATAAAAAACTTATGGGAGAGGGTGAGAATAATGAAAGTAAGACCATCAGTAAAACCTATCTGCGATAAATGCAAAGTAATAAAAAGAAAAGGTGTTATTAGAGTAATATGCGAAAATCCTAAGCATAAACAAAGACAAGGATAATTGAAAAAAATTGATATCAACACAAATCAAGATTAGCGGCTGTCAAACACTATGTTTGATAAATTTAAGATTTGTGTTTATATACATGTCTAAATAAAAAAGTTAAAGACTAAACTAAAGTCCAGAGGACTATATTTTAAAATATAGATTGACCTCTAATTTATATTTTAAGATATAGACCAAAGTTTTAGGATTAGTGCATTTCACCTTTAGCTAAATAAAATAGACTAAAAACTAAACAAAAACAAAAAATAAATACAAATTTGGAGGTGCAAATAAATGGCTCGTATAGCAGGAGTTGATTTACCTAGAGAAAAAAGAGTTGAAATAGGACTAACATACATATATGGAATAGGACTATCTCGTTCTCAAGAAATATTAAAGAAAGCTGGAGTTAATCCAGATACTAGGGTTAAAGATTTAACTGACGATCAAGTACAAGCAATAAGAAATGCTATAGACGGATATACATTAGAAGGTGATTTAAGAAGAGAAGTAGCTTTAAATATAAAGAGACTAACTGAAATCGGATGTTATAGAGGTCTTAGACATAGAAGAGGTCTTCCAGTAAGAGGACAAAGAACAAAAACTAATGCTCGTACAAGAAAAGGACCAAGAAAATTAGTTAGTAAAAGCAAGAAATAAAATTAGATAATAGAAGTTAGATCTAGCATCTAACATCCAAAAGGAGGGAAAATCTTAAATGGCTACAAAGAATTTAGCTAAAAAGCCAACTAGAAGAAGAGACAGAAAAAACATAGAAAAAGGTATGGCTCATATTCATTCTAGTTTTAATAATACAATAGTTACTATAACAGATACACAAGGAAATGCTTTATCATGGGCAAGTGCTGGGGAATTAGGATTTAAAGGTTCTAGAAAAAGCACACCATTTGCTGCAGGAGAAGCTGCAGAAACAGCTGCTAAAGCTGCAATGGAACATGGTTTAAAAACAGTAGATGTATTTGTTAAAGGACCAGGATCTGGACGTGAAGCTGCAATAAGAGCTTTACAAACAGCAGGATTAGAAATAACATCAATTAAAGATGTTACTCCTATACCACATAATGGTTGTAGACCACCAAAAAGAAGACGTGTATAAGATAAGAGAAAGGAGAAATAAAAAATGGCAAGATATAAAGATGAACAATGCCGTATTTGCCGTAGAGAAGGTCAAAAATTGTTCTTAAAAGGTTCAAGATGCTACTCAGATAAATGCAGTATTGCAAGAAGAAATTATGCACCAGGACAAAATGGTCAAAAAAAGAGCAAAATTTCTGAATATGGTACTCAATTAAGAGAAAAACAAAAAACAAAAGCATTTTATGGAGTTGGAGAGAAGCAATTTAGAAAATACTTCGACATGGCATCTAATAGTAGAGGAAAAACAGGTGAAGTATTACTTCAAATATTAGAAAGTAGATTAGATAATGTTGTATATAGATTAGGATTCGCAAGCTCAAGAGCACAAGCAAGAATGCAAGTAACACATGGTGCTTTTGAAGTTAACGGACACAAAGTTGATATACCATCATACTTAGTTAAAGCAGGAGACGTAATTAGCGTTAGAGAAATAAGAAAAGACAATGGAACAATAAAATTAGCAGTTGAAGAAAACGCTAGCAGACCAGTTCCAGCTTGGCTAGAAAAAGATGCAGAAAAATTAAGTGGAAAAGTATTAAACTTAGCAACAAGAGAAGACATTGACCTACCTGTTGAGGAACATTTAATAGTAGAGCTTTACTCTAAATAATA
>USNR01000039.1 GCA_900556135.1 uncultured Clostridium sp. | reverse complement strand
TTTTCAATATTTTATTTTTAATGTTCTTGTGACATATCTATTTTAAACCTATATTCTTTACTTTTTTATACTTTTATGATACTATTTAAATGCAAATTTATAGAAAAAATCTGAAAGGAATACGTTTATATGGAAAATGTATCATTAGCAGTTATTAATGAAGATAATAGATATAACAAGCAATTAACCAATTTTCAATGTTATTTGTGTTATTTTTTCATATTTTCTTTTTTAGGCTGGGCTATGGAAACAATCTATAGTTATATCGTTCTTGGTCATTTTGCAAATAGAGGATTTTTTTATGGTCCTATTTGTCCTATATATGGATGTGGTGGACTAATTTTAATTTTATTTTTGAATAAGTACAAACATAATCCAATTAAATTATTTATATCTGCTATTTTAATATTTTCTATTTTTGAATACGCTATTGGCTTTGGATTAGATGCTCTTTATAATTTATGGCTTTGGGATTATAGAAATGAACTTTTAAACTTGAATGGACGTATATGTTTATTTTACTCTCTTTCATGGGGAATAGTTGCTATAGTTTTTGCTTATGTAATTTTTCCTTTATTTAAAAAACTGATTACGTTTATTTCATCAAAGGTTCCCACAAAATTGCAAGTATTTCTAATTAGAATTACAACTATGATTTTTGTTTGTGATATTTTATATTCTTTTATAGAATATTCTAATTTTAAACCATTATAGCAAATCTGAAAATCTTCAATCTTCAGTCTTAAGTACACTTTTTATCATACTCAATAAAATTGAAATTTTCAGTAAATTTATTCATGCACGAAAATTTATGGGATAAATTCTCTGTGTAATATATTTCTATTATAGGAAAGTTTCATAACTTTCTTATCATATAAAAGCCAAAAAGGATTGAAGCTTTTTACAACGCTCCAATCCTTTAATTTTTTTAATCCCGTCTAATTATTGACACATTTCTGTTGCTTTCAATAGTTGTGCATCATTATCTTTGCTAGTTTCATATCTTCCATTTGAATCTTTAGTTAAATCAACTTCAACATCAGGTTCTATTCCAACCTTATTTATAGATGTATGATTTGGAGTAAAATATTCATCTGTTGTAATCTTCAAACCGCTACCATCAGTTAATCTATAAACTGTTTGAATAACACCTTTTCCATATGTTTTTTTACCAACAATTTTTGCTCCATAATTATCTTTTAATGCTCCTGCCAATATTTCTGATGCACTTGCTGTGCCCTCATTAACAAGTACAACTACTGGTATATCTTTTACTATTGGATCTCTATTAGATTTAGTATCTTCTTCCTTTTCAGTTTTACTTTTAGTTATTAATACAGTTTTTTCTTTTTCGGTAAACATACTTGCTATATCAGTGGCTTCATCTACAACTCCTCCACCATTACTTCTTAAATCCAGAATTAATCCTTTTATTCCTTGCTCTTTAAGTTGATTGTATTTCTCCTCAAAAGTTTCTGCTACACCATCATCAAAAGCATCAATTTGAATATAACCGATTTGATTGTCCAACATTTCTGATGCTACATGTTCTACATTTATTGTTTTTCTTGTAATTGTTAATTCTATCTCTTTTCCTTCTCTTAGTACTATTACTTTTACTTCCGTGCCTTCTTCACCTTTTAGTACTGATGTAGCCTTGCTCAATTCTTCCCCTTTATATTCAGTTCCATCTATTTTTGTTATAATATCACCTGACTGCATTCCAGCTTCAAGTGCTGGTGAACCATTCATAACTCCAACAACTAAAATCGTATTATCAGAAGAATTATTTGCAACATATACGCCTATTCCAACATACTTTCCATCTGTTTCTTCTGTTAATTCTTGCATTTCTTCTACTGTTAAATATTCTGTATATGGGTCCCCTAATCCTTCAATGTATCCTTTTATTGCACCTTCTGCCATCTTTTCTTCATCTATATCCCCAATATACTGATTTTGCAATATAGTTTTAAATTCTTGTAGAACCTTTAAAAAACTTTTTTCGCTTGTCGTAGATACATTACTTGATAATGCTGAATTACCTTCAACTGTCGAATAAACGTTATCAAATTTTTTGTACATAAATATTGCTGTCAATAAAAAAGTTACTATTGCTGTTAAAGCCACAAGCATTATTACTTTATAAACTTTTTGATTTTTTTCTTCTTCCATTTTTTTATTCCTTTCAGTTCTTTAATTTTTGATAATATTATTATCAATTATCTCTAAAAGATTTTTATTATTATAACTCAATTTTATATTTTAATTATTATCTCTAAAATATAAAATATCATTCTTTATATCATATTAAAAACTATAAACTTTATAACTCAAATCTAGTCACTATTAATACTATTTTGATTTTCCTCGTTTGTTGCTGTTACTTCTTCATTTATTTCAGTTACTTCGCCATTCAAATACGGAATTGGATCAACAACAACTCCATTTTTTCTTATTTCAAAATGAACATGTGGTCCTGTGGAATTTCCTGTAGAGCCAACTCTCATTATTATCTCTCCTTGCTTTACCTCTTTTCCTGTTTCTGTTACTATTTCTGAACCATGTCCATATAATGAAATTATTCCACTTCCATGATTTATCATAACACAGTTGCCATACCCACTTATCCATCCAGCATAAGCTACTATTCCATCTGCTGCTGCAACAACTGGAGCTCTATTTACATTTGGTCCCGCAATATCAATTCCCGCATGATTTTTGTAAACCCCTTGAATAGGGTGTAACCTATTTCCATATGGAGATGTAATATATGTACCTTCCATAGCAATTGGCCAAATCATTGCTCCTCCAGTAAATTGAATAGACATTGTTCCAGTCCAATTCACCGCCAGTGCAATTTTATCTTCCAATTCTTTTTGCTCTTCTTTGTACTTTGTAATTTCTTCTTGTAGAGCCTTTTCCTCGTCGGTTAATTGTAACATATAATTTTCTTTTACAATCTTAGTATTTTCCAATAATATTTTAGTTTGGTTTATTTGTTGCTTCGCCGTCCTTAGCTCTACTTCTTTTTGTTCCTGTTCCGTTTTAACTTTTTCAATCTTACTTTTAGTATTTTCTAATTCTTCTAATAAATTAGTATCACATTCAATTAATTCACATATGGTGAAATAATTTGATATAAAATCAACTATACTGCTAGAAGATAACAACACATCCATGTATGTTGAATCTCCTGCTTCATACATAGCAACAACTCTTTTCTTTAAAATTCTCTGCTTTTTTGCATATACTTGTTCAATTTCTTCTATTTGTTTATTAGTATCCTGTAACTTAGCTTCTAATTCATTTATTTGATTTATCAATTCTTCATATTGAGTTTGATAATTGTTTACAGAATCATCTAACTCTTCTACTTTACTAAGAGTTGTGCCTAACTCGCTTTGTACATATTCAAGTTTTGTATTTGACTCTTCAAGTTTAGATGTTATTTCTGCTTTTTGTTCTTCTAAAGTTTTATTTTCTATAACATTATTAGTATTCTCTTCATTAGTTATAACATTTATATCATTAGCAGAAAAAACATTTACTGAGAGTGATACTATTACTAAACAAATAATAAAAGCTAGTATTCTTTTTCTCATAAATGTTTCTCCTTCCTATGTAAATATTAAATTAATTATTATGATTCAGTAGTCGCACCAGCTGCTAACGTATATCCTCCTGGTAAATACTCTAACGGATTTAATGGTGATTTACTAAAGAATTGTGATACAGATGTGGCTTGTCTTAATTCAAAATGTAAATGTGCTCCTGTACTTCCTCCTGAATTTCCTGATGTTGCTATAACTTGTCCTTGTTTTACATATTGACCATTAGATACATGACTAGATGACAAATGTCCGTATAAACTTACATATCCGCTTCCATGGAATACCATTATGTATGTACCATATCCGTTTTTGTCATAAGCATTGTACGCATAACCAGATGCTGAAGCATATACACTTTCATATCTTGCAGCTATATCAATTCCTTTATGCCATCTTCCCCATCTTCTTTTTACTGTAGATGTTACAGTTTTATTGTTACATGGCCATATAAAGCTTCCATCAAATTGTAAACCATCTTCGCCTGAACTATTTCCAGAATTTCCTGTATTATTTTTTATTTGTTCTTGAGCTTTTTTATAGGCTTCTTCTAATTCTTGGTTAACTTTTACCATTGCAGCATTATATTTTTCTATTTCTGATTGTTTTTCTTTTTCTTCTGCTGATAATTTATCAACCTCTGCTTGTTTACTTGCTTGTAGGCTAACTAAAGTTGCATTTTTTATTTCTTGGGTATTTTTTAAATCCTCTACCTTTTGCTTGCTCTCTTCTAATGATTTTTGATCTGCCTCTAATTGCTCTTTCTTTGTTTCCAAGTCGTTTATTAGTTTTGTATCTGCTTCCAATATTGTTTGTATTGCAGAATAACCTGAAATAAAGTCTATCAAATCCTCTGAATTGAATAAAACATCTAAGTATGAAGTGTCTCCCGCTTCATATAATGCAACCATTCTTTGTTTCAACAACTCATTCTTTGCTTCTATCTCTTTTTCTTCAGCTGCAATTTCTGATTGTTTTGCTTCTATTTGGCTATTTAAATCTGATATTTGCGTTTTTAATGACGCAATCTCATTTTGTATATCTTCAACCTGATTATTTATTTTATCCAGTTCAGATTCAGCATCATCTTTGTTATCTGAAATATCACTTAGCTCACTCTTAGCTTTATCAATTTGATTTTGCAATTCTTTTTTATCCACCTCACTAGCAGCAATTACATCACATGATAATGTTATAAAAAACACAAATACCACTAATACTGATAGTATCTTTAAACATATTTGTTTTTTCATAAGTATACCTCTCTTTCTTTTTTATAAGTTTATCTATTTTTTACATATTCTAAACTTTCAAATACTTTCTCATTGAAATGCTACTTCCTAATGTTCCTATTCCAATTCCTAATATTAAATATACTACAATTAGTAGATTTAACATATTGTTGAAAGACAACAGATTTACTCCTATTTTCTGCATAATGTCTGAATTAGTTAGTGAATTAGATATCAACGCATATATAAGTGCTAGCAAAGCTATTGATAACAACGCTGCCATAATACCTATTAAAATACCTTCAATAACAAATGGCCATCTTATAAAACCATCTGTAGCCCCAACATATTTCATTATTGATATTTCTTTTCTTCTTGCATGAACAGTTAGTTTTATTGTATTAGCTATAATAAATATAGAAATTAGAATTAATAAAATTAATATTGTTGCTGATACAATTCTAACACCATTTGCAATAGACACAAGTGCATTTATTGTATCGTCTCTACTCTCTATATTGTAGATGTTATCTATTGTATTATATATTTCTGATTGAATATCACCACTTAATTTTAAATCTGTTAGAGTTACAACATATGATGCTCTAAATGGATTATCTTCGTCCCATCCAGATAATAAACTCTGTTTATCTTTTAGTTTTTCTTTCATGCTATTTAAAGCATCTTCCTTAGAAACATATGTAACTGTATTTACTCCATCTAAAGCTTTTATTTGTTCTCCAATTTGTTCTATTTGAGCCTCTGTTGCATCCTCTTTAATAAAAACCTGCATTCCTTGTTGTTCTTCTAATGTGGTTACCATATTATTTATATTTTCTACTATTAAAAAGAACACTCCAAAAATCAACATAGTTGCACACATAATTGCTAATGATGCACCAGATGATTTTTTATTATTAAATACATTTCTAAAACCTTCACCTAATAAATATCCTAAAACATTATGCTTCACTGTCATACCCACCTTTTTTATCACTTACTATAATTCCATTATCAATACGAATTACCCTTTTGTTCATTCTATCAACTATGTCTTTAGCATGTGTTGCCACAACTAATGTTGTTCCTCTTAAATTAATTTCATTTAATAGATTCATTATGTCCCAAGCTGTTTCTGGATCCAAGTTTCCTGTTGGTTCGTCTGCAATAAGCATTGATGGATTATTAACCAAAGCTCTTGCCAAAGCTACTCTTTGTTGTTCTCCTCCAGACAATTCGTTTGGATAAACTTTTGCTTTATCAGAAAGTCCAACCATAGATAATACCATTGGAACTTGTCTCCTAATGTGTTTTGGTGTTGCATTTACTATATACATTGCAAAAGCTACATTTTCATATACTGTTTTATCTGGCAACAATCTAAAATCCTGAAACACAACTCCCATGCTTCTACGTAAATATGGTACTCTTTTTGGTTTCAAAAAAGTTGTATCTTTTCCATTTATAATAATACTTCCTGATGTTGGTTCTTCTTCTTTTAATATTAATTTTATCAATGTAGATTTTCCAGAGCCAGAACTACCTACCAAAAATGCAAAATCCCCTTTTTCTATTTTAAAACTTGCATTATGCACAGCTTCTGTTCCTGTATCGTATTTCTTAGAAACATTTCTAAATTCTATCATTTCAAATTACTTTCCTTTCAAGTTAATAAATATACTTTTCATTATACTAATTCTTCTATATCATAACAATAAAATCAATTAATTGCAATAGCATTTTTCAAAAAAAAATAGCGTTTTCAGCTCTTTAAATACTAAAAACGCTACATTTCTCCATTATTCTCACTTTTTAAAAATTCACAAAAAATTCACAATCTAAAAATTTTGTATAATCGCTTTTGAATCTATCCCAAAATACTTTAATAATTCTTCTGCTCTTCCAGAAGTTCCAAATGTATCCTTTATTCCCATTCTTTCAACTTTAGTTGGATACTCCTCCGAAAGTACTTCACATACAGCACTTCCAAGTCCTCCTATAATGCTATGATCTTCTATTGTAATTATTCTCTTCGTTTCTTTTGCACATTTAACTATCATTTCTTTATCTATAGGTTTTATTGTATGAACATCTATAACACGTACATGTATTCCCTTTGACTCAAGTTCTTCTTGTGCTTTTATAGCTTCAGATACAGTCACTCCTGTTGCTATTATACTAGCATCTGTTCCTTCTCCAATCTGAATAGCCTTTCCAATCTCAAATTTCTCGCAATCTTCTTCATTATATATTACAGGAGTAGCTAATCTGCATAGTCTTAAATAAACAGGTCCATTTATTTTTGATATTTCTTTAACAGCCCATTTTGTTTGCATATCATCAGAAGTACAAATAACTGTCATATTAGGCAATGTTCTCATAAGACTAATATCTTCTACCATCTGATGAGTTGCCCCATCTTCTCCTACAGTAACTCCTGCATGTGTTGCGCAAATTTTAACATTAGATTTTGGATAACACACACTTGCACGAATTTGGTCATATGCTCTACAGGCTGCAAACACAGCAAATGTACTAGCATATGGAATCTTGCCAAATGTTGAAAGACCAACAGCTGTTCCTATTAAATCTTGCTCTGCTATTCCAACATCAAAAAATCTGTCTGTAAATTCTTTCGCAAATATATTAGTTTTAGTAGCAGTTGATAAATCTGCATCCAGCACAACCACATCTTTATTTTCTTTACCCAGTTCAGCTAACGCTTCACCATAACTTTGCCTAGTAGCTATTTTTTTATCTAAAACCATATAGTATCCTCCTTTCCAGGTATTACTTTAAAACCACTTTCTAATTGTTTAATTGCCATATTATATTCTTCTTCATTTGGAGCTTTTCCATGCCATCCTGCTTTGTTCTCCATAAACGAAACACCTTTTCCTTTTGTTGTCCTTGCAATTATAATACTTGGTTTGCCTTTGGTCTGCCTTGCTTTTTCAAAGCACTCTATTAAACTTTCAATATCATTTCCTCTTGCATAAATCACATTAAATCCAAAAGACATCCATTTGCCATCTAAACAATCTAATGCCTTAACATCAGAAACACTTCCATCAATTTGCAATCCATTACTATCCAAAACAACACATAAATTGTCTAACTCATATTTATTAGATGTCATTGCAGCTTCCCAAATCTGCCCCTCTTCTATTTCGCCATCTCCTAATATGCAATAAATCCTGCAACCTAAGCCATTCATTTTAGAAGCTATTGCCATACCATTGGCAATAGATAATCCTTGACCTAACGATCCAGATGTCATATCAACACCAGGTAATTTTTTCATATCTGGATGTCCTTGTAATCTGCTTCCTAACTTTCTAAATGTTTTAAGTTCTTCTTTATTAAAAAATCCTCTTTCGGCAAGAGCTCCATACAAAGCAGCAGAAGCATGCCCTTTAGATAAAACTAGCCTGTCTCTCAAATTTGAATTTGGCTCATCTGGATTTATATTCATCTGATTAAAATATAAAACCGTTAAAATATCTGCTATTGATAACGCTCCTCCTGGATGTCCCGATTGTGCACTATACACTTCTTCGATAATATCTTTTCTAATTTCAGTTGCAATCTTTTCAAGTTCCTCAATCTCATTAATCTTCAAACAAATCACACTCACTTTCTTTAAAAGTTCAATGTTATTATATCAATGTTGTTTTTTTTTGTAAACACTTTCTCTTTATTAATTTTTATTTTATCCTTGTTTATGATAAGTAACATATTATTAATCAAAAGATCGGATGCTAAAGACTTACATAGAACAAATCTGAAAATTTTCAATTTTCAGTCTTAACTCTACTTTTTATCACACTCTATAAAATTGAAATTTTCAGTAAATTTGTTCGTTCGCGAAAATTTATGTAATAAATTTTCTGTGCAGTATAGTTTTATATATTAGGAAAAGTTGCATAACTTTCCTAATATATAAAAAATGTATCTGTTCTATTAGTTCGAACAGATACATCAATGGTGGAGATGAGGGGAGTCGAACCCCTGTCCAGTATTCTTTCCATATATATTTCTCCGAGTGCAGTTTGTTATTAAATTTCCCTTACGCATACATTAACAAACAAACATAAACATAAAGTAGCTATTATTTACCCACTATCTTCATAGCAAAGATAGCTTTGTTTCCTACAAATTTGACGCCTTATTTAAAGCCGTAGACCTCCTTAAAAAGACGGCAGCCTATTCTTAGGCAGCGTATGCTAATTCTTGATTATTATCAGCGTTTATTTTTAATTCTGCTTTTTTATAGTGGCCAAAGCAGCCATCCACTACTCGCTACACATACTTCTAAAACACTGTCGAAAGCCAAATACATCCCCATGTACATTTATTATTATACTACAACTTACTATACTTCTCAAGAGTTTTGGTTCAATATTGAGTATTTTTTATAATTCATTTGTGATAATGTCTTAAATAATTAAAAGCAACAATTTATAACTTTTTCAATTTACTATTCTTTAAATATTATTTAACCACCACCACATCATTTTCTAAACATCCTTCTATCATCACAAAATCGCCCTTTTTATATTTACTATAAAAAAAATCAGCCTTTTAATTCTTCCATTTCATAAGAAATAACAGTGTAATTCAAAAAATCTTTGAATTACACTGTTAGTACTTTTTTTACTATATCTTTTGCCATCATAGCGTATTTCATTCGCTATTAAAGGCTTTCACGCTCAGGTTCAACCCGTATTCCTACCTTCTCTATAATTTTAGTTTTTCCCCTATTCCAAGAGTGTCTTTTTCTTTTTCCATAGTCTCTACTATGGGTTTAAGTTCCTGATAATCTCTGGTTTATCGCATCCAGGATCCAGGTCTACCTTAGTAAAGTGAGACACGTGCCCCAATGGAGATGATGCTGTTGGTCGTAGGGTAGTTGTCGCGGCGAGATGCTGGATCGTTAGAGCCATAGCAGGTGTAACTGCCTCCACGTACGGTACAAGGAGAGCTGGAATCGGAAGTAAACTGCTCTAGAGTCCACTCCCACACGTTACCGGCAAGGTCGCATATGTTCATTTTACTATTTCTTGTTTCATTTGCTCCGGTTGTTAATAATCTTGATTTACTTGAATCTTTTGTATATCCTGCTGCTGTGATAGGTTCCCAGTTTGCTCCGTTATCTTCTGAGTACTTGGCGTTTGTATTTGTTACTGTAAAGCGTGCATTATTGTAATTTCCCCAATCTGTACTATCTGTTTTTAAATCTGCTTGTGCTTGTGCTACGTTATTTGTTTCTAGGTATTTCATTACTAAATTCCATTGCAATCCAAACATTAAACTACTTGTATATCCACTTGGTGCAAATGTTTCTGCTAGCTTTTCTGCTTGGCTACATCTTATCCAGTTATATGGCACTTTATTTGCTTTTATTACTGGTGTTTGTCCTGTTGTTGGATGTAATGTAGTATACTCGCTACCATAACTTCTTACTGTATTTTCGTCTATCCCAATTTCGTATCTTCCTATCCAGAAACCTCCGTTTTGATACACGCTTTTTAACATATTGTTATACATTGTAGTATAATTTGCATGCGTTACTCCACATCCGTCATACCATGTATCTGAATAATTACTATTACCATAATCTTCTACATATTTCATTAATTTTGTTTTTATTGTATTTAATTCTGCTTCTGTAAAGTTTGTTATATTTAAATTATCTGCTCCATATACATCTGCTGTTTTTGGTACTTCTATCCACACGTATTGGTTTCTACTACCATCTTCAATTACTAGTCCGTTATCCAAATTTGTTCCACTTACCTGCGAAAAATCGCTACTTGGCAAATATGGGGTTGAGCTTCCATCTTCCTTTTTTGGCAATGAACCCGTTCCAGAACCTCCACCCGATCCTCCGTTTGTCATTTGGTTTATATAATCCACTGCTGAATTTAAATCTGTTTGGTCATTTGTCTTTCCCTTCGCATACTCT
>USNR01000038.1 GCA_900556135.1 uncultured Clostridium sp. | reverse complement strand
GTAGTTGCAGAAGGGAAATTTCTTTTCCTAATTTGGAGCATATTATTAGTCAAAATGAGCGGTTGTCCTTCGCATGATTTTCCAATTAAACGCTTTAGTTTCAATACTTACAAGCATTTTTTTATTTGGTATTAAGTATAATACTTAAGGAAATCCTTATTTTTATGTAAACAGTTTTCACTTTGTTCAACTTTAGATCGAATTACTTTATTCAGTAATCCCTTTTTAAACTGTCAAAGATATTTAAACATCATAAAAAACTGTTACATCTATCTATAAATTCTAAAACAAGACCATATAGATTCTATTTTTCTTTTGTCATCTTATCCATTTCATCTGCCTTTTCTTTTTGTTTATTTAATGGCAACCACACAAAATATGAAGTAACAAACTCTCCATATTTTGTTACATTATCATTCTCTATTCCATCAAATTTACTTCTTATTTCTTTTGAACCATTTTTCATAAAAAAACCACCTCTTTATTAGGGTGGATCTTTTTTATTTTTTTATTCTATTTACTAAATTTATCAGATTACAAATTTTTCTATTGCTTCTGCAACACCATCTGAATTATTATCTGCAACTTCAGCATCTGCAAACTCCTTCATATACGGAGCACTATTTCCCATAATAATACCTAATCCTGCATTCTCTATCATTTCTTTATCATTTATATTATCACCTATTGCCACAATCTCTTCTTTTTCTATATTTAATTCTTGTGCCAATTTTTCAATAGCATTCCATTTATTAACATTTTGACTTGTTATCTCTGTGTAAAAATATTCAACTTTTACTTCTTCAGTTCCTGTTTTTATAGTTTTCCTTGCCATATGTGAAACATCTAAAACATCTATATCTTTAATTTCTCTTAATTTTCTAATTATTCCTCCAAATATAATTTGATTGTCATCACATATTGTAATTTTTAAAACATTTACATCTTGTGCCTCTTCTATATATTTATATATATCTGATACAATTTTTATATTTGTTTTTTTATCATCCGTTTTATTTTGATTCTCGTTATTATATACCATAACATTGTAGTTCAAAGATTTTGCTATTGTTAAATTTTCAGTATATAAATTATAATATATGCTATTTTCCTCACATATTTTTATAATTTGAAGAGCCTTTTGCTTTTCTATAAATTTATCATATATAATCTTTTCATTTTTCAAATCATATAACATTGAACCATTACCACAGATTATATATCCATTTGCTCCAATTTCATTAGCAAAGCTTCTTACTGAAGATACTGGTCTTCCAGAAGCAAGAACGATTTCTTTTCCTTCAGCAACTGCCTTTTCAATTATTTCTTTGTTTTTCTTAGACACTAAACCATATGAATTTAATAATGTTCCGTCTAAATCTATTGCTACTAATTTATACATTTATAATGTCTCCTTTGCATTAATTTTTATTGTCTAATTATTATACCACATATAATTGAATTTGTATCAATTATTTCGATATTGTTATATTTTTTTCAAAAATTACCAGTTTATTTTTTTTATTTATGTGCAAGATAACTATTGAAAAGTACATTTGCTTTTCAATTATAAATATTCACATTCTAGGAGGTGAAAATTATGGCACATTCATCAAGCAATAGCAATTACAAAGTAGTTCCAGAAGCTGCTGATGCATTAAACAAATTCAAATATGAAGTAGCTAGTGAAGTTGGTGTAAATCTTAAAGATGGTTACAATGGTGACTTATCTTCAAGAGATGCTGGAAGAATAGGTGGAAACATGGTTAAGAAATTAATCCAACAAGCTGAAAGCCAAATGAAATAGTTTTAGCCTAATTATCTATAATATTAATTATTAGTTTGATGTTTATTATTAATAATTATTATATTCTAATTAGTATAATCTAATTTTATTTAATACTTGATAAATAAATTAATAAAAAACTTTTACTAATTAATATTATTTACTAATTATCCTATTATTATTAGACAGGATTTTAAGTTTTGAATTTATATATTTTATTATTTAATTAATTTTTAGTTCTTTTGTTACAATTATTTAAATTATAAAATACATAAAGGCAGGATTTATTATCCTGCCTTTTATGTCAAATCTTCTTTATTTTTGTCGACTTTTTTGTTATAATGTTGTCATTCAAAAACGAAAGGATAATAATTTATGAAAATTTTATTTGTAATAGATCAACTAGACAGTCCCAACAACGGTACAACAGTTTCTGCCTTAAGGTTTGCAAACGGCTTACGTGAAATAGGTCACGAAGTCTATTTAGCAGGTTGTGGGAAATCTGGAGAATTCAAATATATATTTAAACCAATACATATGCTACCAATAGCATCTCATATTATACATTCTCAAGGTATGAAATTTTCCATGCCAAATAAGAGAAATATGAAAGACATAATGAGGAAATTTGATGTTGTTCACTTTTACACACCATTTTTCTTGTCTATTTCTGGCTTAAAAGTTGCCCAAGAGTTAAATATACCTCATACAGCAGCCTTTCATGTTCAACCAGAAAATATAACATATACTTTAAATCTTGGCAAAAATGAAAATGTAAACGACTGGATTTATGATGTTTTTAGAGATAAATTTTACAATCAATTCACACATATTCATTGTCCTAGCAATTTTATTGCTAATGAATTAAAAGCACATGGCTATACTGCCAAACTTCATGTTATATCAAATGGAATATCTCCAGAATTTAAATATCAAAGAACTGCCAAACCAGAAGAATTTAAAGATAAGTTTATTATTGCAATGGTAGGAAGATATTCTAATGAAAAAAGACAAGATGTATTAATTGATGCTGTTGAAAAATCAAAATACAGCAATAACATTCAATTAATTTTAGCAGGTAAAGGTCCTAAAGAATCTTCTTATAAAAGCAGAGCAAAAAAATTGAAAAACTATCCTATATTTAACTTTTTTAATAAACCTGAGCTACTAAACGTTTTAGGTTATACAGACTTATATGTTCATCCTGCAGATGCTGAAATAGAAGCTATTTCTTGTATGGAGGCTATCGCCTGTGGAAATGTTCCGGTAATATCTAATAGTAAGAAATCAGCTACACCTCAATTTTCTTTAACTGAAAACAGCTTATTTGAATCTGGCAACAGTTCTGATTTAGCCGAAAAGATAGATTTTTGGATTGAACATCCAGAGTTAAAAGCCAAAATGAGTGTTGAATATGCTGAGTCTATGAATAAATATAGAATAGAAAATAGTGTTAAGCAAATGGAGGAAATGTTTAAAGATGCAATTAAAGAATCAGCCAAATAATACACAATATAATGCAATATCATCTAATCAACAAAAGGCAATTACTGAAGAAACGAATAACGAAGATGATAAACATGTACTACATTTATGGGAACCACTTAATTTTAAAATAAGCAAAAATTATAAATTTATAAATACTAATCCCATATTTTTATTATTTTCCGATTTATTGTACCTTATTGCTTTTCCTATTTTATGGATTTTCAATAAGCTTACCACTGGTTTAAAAATATATGGTAGAAGAAATTTAACAAGTATAAATGGTGGGAAAATAACAATTTCTAATCATGTACATGTAATGGATTGTACAATAGCCGGTGTTGTTAATTTTCCACATAAAACTTATTTTCTTTCTTTAAAATCTAATTTTAATATTCCAGTAGTCAATGTTATTATTAGATTGTTAAATGCAATACCTATACCAGATGACTTGGATAATAAAAAGCGATTTTATCAAGCAATTAATCAGTTATTAAGAGACGGTAAAACACTTCATGTGTATCCAGAAGGCTCTTTGTGGCCCTATTATACTAAACTACGAAGTTTTAAAAGTGGTGCTTTTAGATTTGCAGTTGAAAATAACGTACCAATAGTCCCAATGGTTTATAAATTTGTTGAACCAACTGGTATTTTAAAATTCATAAAAAAGAAACCATGTTTAGAATTACACATTTTGCCTGCAATGTATCCAAATAATAATTTGCCCAAAGAAGATGCAATTATGGAACTAAAAAATAATGTTCACTTAGCAATGGAAAGTGAGCTTCAGAATTAAGACACTTTCTCTATTCTGTTGCTCACTTTTTTGTTTCTTATTATACTATATTTAAAGTCCTCATATTTTTTCATTCCATTTACTAGTTCTTGTTCATATGCTTTCGAATTTGTTTTATATTTTGTCTTGCAAAATGCTTGTACTAATGTTGTTTCTATTATCTTCTTACTATACTTTACTATATCTGGATTAACCTTAACTACTTTGCCTTTAACTTTGCAAAAACTATCTTTCATTCTTTCTATTTTATAATCTTCTGGAGCATACCCTAATATTAGTCTAATTTTTTCCATAGCATTTTCTATTTCAACTTCTGCAATTTCATCATACATTTTCTCTATAGACATATTTATTATATCTATATTTTTCATTGCTTTATATTTTTTAGGAAGGCATAATATTAGTCTATTATCTTCCTTATCAAACTCAATAATAGGATTTGCTCTATACTTTATATCTAAACTTAAACTTTTTCCTAATAAACTAACTGCTAAATAAGTTCTATTACCTTTTTGATTTGCTAAGATACTCATAAAAATCTCCTCCTATTATTTATAAACTTCTGTTCGCTTTATGCATATATTTTACATTTTTTATTTTAATCTGTCAATAGTTTTTTTAAAAAATTACAAACATTTTTTTGCAACTTTTTTCTTGTTCTATTCTATCCTTTCTATTAAATGACGAAGCTACAGAACAACTATAATAATCGCAATTATTATGGTCATTCTGTAGCTATAAATATCATAATTCTTTTAGCTTTGCCAAATTATATTTTTATTTTATTACTGATTTTCCACCTAAATAAACAGCCACATCTTCTAATTGATTTTCAATATTTAATAGTCTGTTATATTTTGCAACTCTATCTGTTCTACATGGAGCACCAGTTTTTATTTGACCTGCATTTGTAGCAACTGCAACATCAGCAAGAGTTGTATCTTCTGTTTCTCCGCTTCTATGTGATACAACTGCTGTATATCCATTCTTCTTAGCTAATTCTATAGCATCTAATGTTTCTGTTAATGTTCCAATTTGATTTAATTTTATTAATATTGAATTTGTAACACCTAAATCAATTCCTTTTTGTAATCTATTTATATTTGTTACAAATAAGTCATCTCCAACTAATTGAATCCTTTTTCCTAATCTATCTGTAAGCTTTTTCCATCCATCCCAGTCTTCTTCTGCTAGTCCGTCTTCTATTGAAATTATAGGATATCTATTAACTAAATCTTCCATAAAATCTATCATTTCATCACATGTTTTTGTAACACCAATTTTCCAGAAATGATATTGTCCCTCTTTGCCAATCTTCTTTGCTTCATCATACATTTCAGTAGCTGCCACATCAAGAGCAAGAGCAACTTCTTCTCCTGGTTTGTAACCAGCTTTCTCTATTGCTTCAACTATTAAAGCTAATGCTTCATCTTCATCTTTTACATTTGGAGCAAATCCACCTTCATCTCCAACACCTGTTGATAATCCTCTATCTTTTAATACTTTCTTTAAATTGTGATATATTTCACAGCACATTCTTAATGCTTCTGTAAAAGTTTTTGCTCCAACTGGCATTATCATAAATTCTTGTACACTTAATGTTGAATCAGCATGTTTTCCACCATTCATTATATTCATCATTGGAGTTGGTAATGTTTTGGCATTTGTTCCTCCAATATATTGATATAATTCCATTCCCAAAGAAGCTGCTGCTGCTTTGGCTACTGCTAAAGATACACCTAAAATTGCATTTGCTCCTAATTTAGCTTTATTTTCTGTTCCGTCTAATTCTATAAGTTTCTTATCTATTTTAGTTTGTTCATATACATTCAAACCTTCAATTTCTGGAGCTATTATATCATTTACATTTGAAACTGCTTTTAAAACTCCTTTACCCATGTATCTTGATGTATCTCCATCTCTTAACTCTACTGCCTCAAAACTTCCTGTAGATGCTCCAGAAGGCACTAAAGCAACACCATAGCTACCATCTACTGTTTGTACTTCTACCTGTACTGTTGGATTGCCTCTTGAATCTAAAACCTCTAAAGCTTTTACACTTTCAATCTCTAAATAATCTTTCATTAAAATTCCTCCTTTTTGTATTTGACAATATTATAGCCTATTCCTATAGCTTCTACTAATTATTATTAGTATTACATTGTAATTATATTACAAGCATCAATATATTTCAATCTTTTTTTGTTTTAATTAGTGTTCAAATTGACTTTTTTATGTAAATATGATATAATCGTAAATGATGAATATTTTTTCTCCATTTCATTAGTAAGAAATAAACAACTTAGAACGCGTTATTACGCATGGAGGTAATCTTATGGATTATGAAGCTTTGTGTCTTATTATCAAGTACAATCCTGGAAGCATGCTATCATACCAAGAAGGTCTTGGTTACAAGATCCATGCCAGGGCAGATGTTACGTTTGCAATTCCTGACGATGTTAAGTCGCTTGGAGGAGCTACTCATTTTCATCTGATATCCCGCGGACAAATAATTTGCTGGGTTACTCTGGAGTAGGCAAAAGCGTAAAAAAGATACATCTTTCTCTCACTTATGTGAGAGTTTTCTTTTTATTCATAAAAAACCGTTCCTATGGATTGTTCTTTCATTAAAATCCCGTTCTTGGCAATTTTTTTATTTGCTTTTTCTCATGCTGAATTATGGTCGTTTTTTTATCTTCATCACAAATTTTATATTCATTATAGTTTGCTTCTAAAATTGTTTCATTTAGCATACATTCTCCGTCTAGTAAATTGTCATTTATTTTCATATATATACATGGCTTCTCATTTTGTGAAAAACCTATTTTTACATTTCCAAACTCTACTTTAATCTGAGTTATCTTTTCTTCATTTTCCAAATATACTTTAGATAAATCTATATAGTGATTTTCTTTGCTATTTAAATCCTTCTCCAATATCATAAAACCTTGCTTTTTATTTGTTTTATAATAAATGTTGTAATTTATGTCTTGATTATATGTACCCGTTGAAATTTTCGTTACTTTAGCTTTTTCATATGGCAAAAAATCATACCATGTAAAATTACTAAGATCAACATTGCCAGTATTTCTTATAGCAAATTCATACTTTATTTCCTGATTAGCTTTTGCAATATCTGGTCCATTTTTTTCTATATATATCTCTGGATCTTTTGACTTATTTTTTACTTCTACAGTTGATATTTCTTCATTTTTATTTATCTCAACTTTATAATAATTCTCATCTATTATATACCATTCATTTGCTTCTATTTCTTTAATATAATAAGTTCCTTTTTCCAGCTTTTTCGAGATTGCTTCTCCCTTTTCATCTGTTGTTATTTCTTGTATTAAATTCTTGTTTTCATCATATACTCCAAAAATCACTCCTTCAATTGGCGCTCCCTCTTCTTCTTGCGTTATTTTATTATAATCTTCACTGGTCTTTAATACTTTGATTTTTCCTTTTATTTTTTCATTTTCTATTATAGTTTCAGCAGTTTCTTTATCTTTAACATTTACTTCCACAACTTCAGAATTAATCACATAATTCTCATTTGCTTTTACTTCTCTTATATAATATTTTCCAACTGGTAGATTTAACATTTCAGCTTCTCCATATTCATTAGAAACTATATTGGCCACTTTGTTCATATTAGAATCTAAGACTTCAAATTCAACACTGGGAATCCTTAACTTTTCATCATCTTTATCTATTTTTATAATTTTTATATTACCTTTTTGTTTCTCATTTTCTATAACAACACTTACTTTCTCTTTCCATAATATTTGAATTTTTCTTTCTTCTCCTAGCCTATATCCTTCAGTTGATTTGGTTTCAATTAACGTGTATTCTCCTATATTTAAATCATCAACATATGCTCGTCCCTCTTCATCTGTTATAATATGTTTGCAAACCTCTCCTTTAGAATTTACCAAATCAAACTCTGTTCCACTTAAAGCCTTAGACTTTTCTTCACTATCAATTTTTAAAATTTCTAAACTACCTTTTTTGTGCCTATTAGTTACTTCTATGCTATACGAATTTCCATATTCAACTTGTAGCTCAATTGACTCCTCCTTTAGTTCATAATTATTTGCTGTTGAAATTTCATTTAATATTAGTACTCCTTGCTTTATATTTTTAATCTCTATGACTCCATTTTCATTTGTTACAAAATCTCCTATATTATCCCCATTTTTATATTTTATATTAAATTTTACTTCGCTTATTGGTTCTTTTGACTCCTCATCTATTTTTGATATTTTTACATCTGACTTATTGGCAATCACTGTACAACCAAAATATCCATCAACTTTTTCATTTTTTTCAGCGACTACAACATAGTTTTGCATACTTGTATTTTTAGCCTTTGCATAATAAACAGGGAAATCTTGAATATCTACACTGTAGTTAATCTTTATGTTATAATTCTGTTTTATTTTTTCCTTTTCAACCATTACTTTAAAACTTTGCCCTTCTTGTATGCTCGTAATTGCATTTCCATTCATATCTGCAATAAAGGTTCCCTCAGGTGCATTATCTAAACCTTTTATCGTATATATTGATTTTCCTCCTGTATCTTTAATTGTATATTCTTGTGAAAAATACTTTTGCTTATTATCTTGTTTGAAATTTCCAATCTTTGTAATGTCTTGTTTTGGCATTTGCTCGTTGCCATTATTTGCAGTTTGAACCAATTTTTGTATTGCAGATACAACCTTTTCTCCTCTTCTTGTTGTTTCTTCCAGATTTTGTCCATTTATCTCATCCTGCCCAGCTCTAAAATACTGATAAACTTGCGAAGCAGATTTTCCTCTTATAATAAAGTATGCGGCTTGTTTCGTTGCTAAATAGGCATCATCTTCTGTTTCAACTCCTAGCTCTTGTGGAGTAACAAACGGATAACCATTTTTATATACCCTCCATAATTTAAGATCATTTATCTTCTTTGTTACATCCACCTCATACTCTTCAACTTCCCCTGGAAGCCATCCTACTCCATCTAAATCCGGATCAGTACAATAAGCAATTCTTTGCTTTCCTTGCTTGTCTATATAATATGTTTTTGAATATGTTATATACATCCATTTTTGTCTTGCTTCACTCCAATACTGTAATGTATAAAATCCTAAATCACCTCTCTTTATAATCGAGCTTTCTCCTATATCTATAACACTTGCTATAACTGCAATATTTTTCATCATCATTAGTATAATTAACATCAATAAAATAGTTACTCTTAAAATCTTTTTCATTAAATCTTCCTTTCTATATTTAAATTTCTACAGCTTGTACACAAAGTCTTTGAGTTGGTCTATTGCTGATACATGTTATCATAGTTAATTTATTTTCATTACTATTAGCTAAAATTGTCCAATCTGTTTCTAAAATTACTTTAATAGTATTTACCTTATATGTTCTAGTCCCATAATTGGTTATATATTCAACTGTATCTCCTTCTACTAACTCTTTTAATCTTGAAAAATATGAAAACTCATTTCCTCTGTTATGAGCTGCCAGTCCAACATTTCCATCAAACATTGAACTTTCTTCAATATGCCCTATGTATTCTTTTAAAACTTCGCTACAGCTCCCTTCTCTTACAGGTGCCTCTAATCCTATTTTTTCTATTTTTAATGTTCCTAATACTTGATTTTCTTCTGTTATAGGCTGTACTTCTTGCATAGTAATTTCATTAATTGAATTTTCTATCTCTGTCTTACCTTTTTTTAATGTAAAAATATACACTAAAACAGCAATAGCTATTGCTACAACTACCATGCAAATTATGATTTTCTTTTTTTTCACATTTACTCCTTTCTTTTTAATTTTTATAATTGGGATTTTTTAAGAATGCAATCCTTTATGGACGTTCCTGTTACTGAAATGTAACATTGATATAAACTATATTTTTATTATACATGCTTAAATTATATAGTCAATAATTACTCTCTAATTTTTTTATATTCGTACTACACATTTCTACATTTTCTTTGGATGAATCTAAATATTCTCATGTTTCAGTCTTTATTTTACCTTTTTTGACTCTTTAGAACAAATCTGAAATTTTTTAATTTTCAGTCTTTACTCTACTGTTTATTCTTCTCTATCAAATTGAAAATTTCAGTAAATTTGTTCTCTTTCGAAAATTTATGAGATAAATTTTCTGTGCAAAATATTATATGAAAAAGAACACAAAAATAGAAGGAATTTTTATTTTCCTTCTATTTTTTAAATTAACATTATTAAAATTATGCTTCTGGTTCTATTATACCAAAATTTTTACTATCCTTTAATCTGTAAAGAACATTTACTTTTCCGCTTTCAATGTTGATAAATGTTAAGAATTTATCTTGAGGTTTTCCTTCTAAAATAAGCTTAGCATCTTCTGGTCCCATTGGTTTTATTGAATAATAAATTGTTTTTATTATTTCATTAGAAATTTCGTGTTCTTCGCTTCTCATTTCTTCTTTTAATCTTATAGAATCTGTCATATTTTGTTTATCATTTTTAGTTTTTATTTTTCTGATTTGACCTTCTAATATGTCTATATCTTTATCTATAGAAGCATATAAATCTTTATGAGCTGTAACTGCTCTTAAAGTTTCTCCTAATACAGAAACTTGCATTTCTGCTACTTGATCTTCTCCTTCTTTTTTAATAGTTACAAACAAATCTATTTCATCTGTATCAAAATATTTTTGTAATCTTTCAGCTTTAGTATCAATGTATTCTTTTATTGATTCAGTTGCTTTTAAATCCCTTCCTGTTATTTTTGTGTTCATAACAATCGCTCCTTTCAAATTTATCAATTGTATTTTATTTATTGCATTCACATTATATATGTTTTTTTTATCTTTTTCAAGAGTTTTATATGGAATTTTTATGAATTACTATTTTTGCCTTTTCGAATCCATCGTTCACATACGAATAAAGCATAGCTTTCGCTATGCTTTTTCTGGTGGGCAGGGATGGATCACGACAAGCCGCGTCAGAAAAATAGTCCACCGGACTATTTTTACCTTCACTTTGGCTGGCCCCAGACCAGCTCAAAGCTTGGCAACTTCCTTTTCGAATCCATCGTTCACATACGAATAAAGCATAGCTTTCGCTATGCTTTT
>USNR01000037.1 GCA_900556135.1 uncultured Clostridium sp. | reverse complement strand
AAAGAGCAGAAGCAAAGAAGAAAGTATAGAAAATGCAGAAGCAGTAATACGAAATTTGCAAAAGTCAAAAGAACCATTAACAGACCACTTTATAGAAGTGATATTGAAATACATGCTAGAAAGTGGAATAAGAGAAGAAGTAGTAAAAAGGATAGAAAATTTAAATAATAAGGAAGGAGAAGAAAGTCATATGATGAATTTTGTAAGAGTAATAATGGAGGAAAATGAGGCATTAAGAAAAGAAGGATATGAGGCTGGAAGAGCCAAAGGAAGAGTTGAAGGAAAAGCAGAGGGCAAGATTGAAGGCAGAGCTAAAGAAAAGGCTTCCATCATAAAGAAATTACTAGCTCGAAAAATGAGTATTAAAGATATTGCAAGTATAGTAGGAATCAGTGAGAAAAAGGTAAATGAAATAAAAGAGCAAATGGGTTAAAAAATTTTAAGAATATAGCAGATGAGAAATACTAGAGATTACCAGGTGCTAGAACATATAGTAGAAAGTGGGTGGAAAAAAACATAAAAAACATTGATTTATGCAAATTTTTGTGATAGAATATTTTCGGTAAGTTAATAAGCAAACCATTGATAAAGCAAAGTATGTAATTAAAAAATATATTTTAGAGAGAAAGGCTGTGAGCTGAAAGCCAATCATATATTAATTACAGAAATTTCACTTTGGAGGTTTTTCTTTGAAATGTTTTATTGATAATGATAAAAATAGTAGAAGAAAACGGTCGCTACGTTATAGCTGTAAAGAGGTTGATTCAGTTATGATTAATATCAATGCTTTTGTTTTGGAAAAAATAGTAAGTGATATTAAGATTAAGAATTAATAAATTTAGGTGGTACCACGAATTAGAATTATCGTCCTATGAAATATAGCAATATATTTTGTAGGACTTTTTTGGTCTTTATCAGGAAAGCCATGCTGGTTTTTTTGATAAAGAAAATATTCAAGTCTAAATAATAATGTAAGGAGTGTAGAAGGATGAAAGAAAAATTAGAAGAGATAAGTCAAAAGTCAAAAGAAAGAATTTCTAAAATAACAAATTCTCAAGAATTAAATGAGTTAAAAGTTAGGATTTTAGGAAAGAAGGGAGAACTTACAGAAATCTTAAGAGGAATGGGACAGATTGCTGCAGAGCAAAGACCTATCGTTGGAAGCATGATTAATAATGTGAGAAATGAAATTGAAGAGCTGATTTCAGAAAAAGAAGAAGAGTTTAAGAAAAAAGAGCTTCAAGAAAAATTAGAGGCAGAAAAGATAGATGTAACTCTTCCATCTACTAAAGCTAAAAGAGGAAGTAAACATCCACTTAATAGAATAATAGAAGAAGTAGAGGATTTATTTGTTTCTATGGGCTATGATGTAGTTTCTGGTCCGGAATTAGAAACGGACGAATACTGTTTTGAAAGATTAAACTTACCAAAAGGACACCCAGCAAGAGATATGCAAGATAGTTTTTATATAACTTCTGAATATCTACTAAGAACTCAAACATCTGCGGTTCAAGCAAGAACAATGATGGCAAATAAAGAGAAAACTCCAATAAGAGTAATTTGTCCAGGTAAGACATATAGAAAAGAAGATGATGCAACTCATTCTCATCAATTTAATCAAGTAGAGGGATTAGTAATAGATAAAAATATTTCTTTAGCAGATTTAAAAGGAACTTTGGAAGTATTTATGAAAAAAATGCTTGGAGATGATACAAAACTAAGATTTAGACCTAGTTATTTCCCATTTACAGAACCTTCATATGAGGTTGATGTTAGTTGCTTTAAATGTGGAGGAAAAGGATGTAATTTATGCAAGCAAACAGGTTGGATAGAACTTTTAGGTTCGGGAATGGTTCATCCAAATGTACTAAAAATGAATGGTTATGACCCAGAAGTATATAGTGGCTTTGCATTTGGAACAGGTCTTGACAGATTAGCAATGTTTAAATATGGAATTACAGATATGAGATTATTATATACAAATGATGTTAGATTTTTATCTCAGTTTGACAGGAAAGATTAATAGTCCATATAAGTAATAGAAATAATATATGATGCGAGGAGATTGAAAGATGAAATTAAGTACAAATTTTTTAAAAGATTATGTTGATATAGATGTTGATATACATACTCTAGCAGAAGATATGACTAGAGTTGGAAACGAGTATGATGAAGCTGGAAAACTTATAAATGCAACTAAGCTTGTTATAGGAGAAGTTAAAGAATGTGAAAAGCATCCTGATTCTGACCATTTACATGTATGTAAAGTTGATGTTGGAAATGAGGTTTTACAAATAGTATGTGGTGCACCAAATGTTAGAAAAGGATTAAAAGTTATTGTGGCTTTGGCTGGTGCTAATTTGCCAGGAGGAGTTACTATAAAAAAAGGAAATATTCGTGGTCAAGAATCTAATGGAATGATGTGCTCTATAGCAGAGCTAGGAGTTGAAAGCAAATTTTTAAAGCCAGAAGATAAGGAAGGAATACATGAATTACCATTAGATGCAAAAGTGGGAGAAGATCCTATTGCATATATGGGACTTGATGATTCTGTGATTGATTTTGATTTAACAGCAAACAGAGGAGATTTACTTAGCATTTTAGGTATGGCATATGAAGCAGGAGCTATATATGATAAGAAAGTAAAAGATATAGATTTAACATATACAGAAAATGCAGATAATATTGAAGATAATTTTAAAGTTAAAGTAGATACTGATAACTGTACAATTTTCTTAGCTAAAAAAGCTATTAATGTGAAGATTAAAGAGAGCCCAGATTTTATAAAAAATAGATTAATGGCATCAGGTGTTAGACCAATAAATAATGTTGTGGATATTAGTAACTATGTTATGCTAGAAACTGGTCAGCCTTTACATTTCTATGATGCAGATAAACTAAATGGAATGATAGAAGTTAGAATGGCTGATAATGGCGAAAAACTTACTACATTAGATAATATTGAAAGAACATTATCTGATGAAGATATTGTTATATCTGATGGAAGCAGAGCTATTGGTTTAGCAGGTGTTATGGGAGGTTTGGATACAGAAATAACTGAAAATACTAAAAATATAATAATAGAATCAGCTATATTTAATTCTGTTAAAGTTAGAAAGACTTCTCAAAAAATTGTAAGAAGTGAAGCAAGTAACAGATTTGAAAAAGGACTAGATCCAAATAGAACATATATGGCAATTGCAAGGGCTTGTCATATGTTAGAAAAATTTGCAGGTGCAACAATTGTTGGAGGTATGGCAAAATTTGATAATGAAAAATTGGATAACAAAGAAATAGATATAAAATTGGAAGATATAAATAATCTTCTAGGAACTTCAATAGAGCAAAAAGATGTATTAGATGTGTTTAGAAGATTGGCTTTTGGAACAGAAGTTAGTGAAGATGTAATTAAGGTTTCAGTTCCAAGAAGGAGAATGGATATTTCTATAAAAGAGGATTTGATTGAAGAAGTTGGTCGTATTTATGGAGTTGATAATATAGAAGGGAAACTTCCAGAGATGCCAATGAAGGCAGGTAGCTATGATAAAACTTCAAGAGAGATTAGAAATAAAATGGTAAGTTTAGGCTTGAATGAAACTTTGTCATATATATTGGTAAATGAAAAAGAGGCAAAGAGATTTACGAAAGATGATGCAGAAGCGGTAAAATTGTTGTCTCCGTTGTCAGAGGACAGAAACACATTAAGACACAGTGTATTGCCATCATTATATAAGATATATGAATACAATGTTGCTCACTATAATAAAGATATTTCTATATTCGAATTAGGAAAAGCTTTCTATAAAAAAGGTGAGGAGTATGGAGAAGAAAATCATGTGGCAGTATTGATGTCAGGAGACTACTATTTAGGAATTAAGAAAACTCAGGTTGATTTTTACATAATAAAAGGAATAGCAGAAGAACTACTAGACTATTTAGGATATGGAGGAAGGTATAGCTTTGTTGTACGTGAAGATATTCCAGAAGAGCTTCATCCAGGTCAATCAGCAATGATATCTGTAAATAATGACGTAGTAGGACTGATTGGAAGAGTTCATCCTGAATTATCAAAAGAAGCTGTATATGTAATGGAAATAAATTTAGATAAATTGTTAGCAAAGAAAACTGGAAAGATGAAGTATAAAGAAATTTCAAAATATCCTACAGTTAAAAAAGATTTATCTATAGTAGTTGATAAAGATGTGGAATCTAGTCAAATTGCTATGCAGATAAAGAAAGCGGCAGGTTCGTTATTGCTAAATAGTGAAGTGTTTGATTTGTATACAGGAAAAGGCATAGATGAAGGAAAGAAGAGTTTGGCATATTCTCTAACTTTTGGTGCTAATGATAGAACTTTAACAGATGAAGAGATAAATTCGATATTGGATAAGATAATTGATAAGCTTAGTAAGATTGGAGAAGTTAGAGGAAAGAATATATAATGCCAATTTGTAGATGGGACAGAGTTTTTTGATAACTCTTCCCATTTTTTTTATGCTTGTTTCGATTTTCTTTATTTTTTTCGTTAATTCTAAGGGATAGTCATAAATAAGAAAAAACAAAAATGAAGATAGAAATTTACATAAAATAAAATTTTGAATTAAGTATATTACTTAAGGAAAACTCTCAACCTTGAAAACAAGCATATAATCAGAACTTTATCACATTTTTAGCAATTTCATTTGAGGATTCTCGAACATTTTTTATAAAAATCATTTATAACTTTTTGTTATTAAATGTTGATTTTTCAGTGATTTATTGCTATACTTTCAGTATGAACAAAATCCTTAAGTATTATACTTAATACCAAAGTGAAATTGCTTCTAAAGCTTTGTGTAGTGAGTATTTGAAGGTGAAAGCCTTAATTTACTACAAGGACATTCGCTCATTTTGGCTAATAATATGACGTGTCTCATATTTATTAGTCAATGCGCTAGGTTCGGTAATGGCAAGTATTTTACAAAAGGAAAAATAAAATTTAAAGGAGGAAATAATAGTGAAAAACAAATGCAAAATTTTTAAAGGAAAAAAGGGACAAGCGGGTATAACCTTGGTGGCTCTTGTGGTTACAATTGTTGTGTTATTAATTTTAGCGGGAGTGAGTTTGAATCTGGTATTAAACAATAGTGGCATTATAAAGAAATCTGGTGAGGCGAGGGATAAGTATAGTGATGCAAGTGCAAATGAGCAGGAACAAATGCAAGATGCACTGGATTGGATAAATAGCAATGTGAATGGGAACAACTCTGTGGATTGGGATAAGGTATTGGCTGATGCAACAGCTAATCCAGATAAGTATAAACATGAAGATCAAAGTTCAACTAATGGAGATATAGGAATAGGAACAGACGGAAAACCAGTAAATCTTGACTTATGGACTTATGAGGTAATTAATGAAAATCAAATAACATTAGGAAATCATGGTGGTTGTGCCGGATCACCTGGATACCAAAACGTTAATATTGTAGATGGAGAAATTCAAGGAAAAGTGCCTCAGTATATAAAGATAAACGGGAAAGATGATTTTTTTGCAGTAACGAATATGTCTGCTACATTTACACATTGTACAAGCTTAACAAAGGCACCGGTGATTCCAACAACTGTTGTTGATATGGATTGGACATTTAAGGAATGTACAAATTTGACAACGGCTCCAGAAATATCACCAAGCGTTACTAATATGAATTGCACGTTTTATGAATGTACAAGCCTAACAACAGCTCCAGAAATACCACCAAGCGTTACTAATATGAGCTGCACGTTTTCTGAATGTACAAGCCTAACAACAGCTCCAGAAATACCACAAGGTGTTACTGATATGAGTTATACATTTTCTAAATGCACAAGTCTAACAATAGCGCCAGAAATACCACAAGGTGTTACTGATATGAGAGATACATTTTGGAATTGTACAAGTCTAACAATAGCGCCAGAAATACCACAAGGTGTTACTGATATGAGTTATACATTTCGTGATTGCACAAGTCTAACAACAGCACCAGAAATACCACAAGGTGTTACTGATATGAGTTATACATTTTTCAGATGTTCTAAATTGCAAGGCAATATAGAAATAAATGCTAATCCAACATACTACACCGATTGCTTTAATGGGGCTGCGACAGAAGGTTCTGGTTTAACGGTTACTGGTTCGTCAACTTTGTTGGATGAAATAATTGCAACTGGTTCTTCGAATAAGATTACAAGAGGAAATTAAGCATATATATAGAAAGTAATCAATAAAATATGTAAAAAAGAGTGATTACATTATATGTATATAAATTTAAGCACTATTCTTTAGGAAAAGGAGTAGTGTTTTTTTATAAAAAACGGAATTTCAAATAATAATTTACGGAAGTGAAAAAAATGCAGAAAAACCATTGACTTTTGCTTAAAAAGAGTATATAATAATTAAGCATGTAAGATAGCGTTGAAGTAAGATGTGGCTACAATCGGCTTAAACCAGCGGTTGGAGGGAACTCTTATGGAGCATGTCGTGGCTTAGACCAGGCGGTAAGGTTTATAAAATAAGAAGCACTTATCCCAAGAAAATCATGCAGAACTTGGGTTTTTATATTGGTGATTAATTGAACACCAGGGTGCGTTTATAACTTCCTGCCAAACAAAATAATATAAGGAGGGAAATTTACATGGCAAAAACACAAACAAGTGAGGTATCAAACGGTAAATTAAGAATAAGACTTAAAGCTTATGATTCAGTTGTTTTAGAACAGTCTGCTGCAAAAATAGTAGATACTGCTAAAAAAACAGGAGCTAAAGTTTCTGGACCTATTCCATTACCAACAGAGAAGGAAATCGTAACAATATTACGTTCTCCACACAAACATAAAGATTCAAGAGAACAATTTGAGATGAGAACACATAAAAGAGTTATTGATATTCTTTACCCAACACAAAAAACAATTGATAGTTTAACAAAAATAGAACTACCAGCTGGTGTTGACATAGAAATAAAATAATTAATGTGTAAAAAGAAAAATATAAGTTGAAGTTAGAACAACTAAAAAGCTAACGCAATGACCAAGCTAGTAACTTATAAAAAAGATATTAGCCAATAGTTAGGAGGAAAAGAAAGAAATGAAAAAAGCAATAATAGGAAAGAAAATTGGAATGACACAAATATTTGATGAAAAAGGAAAAGTTATTCCAGTAACAGCAATAGAAGCTGGACCATGTGTTGTAGCACAAGTTAAAAGTGTAGAAACAGATGGATATGATGCAATCCAATTAGGATTTGGAGATATTAAAGAAAGCAAAGTAAACAGACCAATAAAAGGACACTTTGCAAAATCAAAATTAACACCAAAGAAATACCTTAGAGAATTTAGATTGGATTCAATAGAAGGAATTAAAGTTGGAGATGAACTTAAAGCTGATGCATTCGTAGCAGGTGATAAAGTAGATATCCAAGGAACATCTAAAGGAAAAGGATTCCAAGGAGTTATTAAACGTCATGGACAATCAAGAGGACCTATGGGACATGGTTCTATGTATCATAGAAGACCAGGTTCAATGGGATCTACATCAACACCAGGTAGAGTATTTAAAGGTAAAAAACTTCCAGGACATATGGGAAGAAATACTATTACAATACAAAACCTAGAAGTTGTAAGAGTTGACTTAGACAAAAATGTAATATTAGTAAAAGGTAGCGTTCCAGGAGTAAATGGAGCTATACTAAAAATAAAATCAAGTGTAAAAGCATAAGGAAGGAGGAAGAAAAATGCCTAAAATAGACGTATATGATATTAACGGAAAGAAAGTTAAAGAAGTTGAATTAAAAGAAGAAATATTTGGAATTGAACCAAACGAAGCAGTTGTACATAGCGTACTAATCAATTTCTTAGCAAATCAAAGACAAGGTACACAAAGTACAAAAACAAGAAGTGAAGTTTCTGGTGGTGGAAGAAAACCATGGAGACAAAAAGGAACAGGACGTGCAAGACAAGGAAGTACAAGAGCACCACAATGGATTAAAGGTGGTATAGCTTTAGGACCAAAACCACGTTCATACAAATACACAGTAAATAAGAAAGAAAAGAGATTAGCTATTAAATCTTTACTAAGCTCAAAAGTTTTAGAAAATGAATTAGTAGTTGTTGATAAATTACCAGTAAAAGAAATAAAGACTAAAGAAATGGTAAAAACATTATCAAATCTTAAAGTAGAAGGAAAAGCATTAATAATGCTTCCAGAAAAAGATGAAAAAGTACAAAAATCAGCAAGAAACATAGAAGGTGTAAAAACTACTTTAGTTGGAACAATAAATGTTTATGATTTATTAAAATATAACAAACTTATTGTAACATTAGATACAATAAAGAAATTAGAGGAGGTGTACGCATAATGTTACCAGAAGACATAATAATAAAACCTATAATTACAGAGAAAAGTAATGATGGTTTACAAGAAGGAAAGTATACCTTTAAAGTAAGCAAAAAAGCTACAAAAGTTGATATTGCAAGAGCAGTAGAAAAACTATTTGGAGTTAAAGTATTAAAAGTTAACACTATAAACGTTAAAGGAAAAGAAAAAAGAGTTGGAAGAAATGTTGGTAAAACAGCTGACTGGAAAAAAGCTATAGTAACTATAGATACAGATCCAAGCGAAAAAACATACCTTGCAAAAGGTGGAAAAGAAACTAAGATTTCTAAAAAATATGAAAACTCAATTGAAATGATGTAAAAAAATAATAATATCGAGAAATAACTCGGACAATAAAAAATATCTGCTGATGCGGAGCAGGAAAGAATCCGTAAATATTAGATAGAAAGTAGAGAAACAATCAAAAGCGAGTATTGCTAGGAATACAAGAAAATAATTTTGAGACTATACGTGGGTATGTCGAAAAATTATTTGTGAAGTATGACAACGCAAGACGAAGATTTTCATTGTTTCGAGAAGGAGAGAAAAATGGGAATGAAACACTTTAACCCAACAACCCCATCACTAAGAAACATGACAGTATCTGATTTCTCTGAAATAACAAAAAAGACTCCTGAAAAATCTTTATTAACAGTTAAGAAAGAAAAAGCAGGAAGAAATAGTTATGGTAGAATCACAGTTCGTCATCAAGGTGGAGGAAATAGACAAAAATATAGAATAATTGATTTTAAACGTAATAAAAAAGATAACATGCCAGCAACAGTAGTTGGCATAGAATATGATCCAAACAGAAGTGCAAATATAGCATTAATAAAATATGAAGATGGAACATTAAGCTATATATTAGCACCAATAGGATTAAAAGATGGTGACAAAGTTATATCAGGAGAAAAAGCTGATATTAAACCAGGAAACTGTATGAAATTAGAGAACATACCAGTTGGTACTTTGGTACACAATATTGAATTAAATCCAGGTCAAGGTGGAAAATTAGTAAGAGCTGCAGGACAAAGCGCACAGCTTATGGCTAAAGAAGGTAGATATGCTAACCTAAGATTACCATCAGGAGAAATGAGATTAGTATTAATTAATTGTAGAGCAACAATAGGAACTATTGGAAATGCTGATCATGAAAACGTAAAATTAGGAAAAGCAGGAAAAACAAGACATTTAGGAAAACGTCCAGAAGTTAGAGGTTCTGCAATGAACCCAGTAGATCACCCTCATGGTGGTGGTGAAGGAAAAGCTCCAATAGGACACGCAGGTCCAATGACTCCATGGGGCAAACCAGCACTTGGATATAAGACAAGAAAGAAAAATAAGAAATCTGATAAATTAATATCTAAGAGGAGGAAATAGGAATGTCAAGATCTAGTAAAAAAATACCATTCGTAGCTCCAGAACTATTAAAGAGAATAGAAGCTATGAATGAAACTGGAAAAAAAGAAGTTTTAAAAACTTGGTCAAGAGCTTCTACAATATATCCACAAATGGTTGGACACACAATAGCAGTTCATGACGGAAGAAAACATGTTCCAGTATACATTACTGAAGAAATGATTGGTCATAAATTAGGAGAATTTGCTCCAACAAGAACTTTTAAAGGTCATGCAGGAGAAAAAACAACTAAGAAATAAAATTAAGATTTAGTAGCCGAAAAGAAGGAGGTAAAGAAATTGGAAAAAACAAAGACAGAAGTTAGCAAAGAAGTAAAAGCTGTGGAAGCAATACCAGAAGCAAAAGCTACATTAAAATATGCTAGAATATCAAGCAGAAAAGTTAAAATCGTAATAGATTTAATAAGAGGAAAAAGTGTAGACGAAGCTTTAGCAATAGTAAAATTTACTCCAAAAGCATCATCAGAGATAATTGAAAAATTATTAAAATCAGCAATAGCAAATGCGGAGAATAATCATGGAATGGCTCATGAAAAATTATATGTAGCTGAAGTATATGCAAACCAAGGTCCAACATTAAAGAGAATTAGACCAGCTGCAAAAGGTTCAGCAGTAAGAATTAGAAAGAGAACTAGCCATATTACAATAGTTTTAAGAGAAAGAGACTAATAAAAAAGGAGGATTATAGAAAATGGGACAAAAAATGGATCCTAACGGATTAAGAGTCGGCGTTATTAAAGACTGGAATTCAAAATGGTATGCAGATTCAAAACATTTTGGAGAATATCTTGTAGAAGACCATAAAATCCGTGAATATGTTAAAAAGAAATTATATGTTAGCGGAATCTCAAAAATAGAGATTGAAAGAACAGCTAAGTTCGTAAAAGTTAACGTATATACAGCAAAACCTGGACTAGTAATAGGAAAAGGTGGAAATTTGGCAGAAAGCTTAAAAGCTGAATTACAAAAAATGATTAATAAAGATGTAAACTTAAATATAGTTGAGGTTAAGAACCCAGATATGGACGCTCAACTAGTTGCAGAAAATATAGCAGGACAATTGGAAAGAAGAATTTCATTCAGACGTGCTATGAAACAATGTATGCAAAAAACAATGAAATCAGGTGCTTTAGGAATAAAGACAGCTGTATCAGGAAGACTTGGTGGTGCTGATATGGCAAGAACTGAATTCTACAAAGATGGTACTATACCACTTCAAACTTTAAGAGCTGATATAGATTATGGATTTGCAGAAGCAGATACAACATATGGAAAAATCGGTGTAAAAGTTTGGATATATAAAGGAGAAGTACTTCCAGCTAAGAAGGAGCAAAAGGAAGGAGGAGACAAATAATGCCATTAATGCCAAAAAGAACAAAATATAGAAAACAACAAAAAGGTAGAAATAGAGGAAAGGCAACAAGAGGAAATAAGGTAGTAAACGGAGAATATGGTTTACAATCATTAGAACTAGGACAAATAACTTCTAATCAAATAGAAGCAGCCCGTGTTGCTATGAATAGATATATAAAAAGAAGTGGTAAAGTTTGGATTACAATATTCCCAGACAAACCAATAACAAAGAAACCAGCAGATACTCGTATGGGTAAAGGTAAAGGTTCAGTTGAATACTGGGTAGCTATAGTAAAACCTGGTAGAGTTATGTTTGAAATTGCAGGTGTTCCAGAAGATACAGCAAGAGAAGCATTAAGACTAGCTGCAAACAAACTATCTGTTAAGTGTAAATTTGTTAAAAAGGAAACTGAAATAGGTGGTGAAA
>USNR01000036.1 GCA_900556135.1 uncultured Clostridium sp. | reverse complement strand
GAGAAAGTGTTGACAGACTTGCTAGAAATACGTATAATAAATCTGAAGAGGATAAGAGAGACATACCAAAAGGATAAGGAAAATAAAAAGAACCAATGGGTAATGTTTTTAGAAGATCCTAACTCTGAGGAGGTAAAGGAGATTATGGAAAAGAATGAGGATGTAAAAAAAGCAGTAGTGACAGTAAGAGAGATGAGTGAAGACGAAAAAATGGAAAGATTAGCGGAATTAAGACAGAAAGCCATAATGGATGAAAAAGCATTATATAATACTGGAATTAGAGAGGGAAAGGAAATTGGAGAACAAATAGGAGAACGAAAAAATAAAATTGAAGTAATAAAAAGAATGGTAAACGATAATTTAGAGATTGAAACAATAAAAAAATATGTAAATGCAACTGATGAAGAAATAGAGGAAGCAAAAATTTCAGAAAAATAAAATATAAAATGCAATGATCAACGCTTTGAATTTTTAAAATTCAAGGTGTTGTTTGTGGTGAGAAGGTATTGCAATTTATAGTCTCCATATCTTGCTTCCATATTTATAGTACATGCATGTTGACGAATTTGTACGTATATGATATAAAATGTTGTAAATAATGTTTCAGGAGAAAGATATGTTAACAAAAGAATTTAAAGATAAAGAATATGAAATGGGAAAGCCAATAAATAAAATAGATGATTTAGTATTAGTACATTTAACGGATTATTTACCACAAGATGGAGTTATAAAATCACCTAAAGATGCAAAAATACCTTTGAAAAGAGAATATGCAGGAAGAGAATATATAATAATGAGACAAAGAGACACTGTTCATTTTTCGGTGAATGGTGCGGTTTCAAGCCATATGTTTGGAAATTGGAATAATAGTAAATATGGTATAATAATTCCACTAAATAAAATAGAAAAAGAAAAGTTTGTTGGAGGAAAAGGTGTAGATTTTTACTCAAAGGGAAGTGTAAAAATTCCGGAGGGGGCATATATATTATGTCCAAATGTAGAACTGGAAGATGTTAAGAAAAATGTTCCTGGAATAGAGGCTGTTGGAGTTGATGATGAAAATATTGTAGAATATGTAAATCCATTTTTAGACGAATTAGGATATAATGTACAACATATAGGTCAAGATAATTGGATACAAGCTGGAGCAAATACGATGAGATTATATGAAATAATGAAAGAAAATGGATGGGAAATAACACCACACTTTCTTTCGAAAGAAGCAGAAGAAGAGGAAAATTATGAAAATATTTTGGATTTTTCAGAGAGTTTGAAAGTATGGAAACAAGAAAGGAAAGAAGGAGAAAAAATAAGTTTACCATATTGCTGTGGAATAGATTTTGAGAATCCTAAATATTTAAGTTTCCTATGTACAACCTTGCAGGAGCAAAATGGAATTAAAGTTTCACAAGAAGTAATAGAAGAAGTAGTGAAAACAAGTAAAGGTAAAGAAAATGATGGAAGTAAAGCTATCGCTATCGAAAAAGCAAGCAATATATTTAATAAAAGATTGCATGGAGAAATTCAATTAGCTATTATGGAAGAAGAAAAGGGGTTCGATTTTGACACAGTTATAGGTATACTTCCATATTTAACACAACAAAGAGCTGAAGATGTAATAAAAGGTAGACTAACTCATACACAGCAACAAATTTTAGAAAATAAAGAATTACTACAATTATATCAACAATATGGAAATAGTATATATGGAGAATTAGATGAAAAGGGAAGAAAGGATACTCAGAAATTTTTCGATAATATTATTATGCAAGATCAAGAATATATTCCTGGATTAAGTCTAACATCAGATTTTGGAGAAGATGACAAAAGGTATTTGGCTTATTGGAGCGATCAAAGTATAAATGCAGCTAAAATAAAAGGTGAAAATATTGGTATAGGTCAATTGGGAGCTAATTTGCTTAATTTTAAAACCGATATGGAAGATAATGCTAGTTTAAAAGAATATCTGGCAAGTTATGATAAGTATTTAGATACCTTACAACAAAAGGTTGCTACTAAAGAACAAATAACAATGAGGGAAGCTGTAACCAATGCCTTAGAAAGTGGTGTTACAAAAGCTGATATTAATAGATGTCAAAAAGAGATGAGACCAATGCTAGATACTATAAGAGAGGAAGAACAAAGGTGAATAATGTAAAATATGCAAGAGCATATACAGAAGTATTAGAAATATTAAAATTTTTTCCGAAAAATGATATTAATAAGATACCAGAAGAAAATATACGTTTTTTTGAAAAGAATATGGACAAAGAGTACGAATTTCATATAAAACCTGAAATAGAATTAAAAAAACAAAATATTTCTATGGAAGCTAATGCAATAATTGTATCACTTTTTGAAGGATACTTTGCAAATGAAAAACAAAGAGAAAAATTAGATATAGTATTAGAAAAAAATCAGATAAAAAATGAAGCGCTGCTAAGAGAAAAATACAATCCGGATAATATATTAAAAAACAGAAATAGAATTGTACCACAGGAAGAAAAAAAATTTGAAGAAACAAGAATGACTATTGTGCATGAAGAAAAATGGTTAAAAAAAATATTTAATCTAATTAAAAATTTGTTTAAAAGTAACAGAAAATGAATTGGAAATAATAAAAAAGATTTTTCTAAAAGATAAAAGCAATATGATGTTTACCAAATGGGGAAAGACCATTATATAGATAATGGTAATAATGTAAGAGAAGAATACTTAAAAGAATATGGAGAAAATTTAAAGCAAGAAAAAAATGAGGCATCAGAAAACAAGTAGAAAAACTAAAATTTTTCTACTTGTTTTCTGATGGAAATGTCATTAATATATTATTTTTAGGCAATTTATGATTTTGCATGAAAACACTGAGAAATAGAATAAAATCGTATATGTCAAAAATGGACATAAGTAAAAACATGAAAGAATAGTATATAGTATAAAATTTATAAAAATTACAATATAGCTCTATACAAATTAAATTTTTAATTATATAATGTTATTGGAAAATTGGCAAAAATAGCAATTGCTATATGCTATGAATATTAAAAGCCTTAGAGTAAGGCTACCTTTAAGAAGGGATGAATATTATGAATTTAAAGAAAATTTTATTAGGAATTGATGGAATAAAAGCGAAAGGAGAGCTAGATAGAGAAGTAACAACTATTGAAAATAATTCAAAAGAAGTAAAAGATGGTAGTATGTTCTTTGCAATAAAAGGTTTTACAACAGATGGAACAAAGTATATACCAGACGCGATAAAAAATGGTGCTAAAGTAATTTTAGTAGATGATACTTTTGATATAAAAAGTGTTGCTGTACCAGACGATGTTACATTAATAGTTGTTCCAGATGCAAGATATGCAATGGCGATTTGTGCTTGCAATTTTTACGATAATCCTTCAAAGAAAATAAAATTAATAGGAGTAACAGGAACTAAGGGAAAAACAACAACAACATATATGATGAAAGAGATGTTTCAAAAGCAAGGACATAAAACTGGATTAATTGGAACAATTGCTATATATAGTGGAGATAAGAAGTTAGAAGATAGCGATAGAACAACGCCAGAAAGTATTAAGCTACAAAAAGTATTAGCTCAAATGGTTGAGGATGGGTGCGAGATTGTTGTAATGGAGGTTTCGTCACAAAGCTTAAAACTAAATAGAGTTGCAGGATGCGAATTTTATATTGGTTTATTTACAAATTTTTCAGAAGACCATATAAGTCCAAAAGAGCATCCAGATATGAAAGATTATTTTGAATCAAAATTGAAATTGATGAAAATGTGTAAATATGGTTTTGTTAATGCTGATGACTTGCAAGTTGCGAAAGTTCCAAAATTATTACCAGAATGTGATATAAAAACATATGGAATAGATAATTCATGTAATTTATTAGCAAAGGATATAACTATAACAAATTCTTATGTGGATTTTAAAGTTAAAATTGGAGAAAGAAACGAAAGAGTTAAAGTTGGTATACCAGGCAGATTTAGCGTGTATAATAGTTTGGCAGCTATTAGTGTCGCAATGAAACTAGGTTGTGATGCAGAAAAAATAAAAGAATCATTATTAGATGTTAGAGTTCCAGGACGTTCTGAACTTGTGAATAATAGTAAGGATTTAGTAATAATGATAGATTATGCACATTCTCCAGAAAGCTTAGAAAATATATTACGAGCTGTTAAAAGTTATACAAGAGGAAGAGTTATATCAGTATTTGGTTGTGGAGGAGATAGAGATACTGCTAAACGTCCAAAAATGGGGGAAATATCTGGAAAAATTGCTGATTTTACAATAATAACTTCAGATAACCCTAGAACAGAAGATCCAGAAGCAATTGTATCTGAAATTGAAGAGGGAATAAAAAAGACTAAAGGGAAATATGTATGTATAGTAGATAGAGTAGAAGCTATTAAATATGCAATAAATATGGCAAACAAAAAAGACTTGATATTATTAGCAGGAAAAGGTCATGAGCCATATCAAGAAATAAATGGAGTAAAGTATCCATTTGATGAAAGAATAATTGTTAATGAAATAATCAAAGGAGAAATTTAACATGGGGTATCAAATTAAAGTATTATTATTGGCATTTGCTTTAGGCATTGTGTGTTCATTAATTGTAATTCCAATAATAAAAAGAAAAAAAATAGGGCAAAACGAAAGGGATGATGGACCAAAATCACATCTCAAAAAGCAAGGAACTCCTACAATGGGTGGAATTGCAATGATGATTGCATTATTGGTAATTTCGATATTTTTATATGTTGACTATTCTGAAATGGAACCAGTAGTTGCTAAAAATTTATTAGTGTTAGCATCAACAGCAATTGGATTTGGATTAGTTGGTTTTGTAGATGATTTTAGAAAACTTATTTTAGGCAATACAGAGGGATTAAAACCTGCATATAAAATGTTTGGATTACTTATAATTGCAGTGGCATTTACAATATATTTAGTAAAATTTCTAAATATTGGAACAGCAATATTTATTCCATTTGCTAAAACAAGTGTTACCCTTCCGGCAATAATATATATTCCATTTACTATACTTGTAATGCTTGCAACAACGAATGCAATAAATTTAACTGACGGTATAGATGGGTTAAGTACAAGTGTAACAACAATAATATTAACATGTTTAACAGTAGTAGGTATTGTTTTAGGAATAAAAGAAATAGTATTATTAGGTGTTAGCTTAATAGGAATATGCCTAGCATTTTTACTATTCAACTTACATCCAGCTAAAATATTTATGGGAGATACAGGATCTTTGTTATTAGGAGGAGCTGTATCTGTAATGGCTATTTATTTGCAGATGCCATTATTACTAATTATAATTGCTATAATACCAGTATTAGAAACTTTATCTGATATTATACAGGTTGCTCATTATAAAAGAACAGGAAAAAGAATATTTAAAATGGCACCATTACATCATCATTTTGAACTATCTGGCTGGAATGAAAATCAAGTTGTTACAGTGTTTAGTTTAGTTACTTTGGTTGCATGTATAATAGGGTTGATGGCAATTTAATGTATAATTGGAAATTTGGTATGACTATAAATATTACAGTTATATCAAAGGTAAAAATAGAAAATAACAAAAGAGCTAAAATGCTAATATGATAAGCTAAAATAGAAAGGAACAAACAAATGGCAAATGGTACAAAAAAGAAAAAAGTAAAAAAGTTTTCTAGCTTTTTAAATAATAAATTAGATTACATTTTACTAGTAACAATATTTTTGTTACTGGCTTTAGGTGTTGTAATGGTACTTTCAGCAAGTGCACCATCTTCTTTAAGTGACAATGGAGATAGCTATACATATTTTAAAAAGCAGTTTTTTTGTGCTATATTAGGAATTGGAATAATGTTGGTTGTTTCTAAAATAGATTATAGATTTTACAAAAAATACTATTGGATTATCTATGCTGTTTCGGTTGGAGTTTTGCTATTAGTATTAGTTCCAGGTCTTCGGAAAGTCTGTAAATGGAGCTACAAGATGGATTAAAATTCCAGGGTTAGGACAGTTCCAACCTTCGGAAATTACAAAAATAGGAATGATAATCTTTTACGCATCTTATTTAACTGATTACAAAAAAGAATTAACTGATTTTTGGAGAGGTTTCGTAAAACCATTTGTGTTTTTAATCCCACCAATTGCAATATTATATTTTGTTCAAAACCACTTAAGTGTTTCTTTGGTAATAGGTTCTATAACTACAGTTATGATGCTTATGGCAGGAACAAGATTTATGTATTTTGCATGGGCTGGAGGAGCTGGAATATTTGGTGTGATATTGTTATTTATAAAAGGGCAAGGAAATGAATCAGCAAGCTTTAGAATTGATAGAATAAAAACATTTTTTGATCCATGGTCTGATGCAACAGGAACAGGATATCAAATGATTCAAAGTTTATATGCAATAGGATCTGGTGGATTATTTGGAGTTGGTTTAGGTGAGAGCAAGCAAAAGTATTTGTACATACCTGAGCCACAAAACGATTTCATCTTTGCAATATTAGCCGAGGAATTGGGATTTGTTGGTTGTATTGTTGTATTATTATTATTTGCTATATTTGTATGGCGAGGAATAGTAATATCAATGAAGGCTGATGATATGTATGGAAGCTTAATGGCAATAGGAATTACTACATTAGTAGCCATTCAAGCAATAATCAATATTGCTGTTGTTACGGCATCAATACCAACAACAGGTATGCCGTTACCATTCTTTAGCTATGGAGGTACAGCATTGATATTATTGTTGACAGCATGTGGAATATTGCTAAATATTTCACGTTCAACTGCAAAAGTTTAAGAATAATAGAATTAGTAAAAGCAAATATAATAGGAAAGAATTACTTTCCTGGTATAAGATACTAAATGAAAGGAAAAGACTTATGAAAGTTGTAATTGCAGCTGCTGGAACTGGGGGACATATAAACCCAGGAATAGCTATTGCTAATAAAATAAAAGAAGAAGAACCAAATTCAGAAATAATATTTATAGGAACAGGAAAACAATTGGAAAAAGATCTCGTATCAAGAGCGGGATATAAATTAGAAACAATTGATGCATATGGATTTAGCAAAAAAATAAACATAGAAAACATAAAGAAAACTATAAAAACTATAAAAGGATTTGGAACTGCTAAAAAGATATTAAAAGCCTTTAAGCCAGATATTGTAATAGGAATGGGAGGTTATATTTGTGGAGCTGTAATATCTGCTGCCCATAGCCTAAATATTCCAACAATGCTACATGAAAGCAATGCATATCCTGGACTAGCTGTTAGAATGTTAGTAAAGAAAACAGATACAATATTAGTAGGATTAGAAGAGGCTAAGAAATATTTACCTAAAGCGAAAAACGTGGTATATACAGGAACACCAACAAAGGTTAAACCTTTAAATATAACTGAAAGCCAAAGGTTAGAAATTATGTATAAGACAGGATTTATACATAATATGCCGTTAGTTTTAGTTTTCGGAGGTAGTCAAGGTGCCAAAGCAATAAATGATGCTATGGTTAAATTGATAGTAAATAAGTTAAATAAGAATTACCAAATAATATGGGCAGCAGGACAAGGACAATACGAAAACGTAAAAGAAGAATTAAAAAAGAATGGAATGGATATAGACAGATTAAATAATGTTAAGGTATTGCCATACATATATAATATGGATGAGATTATGGGAATTTCAGATTTAGTAGTAGCTAGAAGCGGAGCAATGACTTTAACTGAACTTGCACTACTTGGAAAGCCAGCAGTATTTATACCTTTACCAAGTAGTAGTGCAAACAGACAAGAAGAAAACAGTAGAGTGTTTGAAAAAAATGGAGCAGCAAGAGTTATTTTAAATAATGAACTAAATGAGAATAATTTAAATGAAAATATCAATAATATTATAGAAAATAGTAAAACATTAAAATCTATGGGAGAAGCTGCAAGGAAAATGGCTGTATATGATGTAGAAGATAGAATCTGGAAAGAAATAACAAAATTAACAAAAAACAAGTAAATTATATCGGCAGTTGCATATGCAACTGCCGTAAAGGCTGAAAGGGGCTTGCAAAATATATAAAAATAGTCTAAAATAAATACACTTAAATAATATGGAGGTTATAATGGCAGACAAATTAATAATAGTTGAATCACCTGCAAAGGCAAATACCATTAAAAAGTTTTTAGGAGGAAGTACAAAGGTTGTTGCTTCTATGGGACATATTAGAGATTTACCTAAATCTAAATTAGGAATTAATATCGAAAATGATTTTGAGCCTGAATATATAAATATTAGAGGAAAAGGAGATTTAATAAAGTCTTTAAAAAAGGATGCTAAAGATGCAAAAAAAGTGTATCTTGCAACTGACCCTGATCGTGAAGGAGAAGCGATTGCATGGCATTTAGCACATATATTAGATATTCCAGAAGATAGTATTTGTAGAGTTACTTTTAACGAAATTACTAAGGAAACTGTACAAGAATCTATAAAAAAGCCGAGAAAAATAGACATGAATTTAACTGATGCGCAACAAGCAAGACGTGTATTAGATAGAATTGTCGGATACAAAATTAGTCCTTTACTATGGAAAAAAGTAAAGCCAGGACTATCTGCAGGTAGAGTTCAATCAGTTGCTGTTAAATTGATTTGCGATAGGGAAAAAGAAATCGAAGATTTTATTCCAGAGGAGTATTGGAACATATATGCAACTGTAAAAGATGAAAAAACAAAGAAAGTTTTTGAAGCCAAATATTATGGAAAAGATGGTAAGAAAAAAGAACTTCATAAAAAAGAAGAAGTAGACAGTGTATTAAAAGAAATTGAGAATGGAAAATATATTGTAACTGATGTGAAAAAAGGAGAAAAGAAAAGAACTCCGGCACCACCATTTACAACAAGCACGATGCAACAAGAAGCCTCTAGAAAATTAGGATTTACATTAAAAAGAACTATGTCTATAGCTCAAGGTTTGTATGAAGGTGTTAAAGTTCCAGAAAAGGGTTCAGTAGGTCTTATTACGTATATGAGAACAGATTCTACAAGAATTTCAGAAGAAGCAAGGAGTGCAGCAAAACAATATATATCTACAACTTATGGGGCAAGCTATTACGAAAACAGATATTACAAAACAAATGGTAATGCACAAGATGCTCATGAAGGTATCAGACCAACATATGTAGAATTAAATCCAGAAAAAATAAAAGATTCATTAACTACAGAACAATATAAACTATATAAATTAATATATAATAGATTTATTGCAAGCCAGATGTCGGCTGCTGTGTATGACACAATCAATGTAAATATAGATGTTAACAATAACAATTTTAAAGCGAGTGGTCAGAATTTAAAATTTAAAGGTTTTATGACTTTATATGTTGAAGGAAATGACGGCAAAGAGGATGACGAAGAAAGTACATCAATACCAGACCTAGAAATAAATCAAGAAGTTATAAAGCAAAAATTAGAACCAAAACAAAGCTTCACAGAGCCACCTGCAAGGTATACAGAAGCAAGCTTGGTTAAGGAACTTGAGTCTAAGGGAATTGGAAGACCAAGTACGTACTCTCCAACAATTACTACAATATTGGAAAGACATTATATAGAAAAAGATAAAAAACAATTACTTCCAACTGAACTTGGTAAGGTTGTAAACAAGCTTCTAACAGAGAATTTTACAGATATAATAAATGTGGAATTTACAGCTAAAGTTGAAGAAGAATTTGATCAAGTAGCAGAAGGAAAAGAAGAGTGGAAAAAAGTAATAAGAGAGTTTTATGGTCCATTTGAAAAAGAATTAGAAAAAGTTGAAACAGAATTAGAACATGTTAAATTAGAAGACGAAGTTACAGATATACCATGCGAATTGTGTGGAAGAATGATGGTTGTTAAAATGGGAAGGTATGGAAAATTTTTAGCATGTCCAGGTTATCCTGAGTGTAAAAATGTAAAACCATTTGTTGTAACAATAGATGTTCCATGTCCAGTTTGCGGAGGAAAAGTACAGGTGCGTAAAACGAAAAGAGGAAAGAATTATTATATTTGTGAGAACAATAAAAATACAGATGACTCATGTAAATTTATATCTTGGAATAAGCCTAAAGTAGGTGAGCCATGGAATCCAGAAGAAGAAACTAAGGCTAGAAAGACTAAAGCAAAATCTACAAAGAAAAATACGTCAGCCAAAAAGACTAAGAAAGTAAAATAATAATGTTACGGATTAGAAAAACAAGAAGTATCAAGCAAACACTGGAAAAATTATTAAAAATCGGTTGACAATAGCTAAGTTATATGATAAAATTGATACCTGTAAGCCGCCTGGGTCGGGCAACTAAATGCTAGTATTATATCACGAAATGATAATAATAACTAACTGCCTTGAATTTTATGCTTAGCGAGTATACATATAAAGGGAGGTGTACAAATAATGTACGCAATAATCGAAAGCTGTGGAAAACAATACAAAGTAGCAGAAGGAGATGTAGTTTTCTTCGAAAAATTAGATGTTGAAGAAGGTAAAAAAGTTACTTTTGATAAAGTAGTTTTAGTATCAGACGACAAAAAAGTAGAAGTAGGAGCTCCTTACGTTAAAGGTGTTAAGGTTGAGGGAAAAGTAGTAGCTAATGGTAAAGGTAAAAAGATAATAGTTTACAAATACAAAGCTAAAAAGAACTATAGAAGAACTCAAGGACATAGACAACCATATACAAAGGTTGAGATAACATCTATAAAAACAGCTGCTGAAAAAGCAGAAAAGAAAGCTGAAGTTAAGGAAACAAAGACAGAAGCTAAAAAAGAAGCTAAGGCTTAATTATTAAATTTGAAATTGAAATGATATATAAATTATATTATTACCGAAAGGAGTGAAACAAAATGGCTCATAAAAAAGGTCAAGGTAGTGTTAAGAACGGTAGAGATAGTGAATCTAAACGTCTTGGTTTAAAAAGAGCAGATGGTCAAGTTGTACCAGCTGGAAATATACTAGTAAGACAAAGAGGAACAAAATTCCATCCAGGTAAAAATGTTGGAATTGGAAGCGATGATACATTATATGCAAAAGTAACTGGTATGGTTAAGTTCGAAAGACTAGGAAGAGATAAAAAACAAGTTAGTGTTTATACTGCTGAAGAATTAAAAGCTAAATCTGCAAAGGTAGAAGCTCCAAAAGCTAAAAAAGCAGAAAGCAAAAAAACAACTGTAGCAAAGAAAACTACAGCAAAAAAAGCAACAGCAAGCAAATAATTTAACGAGATATTAAATGTAACACTTATTGATTGTAAAGTAACAATTAATAAGTGTTCTTTTTTTTATAAATTATAGATTTTTGGCAAGAAATATGTTAAAATATACCTTAGTTTAAATTGAAGAAAGCACTAAATTAAGATAGAAAAAGGAATGTGATAACTATGGCAGATAAAAAAAGAATATTAACAGGTGACAGACCAACAGGAAGATTACATATAGGACATTATTTTGGTTCTCTACAGAAAAGAGTAGAGATGCAGAATTCAGGACTATATGATCCATATATATTAATTGCAGATGTTCAGGCATTAACCGATAATTTTAATAATCCAG
>USNR01000035.1 GCA_900556135.1 uncultured Clostridium sp. | reverse complement strand
CAGGAGCAGAAACAGAAAACAATCAAACATTAAATCAATTATTAGTTGAAATGGATGGATTTAATTCAGATCATACTGTAATAGTATTAGCTGCAACAAATAGGCCAGAGATGTTAGATAAAGCGTTATTAAGACCAGGAAGATTTGATAGACAAATAACTATAGCGTTACCTGATTTAAATGGTAGAGAAGCAATATTAAAAATCCATAGTAAAGATAAAAAGCTTGCAGAAGACGTGGATTTAAAATCTATTGCTGCAAATACAGCAGGATTTACAGGTGCAGAGCTTGCTAATATTTTAAACGAGGCAGCTATTATTGCAACGATTAGAGAAGATGAGAGTATAACAAATAAAGATATTGACGATGCTGTTAAGAAAGTAACTGTTGGAATAGAAAAACATAGTAGAATAATATCTGAAAAAGATAAAAAACTAACAGCATATCATGAAGCAGGACATGCTGTTGTAAGTAAATTCTTAGAAACTCAAAAAGACATAAAAGAAATATCTATTATACCAAGAGGAGTAGCAGGTGGATATACAATGTATAAAACTACTGAGGACAAATGCTATGTTTCTAAAACAGAAATGAAAGAAAAATTAATAGCATTGCTAGGTGGTAGAGCAGCAGAAAAAATAGTATTAAATGATATTTCAACAGGTGCAAGTAATGATTTAGAAGTTGCTACTGATATTGCTAAAAAAATGATTACAATTTATGGTATGAGTGATGATATAGGACCAATAAGTATAAACTTAGAAAGAGATCCATATCAAATGCAATTATTTGGAGATAGAATGGAAGACGCAATTGGTGCTGAAATAAAAATATTAATTGATGAAGCATATCGCAATGCACAACAAATATTACTAGAACATAGAGATAAGTTAGATAAACTTGCAGAAGTTTTAATTCAAAAAGAAGTAATATATGAAGATGAAATTGAAGAGATGTTTTCATAGAACAAACCTGAAATAAATTTTTTGTGTAATATATTTATATAATGAATAGTGTAAGAGTTTAATGATAATATATAAATTCATAAATAACAGCCACTTAAGGGAAAGTACCTTGTGGCTGTTATATAATTTTAGTTGAATGGTTTTAAGATATACTTATATAGCTATATCCAGACTTTAATTTTGAATCAACATTAACACTGAAAAAACTATTTTTATAGTTTTGCAACCAGTTGTAATCTTTCCATTCATCAGTTGTTTTAAAATATTTAACTGCAAATCTACCAAAACCGTCAATATCAGAATTATATTTTTTAGCTGTTTTATATAGATAATCTAAAATCGTTTTTTGCATATACGAATTTATTTCATCTTCCAAAGACTTTATAATAGCCGAATCAGAATAATCACATTCAGAATCTATAGAAAGAATTCTAACGCTTAATTTAACATCAATCTTTATATATGCAAAACCATTTATAAATTCTAATTTATATTTAGGTTTTCCTCTAAGTTTTAGATTTACATTTATATCAGCAGGATGACCTTTTGGGTCAGAAATTTGTATATTACAAGACTGGAGTTCGCCTGATACTATCATATGGCAAATTGACTCTAATCCATTTAATTCGCCAACTAATTTACCATTTTGAAAAACAGCAACTCCCATGCTTTCTACTTGATTGCTAGATGTAATTGGCGATTCACCAGCAACATAAGAACTATCTTTATTTAAAACTTCTGAATTTAAATTTTTAGAATGAGTAGCTGTTGTATTTATATCTCCTAAGGCTGCTACGGGTTGTCTAGAAGTATCCAACATGAAATTTAAAAAATCGATTAATGATACAGCATTAGTATACCCAGTATATTTACTTGACTCGGGAGCTACTTGATAATACCTAGCAGAGAATGATTCTAAAATGGGATTAGACATTTTCAAGAAATCGATGGTATTGCATTTGGTAATTATTATGGTAGCATGAGGACTAACCTGAATATTATTACATAAATCATAAATGTATTGAGATAAATCCCTAGAGGCAATCGCTTCAGAAATCAAAATAGCTTTACAATGTGACAAATTAACATTTCTACTAATATAACTATTCAGCAAATTAATTCCAGATTCAATACTAGAACATTCAACCGAAGAAAGAACAGAAGCCGAGGACTGAGAAGATGATGAAGAAGATTCAGAAGAAAAGCTTTTAGGATTTGCAAGTTGAATAGTCAATTTTAAATTGTTATTATCACCATAATCTATAGCTAAAGCTACAACATAAGCAAGTTTATCAATACTTTGAGAAGCATAAGAGCCAGAAAGTCCAAAACCAACAACTGCAATAATGATTATCAATATAAATAATTTGAATAATATAGTATATAGTTTGCTCATAATTCTTATACAATCCTTTCAAAAAATTAATTAGATGTTAGTAGCTTTGCATTTGATACCTGTTTCCTTTTTGCCTTAATATTTCCTAAAATCAAAATTACAGGGAATATAAAGAATATAATCGGAATAGTTATATAATTATATATAAAATTCTCTAAATTCCTTGTTTGAACAATATTTTGAGGAATTAAAGCAATTATAAACATAATTAAACATACAGGAATTATCAATATTTTACTATTCTTTATATTAGTTAATTTCTTCGAGAAACGAACAACAAATAGTACTATCAAATCCAAATATGACATAATAGACAAAATCCAAGAAAATACAAACAATGATTCCGGATGTTGGAGGAAATTTCCAAATTCGTTATTGCTAATTAAAGTATATATAGAAGAAATATCTTTAACACTAGTGCTAAAACTTAAAGAAAGTAACAAGCACGCAGTAGATAATAGCAAAAGTAGGCTAATGATTGCTACACTTATAAAAGATACTTTTTTATAATCTTTCTTCTCAGAAAGTATTGGCAAAATAAAATATAAACCTATAAGCCCATTGAATGTACAGATATTACTCAATCCACTGAAAAATGTTTGTTTAGCACCATTACCAAGAATAGGGTAAATTCTTTGCCATACTATATTAGGTGAAACTGATATAAATGTTATAAGCAAAGAGAAAAACATTATTATCATAACAACCACATTAATCTTAAAAACTGAGTTTTCACCAATGAAATTTGAAATTATTGTAGTTACAACAAAAAATCCTAATAAGTATAATATGGTAGATTGACTGTAATAAAGAGAATGAATAACTTCGGTAAAATTACGCATTAATAAGCTTGAAAAAACCAATAAATATATTATTATGCAAACACCAATTATAGTTTTTAAAGTTTTACCACCTAAAAACTCGGATACATCTACGATGTCATAACTTAAAAATTTTTTAAACAATGCAATTAGTATAAATGTAAATATAACAGCAATAGCAGTTATATAGATAATATTAAGAAGGGAAGAAGAACCACAAATTTGTAAGATTGATTGTGGCAAATTTAAAATTATTCTATCAACAGTAGTAACAATAATAAAACAAACCGCTTCTATGGTAGTTACTTTTGTTAAAGTATTATTCATACAAAACCTTCCTTTCTAAAAATTAATATTTATATTTCCATGTCATACTTATTTTTGGTTGTTCTTTAGGTCTTTTAGTTTTTAAAAATTCAGAACGATCCTCTCTTTGCCAAACAGGCTTCAATATTATACCTTTTCCAGAATTAGTGTTAGTAAAAATAGTAGGTTCTATATAAGAAACTCCAAACGATTTCATACTACAAATAATAGCAGTGTGGACTATTAAACCACTGGCAATTCCAAGAAAACCTGTTATAGCACCTAGAACAATATAAATAAACCTAGATATTCTTGCATGAAATCCAAGTGATAAATCGGGTATTGCAAAAGAGCATATGGCAGTTAAAGAAACTATTATTATTAGTATTGGACTTACAATACTTGCATCAACTGCTGCTTGCCCTAAAATCAGTGCACCAACAATTCCAAGAGTCGGACCAATTGGATTAGGAACACGAATACTGGCTTCTCTTATTATTTCAAAAGAAAATTCCATTACTAAAATTTCAAACAGAATTGGGAATGGAACAGTTTCTCTCGAGGCTTCAATTGCGAACAATAATTCGGTGGGTATTAATTCCTGATGAAAATTAGTAATAGCCATATAAAATCCTGGTAACAAGATACTTATAAAAAGTGCAACCATTCTTAATACTCGTATAAAATTTGAATATTGATGTTTTTCATTTGAATCTTCTGGGGAATTAATAAAATCTGTAAATGTAGCAGGTGCTATTAATACATAAGGACTACCATTAACAATAACAACAACACGACCTTCAAAAAGATTATTTGTTGCTCTATCGGGACGTTCGGTAGGGATAAGCTGAGGTAACGATACATTCTCATTATCTTGTATTAACTGTTCAAGTTGACCTGATGAGATTAAGTAATCTATTTTTAAATTGTTAACTCTATATTTAACTTCAGCAATTAAATCACTGTTTGCTACATTTTTTAAATAACATATAGCACACGGAGTCTGACTGATTGCACCGAGAGTAGTAGATTCTATTATTAAATTTTCGTTGTTAACATATCTTCTAAGTAAAGACGTATTTGTACGCAAATTTTCTGTGAATCCAACTTGTGAGCCACGTATAACAATTTCGTTATTTGGACTGTCTAAACTTCTCTTTTCAAAACCTTTAACTTCGATATTAAAAGCAACATCTAGAGTATCAATAAAAAGAGCACAATTACCTGCATTAATACCGTTAACAAGGTCGTCAAAGCTTGAGGTTTTTTCTAAAGTATTTTGTGGCAATAAACAAGAAGATATATATTCTGCAATATCAAATTTTTTTATTTTTCTTACAGTTATATTGTTTGTTACAACCTCAGAAATTACCTTGTTTTGATTTCCATCAAAAGAGTTGGCGGTATTTTTTAACATTAAAGGTTTTAAAATATAATTATTCATAATATCTTGGTTTGTCATACCATCTATATATACTAAAAATGCTTTATACTGTCTATTTCTAGCATTTAAAGTAAACTCTCTAATTTGAATATCAGAATTTATCATGCTGTTATAGCGTACCTTCATGTATTCTAAATTTAGATCTATCATAGGAAAGACCTTTTTGGGAGAATTATCTTTTATTGTTTGATCTTCTAGGGTTAATTTATTAATATCAGATTCTTTGGATTTATTAACTATTGGATTTGTAGAGGTTTCTAATGTAAAATCATAGTCATTTGTATTTTTTATTTTGAAGAAATCTTGAAATAAATTTTTTATATAATTAAAGGTGGAATTCTCCTTCATAAAAATTTCAGTCCTTTCATAGTGATTAAAAAATATTATCTGGCAAATTTGTAATTTCCATTTTTGTTTAGTATTGGCAAAAGTTAAAAAAATATTCTAAAAATAATTTAAATTTATGTTCAATACAGGAATAAAAAACCAATATCTTAATATACATTAAATAAAGTTTATTGTACAAACATTTTAGAACTTTAGATATAAAATAGGGAGGGAAAATAAAAATGGAGGATAATCTTTTATATCAAGATATAGCCAAAAGAACAGATGGAGACATTTATGTGGGCGTTGTAGGTCCTGTTAGAACGGGTAAATCTACATTCATAAAAAGATTTATGGATTTATTAGTTATTCCGAACATAGATAATGAATATAAAAAAGAAAGAGCAAGAGATGAATTACCACAAAGTGCGGGCGGAAGAACTATAATGACAACTGAACCAAAATTTGTTCCAAATGAAGCAGTTGGAATTACGGTAGGTGAGAACATCAAACTTAATGTGAGATTGGTAGATTGTGTAGGTTATTTAGTAAATAATGCAATAGGATATTTAGAAGATGATATACCTAGAATGGTAAAAACGCCATGGTCTGATGATGAAATTCCTTTTGAGCAAGCAGCAGAGATTGGAACTAAAAAAGTAATTCAGGAGCATTCTACAATAGGTATTTTGGTTACAACAGATGGAAGTATAACAGATATTCCAAGAGAAGATTATATAAATGCAGAAGAAAGAGTTGTAAAAGAATTAAAAGAGCTTAATAAGCCTTTTGTAATAGTATTAAATTCAAATAATCCAACATCAGAGTATACTAGGAGTTTGGCGGAAAAATTGCAAGATAAATATGATACTTTGGTTATACCAACAGATTGCGAAAACTTAGATATTAATCATATAGATGAAATTTTTGGAAAAGTTCTATACGAGTTCCCAATTGAACATACAAATATAAATTTTCCAAGATGGGTTGATGGTTTGCCAGAAGATCATTGGTTAAAGGAAGAATTATATGATGAAATAAAAGAGGCTTTTAAAAATGTAAGAATATTAAAGCAGATAGATAATGGCATTACTAAGTTACAAAAGACTGACGTTATAGATACTACTGTTATAAATGCCATTCAATTAGGTACGGGGAGTATTAATATAACAATAAATCTATTAGATGATTTATTTTATAAAGTTCTTACAGAGATTTCTGGTGTTGAAATTTCGAATGAGGGAGAATTGTTCTCAACAATGATATCTTTTGCAAATGTTAAAAAGTCTTACGATAAAGTATCATATGCTTTGCAGGAGGTGAAAACAAAAGGATATGGTATTGTAAGTCCTAGCATAGATGAATTAATACTTGATGAACCAGAGATGGTAAAACAGGGTTCTCGCTATGGAGTAAAACTGAAAGCAAGGGCTCCATCTATACACATGATAAGAGCTGATATAGAAACAGAGGTTTCACCAATAGTTGGTAGTGAGAAACAATCTGAAGAATTAGTTGAGTATTTACTTTCTGAGTTTGAAAATGAACCAAAGAAGATATGGGAGTCTAATATATTTGGAAAGAGCTTACATGAGCTTGTGAATGAAGGGTTACAGAATAAGCTTTCTCATATGCCGGAAGATGCACAAGAGAAGTTACAGGAAACATTGGAGAGAATTGTAAACGAAGGAAGCGGAGGATTAATTTGTATAATTTTATAGGTGAGATATTAATCTTTTAGTTAAGTATAGCATATAAAGTTTATGTAGTGGGCGATTTTAATCGCTCATTATTTTGCCTAAATGGGAAAAAGCTGATTTACATGTTGTTAAAATTTGCTTGCGTATATTATAACATTGTGATAATATATACACATAAAAGTGAAAATTAAATATTATACAATATATAATAAAATTAGGAGGCACTATATGGATAATAAATATGAAGAGGCAGTTAAGTTATTACAAGAAAATAAACAAATGCGTCTGCTAAGAATTTTTGAATCATTGGATGAGGATAAAAAGGCAGATTTAGCAAAGCAAATACTTTCTATAAATTTTAATCAAATGAATAAATTATATGAAACTACAAAACATAAACCAGAAATTTTAGAGAAAAAGTTGGAACATTTAAAATATATTGATAAAAATAAATTATCTAATGTTGCCAAAGATGAATACACAAAATTAGGAGAGAATATAATAAAAAATAATCAATATGCAGTTGTTACTATGGCTGGTGGTCAAGGAACTAGACTTGGACATAAAGGACCTAAGGGTACTTTTAAGCTAGATGTGAAACCAGAGGCTAAGTATTTATTTCAAATATTTGCAGAGAATTTGATAAAAGCTAATGCAAAATACAACATTTCATTACCATGGTACATAATGACAAGTACAGAGAATAATGACGAAACAGAAGCTTTCTTTAAAGAGCATAATTACTTTGGATATAATAAGGATGATATAATGTTCTTTAAGCAAGGTAATTTACCTCTTATATCAGAAGATGGAGATTTATTATTAGATAAAAATTATTCTATAAAGCTAGCTTCAGATGGAAACGGAAGCATATACAAAGCAATGAAAATTGATGGAGTATTACAAGACATGGAAAATAGAGGCATAAAATGGGTTTTTATTGGCTCTGTTGATAATGCTCTTTTAAATATGGTTGATCCGATTTTATTAGGATTAACAATACATGATGGAAATCAAATAGCGTCAAAATCGATTTCTAAAAAAGATCCAACAGAAAGAGTTGGAGTATTTTGCAAATGCAATGGAGTTCCAGGTGTAATAGAGTATAGTGAACTTCCAAAAGAGTTATCAGAAGAAAGAGATGAGAATGGGGAATTATTATATGGAGAAGCACATATAATGTGTAATTTATTTGCAATAGATGCCATAAAGAAGATTGCAGAAGAAAAATTGGAATATCATGTTGCTCATAAAAAGGCAGATTACATAGATGAAAATGGTGAACTGATAGAAGCATCACAACCAAATGCATATAAATTTGAAGCTTTTATATTTGATGCATTCAATTATTTTAATGATATAACAATATTAAGAGGAAAGAGGGAAGAGGACTTTGCTCCTGTAAAAAATAAAGAAGGAAATGATAGCCCTCAAACTGCTATAGAATTATATAATAATTATAATAAATAATATTAATAAACTTGTTAAAGCTGAATAATATTATAAAATGGAGGTATGTAATATGGAAAAAATATCAGCATTGATAATGGCAGGAAAAAATGACAAAAGGATGAAATCTCACAAAACACAGTTTGCTCAAGTAATATATGGTAAAGAGGTAATAAAACGAGTTGTAGAATCTGTTAAAAAAGCAGGAATAGAAGATGTTGCTGTTGTTGTTGGACCTGAGACAAAAGATGAAATTCAAGAAATATTAAAAGAAGAAGTATCATACATATATCAAGAACAATGTTTAGGCAGTGGTCATGCTATAATGCAATCTGCAAAATATTTAGAACAAAAAGATGGAAAAGTTTTTATTATAAACGGAAATGTTCCATTAGTTAAACCAGAGACCATAAAAAAATTAATAAAGAAAGCTGAAAAAGAAGATAACACAGCTACAATATTAACAGCATTAACAGAGAAGCCAGAAGGCTATGGAAGAATTATAAGAGATGGAAATACTATATTAAAAATAGTTGAAGAAGAAGGATTAGAAGAATCTCAAAAAGATATTTTAGAAATTAATGCAGGTGTATATATTTTTGATGTTTCTACAATTTTAGATATAATCAAAAAACTTCAAAAAAATAAAACAGGTCTTTATTTTTTAACAGATGTTATAGGAATGATGAGAGCTTTGGATTTGAAAATTGGAGCGGTTTTATTAGAAGACAACACAGAAACATTACCAGCAAATAATAAATTACAATTAGAAATATTAAATAGAATATTAAGAATCAGAATAAATACAATGCATATGGAAAATGGTGTTACAATAGAAGATTTAAATAGCACATATATATATGATAATGTAAAGATTGGAATGGATACAATAATAAGGCCAAATACTACAATAAAATCTGGAGTTGTAATTGGAGAAAATTGTGATATTGGTCCAAATGCTTATATAAGAGAAAACTGTAAATTAGCTAATAAAGTAAAAGTTGGAAGCTTTGTTGAAATAAAAAAAGCAATAATTGGTGAAGGAACAAAGGTACCACATTTATCATATATGGGAGATTGCGAATTAGGTAAGAAGATAAATATAGGATGTGGAACAATAACATGTAATTATGATGGCGTTAACAAACACAAAACTATAATAGGAGATAATTCGTTTATAGGTTCAAATGTTAACTTAGTAGCTCCTGTTACTATAGGTGATAATGTATTAGTAGCTGCTGGTTCTACAATTACTGATGATGTTCCTACAGATAGTTTAGCAATTGCAAGAGAAAGACAAATTGTTAAAAAGGATTGGAATAAAAAATAATAATATAAAACATAATATAAAAATGTTGTATAGGAAAATTTAGATACTTTCTTATACAACATTTTTGTTTTTATCTAAAGAAAAAACAAATTTAATACATATAATCTTATTTATAAAGATTATAGTATACAACTATAAATTAAAAGGAAAGTTATACATTACTATTTCCTGGAATAAAGTAATCTACAACGCCATATATAAGAGCTCCAATTATAGCAGCTAACCATGAAATGGCATATCCAGCGACAAAGTATTGCGTTACATATAATACCACTGCAGCTAATACAAAGCCTACAAAACCTTTTCCAAAAGCACTTACATGTAAACCAGTAAATGTAACAATTAAATAGTCGATTATAGTTAAAACAACTGCAGCAAGAACTAAAGCCCATACATTACTTATTGTAAAACCAGGTGTGAAGAAAGCTGTTATTGCAAGTATTACTGCAGAAGTTACTAAACGCCAAACTATTTGACCAAAAGTACTTGTGCTGTTACTGCTATGTGTTTCTATACTATTATTGTCCATAATAAACCTCCTTATTAAATTTATAAAAATATTATTTGCAAAAAAACAATATTTATACATATTGAATAAAAAATACATTGATGGTTAAAATATACATGAAAAGATATAAAAAAATAATGTTTTAATTTAAAATGAATGGATAAGGATTGATATGATAATTACTTTTATAAGATCTATAATATTGTATTTAGTAGTGCTTGTTATAATGCGATTAATGGGAAAAAGAGAGATAGGACAACTACAGCCATTTGAGCTTGCTATTTCTATTATGATTTCAGAGCTAGCTTCTATACCAATGACAGATATAGGAATACCTTTAATTAATGGTATAATCCCTATCTTAGGGTTACTTTTAATGCATTTGCTAATTTCGTTTTTGAATTTAAAAAGTACAAAGCTTAGGGAGCTTGTGTGTGGAAAGCCTGCTATCCTTATTTACAGAGGCAGAATAGAAGAGAAGAAATTACGTAAGGAAAGATTTACATTAAATGAGTTAGAAGAAAAATTAAGAAGTAATAATGTTATGGATATTGGAGATGTTGAGTATGCAATTTTAGAAACTAGCGGAGATATATCTGTAATTCAAAAGCCAAACAAACGTACTACAACACCAGAAGATTTTGATATTATGCCAGATTATGAAGGTATAAGTTATGATTTGGTAATTGATGGAAAGATTTTATATGATAATTTACAAAAAATTGATAAAGATTATGATTGGCTTAAGAAACAGACTCAAAAGTTTCAGATTATGCCAGAGGAAGCTTTGATTGTTACTATAAATGGAAAGGGAAGTATCTTTTGCCAAAAGAAGGAAATCAAAAGAAAATAATACTTTAGAACGGAGATTGCTGTTATGCAAAAGGAGATTACTATTGTTAGTGTTATATTAGTAATTATGTTTATTTTAAATGGAGTTACTACAGCATATACTAATAAAGAAATAGATTATGTTGGAAGCGGATTAGAGGAGGTTGCTACATTGGCAATGAATGAGATGGATAAACAAAAGAAGGAAGAAGAAGCGGGGAGTAGAAATTCTGAGGGAGACAGTGGTAATGAAACTGAGGGAAAAAGTGATACAGAAGCGGATGATAATTCAAAAAAAGCAAAGGAAAAAATATCACAAATAAATGATGATTGGAATATGGCAAATAAAAAACTTGCGTATTATATTGAACATGATGAGCTAGAAAAGATTTCTACATCTATGGTTACAATAAAGGAATATATTAATTTAGAAAATTATGAAGAGGCTGTTCCAGAGATAAAAAAATGTGTGTTTATATTGGAGCATCTTGAAGAAAAAGGAACATTTTCTATAGTGAATTTATTCTAATAATAATTCAAAAAAGACATATAAATAAGTCCTATAAATATATATGTTATATTTATGGGACTTATGTTTTGATTATATTTATATACTGAAAATACATATTGCTAAAAATACATATGCGTATCTAAAAATCTTATTTTTGGTAAGTGCTTTTGAGTAGTAGTCTTTTGAGGATTTTAATGCACTGTATTTGTCTACAAGTGTTATAATAAATGTTTCTTTGTATTTAGGAAAATCTAAAAATGTAACTGGCCACATGTGTTTTACGATTATGTCTTTTTCTTTTTCGTTTAGTGTGCATAATTGTTCAGCATTTTTTAAAGCAATCTTGGGATGAATGAAAGCATGCCAACCTTCTAATTGTAATTTCTTTCTAGAGTGTCTCCAATCATATAGAAATAAGTCGTGTAATAATCCTGCTCTTGCTGCTGAAACGTAGTCAAGTCCAAGTTTTTTACATATTATGTATGATATGTATGATACTTCTAGGCAGTGCTCAAAACATGATGAGTTGTAGTGTTGTCTGAAGTTTTTCATCTTTTGTACTGTTGGATTATTTATTAGTTCTGATATTATTTTTACGAATTCAATATTGTCTTTTGTGTTTATGTTATAGTTTATCATCTATTGTGCTCCTTTTTTTATCAATTATAATTTTATTATAACACAATATATGCGGAGATTAAATAATTTGTGTGAATTTTGCTTAAAATGTATTGCTTTTGACGTCCGCTCATTTTGACTAATAATATGATGTGTCTCATATTTATTAGTCAATG
>USNR01000034.1 GCA_900556135.1 uncultured Clostridium sp. | reverse complement strand
TATGGCAAAAGTTTATCATTTACCTATCTTACTTTTGCCATATCCATATATTCTTTTATAACCAATTCTATATTTTCTACTTCTACATTCATCTTTACTGTTACCTTCAATTGTATAAATGTAATTATTTTCTACTTTTTCTACTATGCCCACATGATCAGGATCATTATCATTTTCCCAGTCAAAAAATATTATTTCTCCGAGATTTAGGAATATAGCCATTATCTTGCCAAAGTCCACAAGTTTTAAACCAAACAATTCCCTCATTTTGACAATTTATCACATTTCCTTGCATATTTTGTAATATCCTATATAGACTATTTGTATACTTAAGTAATGATTTTATATATTAGGTTGCGAATTTGTGTGCATTATCAAAGTTTTGTACAATAAGAGATAGGAGTAAAATAATAGAACCCTTATCAAGGTCCTACCTACAAGTTCTTGTAACCACTAGACTTAACAGCTTTACTAGCTATTTAAATCAGTTTTATAATTTATCTTTATAATTTTACATCTTAATAATGATATATTTAATTCTACATTGTTCAAGCTAATTTCACTAATGTAGGATTCTCCTTTATATGACTCATCAATAGCAAAAATACCAACATCTTTATTGTTTATAACTATAATATTATATTCTAGAGTATTACAATACATTTCTTTTCTTTTTTATAAATTATCAATATACTTAAAAACTTCATCCAAAGAATATGTTTTGTTTAATTTTATATCATCTAAACCCTGTTGTAATTTATTTTTCAAATCTTCCTTATATTTTTTACCATCTTCATCAGTATGCTCAAAAAATGAGCATACTGAACTTTCAGATAATTCTTCATCTTTATAAATATTTTGAATATGGCGAGTGATTGTTCTTCTATCTTTTCCAAATAATTCTGCCATTTGTTTTTGTGTAAGCCACACAGTTTCATCTTTTAAGTTTACTTCTAATTTTACTCCTTGGTTTTCAAATAAAATAATTTTATTCTTTTTTTCGTCCATACGAACACATCCTTTATTATATAAAATTTAATTCTTAGTATATTTGTTAGTACTTATATATTACAATTTTTAGTATTTTTGAACTATTGTACATATTTTATAATAAGAACAAATATTTGTCTATAATTTAAAATAAAATTGTTAATTATTTTTATTCGAAAGTGTCGCGGCATCAAAGTTTTGCATAAAATGGGATAGGAGTTATAATGTAAATAGACACACGAGCTCTTCTTTACATACTCAAGGCTTTCAGCTGTTCTATATGTACTAATATTTACTTAAATTACTTTATTTCTTATTATATTTATTCTTATTATAATCTTCTCAGTATTCCTATAACTTGTTAAAATCAATTTATAGATATCTTTTTATTTTGTCTTTATAATTAAATGTCTAATTATGTTTTAAGTTTAATTTTATATCTATAAAAATTTTCATTATATAAAATTTGTAAAAATCTCTAAAATGCTCAAACTGCTATATTTGCTATGTTTTTGCAACAACAAACTATAAGCCTTAAAAATAGAAACGGCTTAAAATCGATTCTCATGCGTCGTTTTTTGACCATTTTTTGCATATTTTATAGTATGCTGATATTCCTATAGTTTTTGCGTTTTTTATTAGTCAGATCTATATTGTCTATATTTTCACTATATTATTAGACTTATGCAAAAGACAGCCCACATTAGATGTGAGCTGTCTTCTGTCCAAACATGATTGAAAGAAATTACTGATTTACAATGCCACGAGCAATAAGTTTAATTTTGTCCATTTCTTCAATTTCTTGATTCATCTTGCGTGCCATCTGCTGAAATTGTTCACCCAATTCAGAATTTCCTGCCTCGAATGCTGCAATACTGAACATTTTCAAGAAAATATCCTGTTCTTCAGACATATTCTCGAGAATCCGATTGATATAGCTCAGCATCTGCAAATAAGCATCTTTCTGCTGGCGATTAGTGCCTTCACGCATTGTTTTCCGCAGTATTTGAGTAATCTCTTCGGCTAAATTCATGTTCATAATTTTTTCCTCCAAATAATTTTTTGTTGTTACTAAGAATCAAACACGAGGTTTACTAATATATCCTTATTAGGAATATATAATTATATTATATCATAATCTTGCATAAATAACAAATTTCACTATTTTTAATAAATTCTTTCTATATATCCATCTGTTGGTTTTGTATACATATCATCTGAAATAGATTGATATCTCTCACCTTGATAATCATCTGTAAATCCATTATATGCCTTATAAATCTCACCTGTATCAGTGTCATATACTCTTTCATAACCTAAAATTGCATCACTTTGCTTTTGACTCATTCTATCATAAGAAGCACTTCTCGATTCCCATGCAGACATTATCATATCCGATGTTTGATTGCACACAGCTCTTACACTCTGGAAATTTTTCATAACAGCATCTTGTTGACTATTATATTGACTTATAAATGTATCCGAAAATTCAAATGATGAACATATCTTGGTTAATGTTTCTTCCCAATCTACTAGTTGATCTTTTGGTGCTGTTATGAACATTGTGTCATATACATTTAGATAATAGATATCAATTTTATTTCCTGACATGACATATTCATTTACATAGTATGGTCCAGCATCATATACATACGCTGTAAATATTCCTTCACCATCTTTACCATTTGCATCTTTAAAACTTGCTCTTAATATATCTCCACCAATCGGTGCAGTTCCTAAGTTCTCAACAACAGAAAAATCGGTAAGAGTTGGGAAAGTAAATTCTGCAGTATTATTTAAAGTTCCTAAATCGTTAAATATTTTGTAAAATCCTTCAGTTGTTTTATCAGCTAACACGCTAGTTTTAGCAAACATATCATTTGGATAATATCGTTGGTAAAATTCCTTTGCAGCTTGTGATTTTGTATATCCTTCTGTTTTCATGTTAAAGAAAAATTGATAATTTGGGTCTTCTGGATTGTATGCTTTAACAGTATAATGAATATAATCTCCAAGAGTATCTACTTTCCATCCTTCTGGAATTTTCATCTTTATAAGGCCATTATCATAATCTACAAGATTAACACTTTTTGCTTCGTTTTTCTTTATTTCAACCTGTTGATTTTTTCCTATATTAAATTTGCCAGTTGAGATACTATTGTCAATATTATTACTCATCTTTTCTTTTATTAATATACCTCCTACTATCACTAAAATTATAATAACAGTAATTAAACTTACCATTAAAATCTTTTCTTTTTTCTTTGAGTTTTCTTCCATATCTTTCCCCCTCTTGTTATTTATTATTTACCCTTTTATTGTTTTAATCCTATCATACTTTTGGAAATTTTAAAATATTTTTACCATTTTTTCCGTGACACTTTGGTAAATCGTACTTTAAAATATAAAATGCTAGCTTAAGACAGCTAGCATTTTATATTTTAATTTTATTATTGAATCTCCTTATACAAAAAGCATTCTTTGTCGTGTGAATATATAACTCCAATTGCCTGTAAATAAGAATATATAATTGTGCTTCCTACAAATTTCATTCCTCTTCTTTGTAAATCCTTTGATATTTTGTCCGACAATTCATTCTTTGTTTTATTTATTTCATATAAAATTTCACCATTTGAAAAAGCCTTAATATACTCGTAAAATGTTCCACATTCATTTTGAATCTCTTTAAATATTTTACTGTTGTTTATGGCAGCATTAATTTTTAGTTTATTCCTTATTATCTTTTCATTTTTCAAAAGTTCCTGGACTTTTTCTTCTGTATATTCACATACTTTATCAATATCAAAATTATCAAAGGCTTTTCTAAAATCATCTCTTTTATTTAGCACACATTCCCAAGATAACCCCGCCTGAAATAATTCTAGAATTAGCATTTCATATAAATATTTATCATCAAAATTTGGTTTACACCATTCATTATCATGATATTCTATATATCGTTTATTATTTAAATTGTACCATTTACATCTAATCATACCTGATCTCCATATAACTTATTCTGGCAATAAATTGTACTCTTCATCCTACCAGCTGTTTGTTTCATTTTTATTACCTCATATATATTATACCTTAAAAAATTTATTAACTGCACTTATATATATAACTAGGTATGAGATAGATATTAAAAATCCACCTAGTACATCACTTGTATAATGTACTCCTAAATAGATTCTACTAATTCCTATTAAACATATTAATAGGCTAAGAATGATAATAATCGTCCACTTTAAATATTTATTTTTTATATATTTATATGTTAGATGCATCAGATACCCATAAAAGGCCATACTCACCATAGAATGTCCCGAAGGAAAGCTATATCCTATTGCTTCGATTATTCTATATTCTGTTGGACGGGGCCTATGTAATATAAACTTCAATAATTGGTTTAGTGCAGTAACAATAACAAGATTACCCAATATTGAAGCTCCAATTTTTTTATTTTTTATCAATATAAACAGTAAAACTGTTAAAACTATTAAAAAAATTGCTCCACCTAAATTTGTAATAAATTTTGCAATTGGCGTTGCAAAATCCGAAATCAATAATATTGATATAACTTTATATCCTACTATATCTCCTATCATTATTTCCTTATTAAATACATCTTCTGCCAACGCCAAAAATCCAATTAAGCATACAAATAATATTATCCATTTTAAGTTCTTTATTAAATATTCCTTTATTTGCATTTCTAAGTTTTCTCCAATTTTCCAGCACTTCATATTTTCGGTATGTTTTGTAATTCAAATCTATATTTTTGCTTTACATTTGGATACTTTTCATGATCAACCTCTGAAGCAAACATATCATATGGTCGTATATATAATGATGTATCTCCATATAAAGCTCTATAAACAACATATTTTTCTCTTGTTTCGCTATGAATCGCAATGTCTTCAACAAGATATAAATTTCCTTTAAAATGTTTATAAATTGATTTTATTTTTATTTCGTTCATATAGCATATACCCCCTCTAGTCAATATTTATAATCTCATATTCTCTTGTTCCAAATCCTAGCTCAGCTGCTGCTTCTATTGTATGAACTCCATTTTGTCTTTCTATTCTCTGTACTAAATGATCTCTTCCAGGATCTTTTGAATTATAAACTATGTCAATACATGCTTGATCTATTGCTATTGGATCAATACTTGCAAGAATCCCAACGTCTTTCATACAAGGATCTTCGGCAACAGCACAGCAATCACAATCAACAGACATATTACACATAACATTGATATATACAATATTTCCTTTAAATCTATTATGAACTGCTGATGCAGCATCCGCCATTGATTCTAAAAACTTATCTTGTTCTGGTAAGTTTTCCCTAAGTTTAGTTTGATCAGTTTCTTTTCCAGCAGAATGAATATATGTTTTCCCTTCTGATGAAGCACATCCAATTGACAATTGCTTTAATGCTCCTCCATATCCACCCATAGGATGTCCTTTAAAATGTGATAAAACAAGCATTGAATCATAATTTTCTATATGTTTTCCTACAAAGTCTTTTTTTATAATTTTACCATTAGGAATATCTAGTATCAAATTTTGACCATCAGCATCCATAATGTCAACATCAAAATATTTTGTCCAACCATGTTCTTCCATTAATTTTCTATGTTTCTCGGTAGAGTTTCTTGCTCCACCATAAGCTGTATTACATTCCACAACTGTTCCATTAACTTTTTCTACAATAGCTTTTACAAATTCAGGTCTAAGATAATTTTGATTTCCTTTCTCACCCGAATGTAATTTTACCGCAACATTTCCTTGTAGTTCTACTCCGAGTCTTTCATAAATTTTCACAACACTTTCTGGTGTTATTTCACTTGTAAAATAAACTTTTGCTTTTTCCATAATATAAATCCTCCTTAAAAAAATTATTTATATTTTCTAAAAATATTTATATCACTTTTATCAAATAAAAATCAACATATTTTATTAATTTTTTACTGTTCATTTGTCCAAGTTTTTCCATTATCTTCACTATAAAAATAATAATAAAATTCTTCATTTTTTATTGTATTATGAGCTTTCAATTTCAACTTCCCTTCTTCAACATATGGTACACCATCTATATAAATATCTTCTTTTGATGTGTTTAAAATAGCATCTGAAAATGTTTTACCTCCATCATTTGTAACAAGCAGTCCTCTATTATCTCCTGCTGTACCTGCCAAACCAGGATCATTAATAAATCCGACATACTCATCAATAAAAGTAAATTCGGCTCCATTATGAATTTGGATGAAAGGATCATCGCCCTCAATCTGATTTTTCCATGTTGCGCCACCATCCGTTGTTTTTTCAATTTCAATCAGTGATCTTTGAGCTAAAACAGCTCCAGCATACACAACTCTTATACTAACTTTATCACTAATTTTCTTTTCATATATAGTATCTCCGTCCAACAAAATTTTAGTATCTAAATTTGCATCACTGTTCGAATCTTCAATAGAGTTTTGTAGATTATCTATATTTGCACTCTCAAATCTTGTAGCATTTATCTTATTAACATTATCTTTTTTACAAATTGTGTAATAGCCAAAAAACACTACTAAAATTAAAAATATTAATAATATGTAAAATATAATATTTTTGTTTTTCATCATATCACCTTACCTTTTTTATATAGTAATCAAAGAACTACTGTTTGTATTATATTCTATGTTCTGAATGTTGTCAACAATTACTCATTAAAAAATTTTCTTCAAAGATATATTTATTATTTTTTATATTTTTTCATACTTTTTTAATTTTTTATGATATAATCAATATACTAAATTTAAACATATGAAAGGATGATATACATGATAAATACAGAAGGCAATCCAGATTTTTTAAATTCTTTTTTGGATTATACTGCAACTATTTTAAATAAATCACCTAATACTATTAAAGAATACAATTATGATTTAAATAGATTTTTAAAGTTCATTTTAAAGCATTTTAGAATGGCTGACGAAGAAAATTTAAATGATATTAATATTAGATATATGAGCATTGATACTGTGAGTAAAATCACTTTAGAAGATATACATGCTTATCTATTTTATTTAGCAAATAATTTGCAATGTAAACCTGCAACCAGAGCAAGAAAAGCCTCTGCAATCAGAGTTTTCTTTAATTATCTTTGTCAAAAGAAAGGATTAATAGAAAAGAATCCTGCTTTAAATTTAGAGACCCCAAAACTCGGAAAACGAATGCCTCGATATTTATCTTTAGAAGAGAGCAAGAAATTATTAAATGTTTCAATTGACGAAGATGACAGAAATAAAGAAAGAGATTATGCAATAATTACATTGTTTCTGAACTGTGGTATGCGTTTATCTGAATTAGTAGGAATTAATATAAAAGACATAGATTTTTCAGAATGTAAAATGAATGTTGTTGGTAAAGGTAATAAGGAGCGAACTATATATTTAAATAAAGCTTGTATAAATGCTATTAACAATTATCTTAATGTACGTCCAACTCAAGGTATAAAACAAAATTCTACAGATGCACTATTTTTAAGTGAAAGGTTAGAAAGAATCAGTAATCGTACAGTTCAATATATTGTAAAAAAAGAATTAAGAAAAGCTGGTCTAGATACAACAAAATACTCTGTACACAAATTACGCCACACTGCTGCAACTTTAATGTACAAATATGGAAATGTTGATATTAGAGCATTGCAAGAATTATTAGGTCATGAAAGTATTTCGACAACAGAAATCTACACACATGTCGATAATGAACAAATTAGAAACGCAGTTGAGGTTAACCCTCTGGCGAACTTGTAATTTTATTTTTAGTTAGAAGGTTGGAATTTTCCAACCTTCTATTTTTTATAATAAAATCGGCTGTATTTGTTCTCCTTCTAAAGCCAATTCTATTGTTCTTTTTATATAATTGGGGTTAAATGTTACTGAACGTGGTTTTGTTATAGGATTTTCTTGACTAAATGGTATAAAATAAAAGTTTTTCCTGCTCAAAAGTTTTCCGAATATTCTCTGCATTTGTACTTAGTGCATCAGTTGTTGAAATGCCTATAACAACAGGCTTAGAGCTATCACGCAAATGTGACTTTATTGCTAGCGTAGCAATACTATCAGTTATACCATTAGCAAGTTTTGCAATTGTGTTTCCTGTTGCAGGTGCTATAACAATTGTATCTGTCAGTCCTTTACATCCTAATGCTTCAACCTCTTCCATAGAATGAATTATCTCCTCTGTTCCTACAATATTTTTAATTTCCTCTATGTATTTTTTTGAGTTTCCGAATTTGGTATCTGAATTATAAGCAGCATCTGACATAATTGGAATTATATTTGCTCCTTCCTTAATAATATTTTTTAACTGTTCTATCGTCTTCGAAAAAGTTCCAAAAGAACCAGTAAATACCCAACCCACATTTTTGTTTTTTAGATTCATTAATAAAATCCCCCTTTTATGAAACTTTATATATAATATGAATTATGTTGACTGTTGGCTCGTTTTGTGATAATATAAATATATTTTTTTGAAAGGACTGATAAAATGGGTAATCCAACTATTCCTCAGCTTGTGTTATGTCTATGTTGGCTTATTCTTAACCTAATCGGCCTAGTCGTTGTATTACGGCTCAAGGATGACGAAGAATCATTCTTCAAAGGTTTTATAGTGGGAACGTACATAATTTCGGTTCTTATTTGTCCAATGTATCTTTATTTTATCATTCGATAACGAAAATCAGGAGACAGCAACTGCTGTTTCCTGATTTTTTATATTATCGAATGATGTGTTATATCAAAATTTACTTTATTAAATCTAAAGTATCTCTTGCTATCATCAACTCTTCGTTTGTAGGAACTACAAATACTTTTATCTTTGAATCTGGAGTAGATATTTCAATTTCTTCTCCTCTAGTGTTGTTCTTTTCGTCATCTATTTTTACCCCCATAAATTCTAAGTATTTGCAAATATCTTTTCTAGTTGCTGCACTATTTTCACCAATTCCTGCTGTGAAAGTAATTGCATCTACGCCATTTAATAATGTAATATATTTTCCTAATGTTCCAGCAACATTATATACAAAGCTGTCTATTGCAAGTTGAGCTCTTTTATTTCCTTGTTCTGCTGCAGCTTCAATATCTCTATCGTCATTGCTAACTCCAGATAATCCTAATTTTCCAGATTTTTTATTTAATACTGCATCCATTTCAGCTGGAGATAATTTTTCATGGCTCATTAAAAATGTAACTATAGATGGATCTAAATCTCCTGATCTTGTACCCATTGGTATACCTGCAAGTGGAGTTAATCCCATTGTTGTATCAACAGATTTACCGCCCTTTATAGCACATAAACTTGCACCTTGTCCTAAATGGCAGTTAACCATTTTTAAATCTTCCTCTGGCATATTCATTAATTCAGCTGTTCTCTTTGCAACAAATCTATGAGAAGTTCCGTGGAATCCATATTTACGAATTCTATATTTTTCATAATATTCATAAGGAATATTGTATATATATGCTTCTTCTGGCATTGTTTGATGGAAAGCTGTATCAAATACTGCTACCATTGGCTTACCTGGCATCAATTTTTGACAAGCACGTATTCCTGCTAAAGATGCTGGATTATGAATTGGAGCTAACTCACTACATTCAACTATTCCTTTTATAACTTCATCATCTATAACAACAGATTTTGCAAATTTTTCTCCACCATGAACTGTTCTATGTCCAACAGCATCTATTTCTGAAACATCCTTTATTACTCCATGTTCTGCATCTGTTAATTGTGCTATTACTTCTGCTATAGCATCATCATGTCCTTCTGCATCTTTTTCTATTTTGAATTTTTCTCCATTAACTTTGTGTGTTAAAAATGAACCCTTAATTCCTATTTTTTCGTAGTTTCCCTTTGCTAAAACTTCTTCATTTTCCATATCTATTAATTGATATTTTAATGATGAACTTCCACAGTTTAATACTAAAATTTTCATAAAAAAACCTCCATAAATTTATATATTTTCATTTATAATACTAATGCATTATATTACATAAAACCTTAATAGTCAATACTTATTAGTCTTTCTGTGCTTGAACCGCAGTTATTCCAACAACACCTGCTATATCCTTGCTAGAACATCCTCTAGATAAATCATTAACTGCCCTAGCAACACCCTGGCATAGTGGTCCATATGCTTCCGCGTGGCCAAATCTTTGAGTTAGCTTATATCCAATATTTCCTGCATCCAAATCTGGAAATATCAAAACATTTGCTTCTCCCTTCAAAGGACTTCCAGGAGCTTTTCTTTCACATATCTCTGGAATTATAGCAGCATCTAATTGAATTTCTCCATCGCATATTAAGTCTGGTGCTTTTTCCTTTAATAACTTTGTTGCTTCAACAACTTTTTCCGTTAAAGGTGAATGAGCACTACCATATGTAGAATATGAAAGCATTGCAATTTTTGGCTCTTTTCCAATTAATTCTTTAAAGCTCTTAGCTGATGAAATTGCAATTTCAGATAAAGCATCAGCATCAGGATATTCATTAAGACCACTATCAGCAAATATAAACACTCCCTCTTCCCCATACTCTTTATCTGGCAACACCATAACAAAAAACGCTGAAACCAATTTTGTACCTGGTGCTGTTTTTAATATTTGAAGTGCTGGCCTTAAAGTATCAGAAGTTGCATGGCAAGCTCCAGACACAAATCCATCTGCATCTCCTTCTTTTACCATCATTGTAGCAAAATATCTACTATTAGTTTCTAATAAATTTTGAGCCTGTTCAATTGTCATTCCTTTAGCTTTTCTAAGTTCAAATAAATCATCTGAATATTTACGAAGCTTTGTTGAAGTTTTAGGATTTATAATTTCAACCCCATTTAAATCAATATTATTGGCTTTAGCCAAATCCATAACTTCATCTCTGTTTCCTATAAGGATAACATTTGCAAATCCTTCTTTCATAACAATCTCTGTTGCTTCCAAAGTTCTAATATCTTCGCTCTCTGGAAGTACTATTGTTTTTATTTCTTTTTTAGCTTGTTCTTTAATTTTTTCTATAAAAGACATATTTTTACCTCTCTTATATATATTTAGATTTTAAAGGTTAATCTATAAACCTATATAATTAGCCACCCTTATTATATATTTAATCGCCTAAAATTACAATAGAAAAGCTTAAAGTTGACAACATTTTTCTAAGAATATATAATACAATAAATATGTTTTTAGTAAGGAAAGTAATAAACAAAATGGAACTAAAATATTTAAAAACAAATAATAAATATAATACAGTAAGACAAGTGCTGTCACAAGAATTTAAAATTTCTAGCAGGTTGACTTTAAAACTAAAAAAAGTTAATCAAATATTATTAAATGATATTCCAACATATTTAGACAATCATATTAAATTGAATGACATTGTCTGCATAAACCTAGACTTTGTAGAAGATAATTCTAATGTTGTTCCAACAAAAATGAATTTACATATACTATTTGAAGATGATGCAATTCTTGTAATAGATAAACCAGCCGGAATTCCAATTCATCCATCAATGGACCATTATTCTGATAGCCTTTCAAATGGTGTACGTTTTTATTTTGATTCTATTGGGTTGAAACGAAAAATTAGACCAGTAAATAGGTTAGACAGAAACACATCAGGAATTGTAATATTTGCAAAAAACGAATACATTCAAGAATGTCTGATAAATCAAATGAAAAATAATGATTTTAAAAAAGAATATATCGCACTTTGTGCTGGACGCTTTGATACAGCATCTGAAACATTAAACTTTCCAATTGCAAGAAAAGCCAATAGTATCATAGAACGTCAAGTTGATAAAAACGGACAAAATGCAGTAACACAATACAATGTCATCTCAGAAAAGAATGGAATTACCAAACTACAAGTAAACTTGCTAACAGGAAGAACTCACCAAATAAGAGTTCACATGGCTTACATAGGCCACCCACTTTTAGGAGACGACTTATATGGTACCTCTTCTCCACTAATAAATAGGCAAGCACTACATGCCTACAAAGTGAATTTTATACATCCATTAACTAAAAAAATAATAACCATAAAATCTGAATTACCCAAAGATATGAACCTAAATTTCTAATAAAGTTTAGGTTCATAATATTTTTCAAACAACAATTTATATTTTCGCATAACAATATTTTTTCGAAAATGTGAAACATTTTCTTGCTTTTTTATTGATTTTGTTTCACATTTTAATTTTAATAGAACTCTCTTGTATATTATTTCAAATAATTTATAAAACATTCTCATAATATGAATATAAACAATATTTTGACAAAATCATAAAAACATGGTAAAATATCGGTATGTTCAAATGAAAATTTTGACTAAAATTGGAGGTAGATTACATGGAAGAAAAAGTTTTGTTCGATGCTGTATACGCTCCACGCGGTTTCCAATCGCAAAATACACCTTTAACGGTTGGACTTCGGTATCAGGTCGTCGAAATTGTAGATTCTCCTGACCATTGGGGACTTCAAGTACGATTAAAAGGATATCCCAATGATCTTTTTCCAAAGGAATTCTTTAAAAATGCCCGCGAATACAAATTTGCACGCATCACACACCCTTGGATCGAGACAGCTGAGGAAATCGAGAAAATTCTTAAATCTCGCATTCCGCTCTACAATTACGAGACACTCGAAGAAGGACCTGACGGTGCCCCATTCTGGAAGCCTCAAAGAAGTTCTCTTGTACCTATGCTCGAGATTCACACAGTTGGCTTTGGGTATTACGTTATCGTTACCCGCAACAATGTGTTTTTCGTAAAGACACGGTAAAAGAGCCAAAAAAATCCTTACTAGCATTGCTAGCAAGGATTTTTTGGTAGACCTATAAGCCGGGTTCTGTCTAGAATGGTCATTTATCTAGTACATATATTACTATATGTCTCAAGCCTCCAAATTTAGAAGATGACGAGCAGTCTTAGCCTTCTAGTCTCGGCGTTGCTCCAGATGGGGTTTACACAGACCCGATATGTCACCATACCAGCGGTGAGCTCTTACCTCGCCTTTTCATCCTTACTTCTTATAGAACACTATAAAAAGCGGTTATTTTCTGTTGCACTTTCCTTAAGGTTACCCTCACTGGACGTTATCCAGCATCATTGCTCTGTGGAGCCCGGACTTTCCTCGTACGCTGCCTTTCGGCCATGCTATACGCGACCATTCAGCCTACCTTTTTATTGTACTCTAAAAGAAAAGTTTTGTCAATCATTAATATCCACTATGCTTTTAACTTTTATCACCACTGCGTTGTTTTCTAAACTCCCCTCTAGCATTACAACATCACCTGCCATTTTTCTACCTCCTTGTTTTATGTTGACCGTCCTTAATTTTTCCAAAAAATTAAGGACTAGTC
>USNR01000033.1 GCA_900556135.1 uncultured Clostridium sp. | reverse complement strand
ATCGAACCGGCACGGTTTATTCAACCGCAGGATTTTAAGTCCTGTGCGTCTACCAATTCCGCCACATCTGCATTTATTTATGGCTAAACATATTTTTTTATATGTTCTCTGGTTGACAAATGATATTGTACAACAAATCACTTATATTTGTCAATACATTTTTTTAATTTTTTTGATTTTCGTGAAAAATCTGCATAAAAGTTGCTTTTTTTATTATACTATAAATATACGAGAATAGAAAACTTATGGAGGGATGTTATGAAAGTTTTATATTATATTGCATTAACACTTGTAATAATTGGTGCTCTAAATTGGTTACTTGTGGGATTATTTGATTTTAATCTTGTTAGTACATTATTTGGAACAATGAGTATACTAAGCAGAATTATATATATCTTAGTTGGTATATCTGGAATTATAAGCATTGGTTTATATTCAAAAATAAATGATTAAGAATCAATCTAAAATTAGTAGGGCCGTTCAAAATCTTCAAATATAAAAGATTAAGAGACAGCCCTCTATAATTGTTTACATTCCCAATTTACCACGCAAATTTTAATGTTACATACTTTATTTTCTAATATTCTTCAATTTTTATATACAATTTTTCCTCTTCTGAATATTTCTTTTCTATATTAATTTTTGAAACTTGTATATCATCTTTAATAACATATTTATTTAATGCATCTAATACAATTTTTCCAATGTTATCTATGTCTGGTTTTTTTAGTGGACTAATTTTATTTTCTAACATCTCATTTGTTTTAAATTTACTTGTATTTTTAGGTATCTTTAAATATGCTATAATCTCAATACTCACTCTATTTTCCAATATCTCAAATTTAGGATACTTTAAAAAGAAGCTTTGTTTAATCCATTCTTCATAATCTTTTGTTTTATTAGGTGTATACACATTTCCTGTGTACATATTAACTCTAGGTCTTTGTTTTCCAACTATATTTCCCTCAACTTCAAACTCGTACATTTCTTTTCCTCTCTTTATGATTGTCTTTTTATCCACTTCAATCTTTTCTTTTATTACATTCACATTTTTACTTTTCAAATTCTAACATAGCTTTCAAGTTTTAGCAAGCGATAATCTCTTTTCTTAAACCAATAATACATTAATAAAGATACAGAGGTTATACCTATCTCTGTATCTTTTTCGTATATATATTAATTTATTTTAAATGGGATTTTATTGTTTGGTATTATTTTTTCTCTTATAATACCTCTATAACAGTAAAAATTTATTTTATAAATTTTATAATCACTATCCTTTCTATTTTTTCTTTACACTTTTATACGCATCGCTCTCCTTTCCTTTGAACAATTATATTGTACATTTTAATTGTGTCTTTTTCTTGTTCTTTTAGTAAATATTTCCACAAAAAAACAGACCTGTTTTTCAAGTCTGTTTTCATACGCTAATCAACTCTTTTATATACAACATAGTCATAAGTAAAATCATTTTCTTCGTCAGCTGGACCTTCTTGTCTGCTTATTTCTTTCCATTCATCTTCATTAATTTTATTAAAGAATGTGTCTCCTTCAAAGTCCTTATTAATTTCTGTAACATATAGCACTTTAACATATGGCATCAACAAATTATAAATCATTGCTCCACCAATTACAAATGCATTTATATCATCATTGTTAATATATTCTTTTATATCTTCTATTGAATGAACTACTTTAACGTTTTCACCTTCAACTTCAAAATCTGGATTTGTTGTAAATATTATATTCTCTCTATTAGATAGTGGCTTTCCTATAGATTCAAATGTTTTTCTTCCCATTATTACAGGATGTCCCGTTGTTAATGCTTTAAATCTCTTCATATCATCAGACAAATGCCACAATAATTGATTATTTTTTCCTATTATATTATTTTTTGCTTTCGCTACTATTATACTTAACACTGTTTTATTCTCCTTTTCTATATTGCTACTGGAATTTTTCCTATTTTCATTTCTTTATTATAATCGTATCCTTCTATTTCAAAATCTTCAACCTTAAAATCATAAAAGTTTTTAGTAGGATTTTTTATAACTAATTTAGGATGAACATCCATTGCTTCACCCTCAATCAATTTTTCCACAAGAGGTATGTGCCTATCATAAATATGACAATCTCCAATATTATGTGTTAGAGTTCCAACCTCTAATCCAGAAACTTGTGCAAACATATGCTGTAAAGCTGCATATTGCATTATGTTCCAACCATTTGCTGTAAGCATATCTTGTGAACGTTGATTTAATATTAAATGCAATTTTCCTTCCTTTACTAACCACTGTGTTCCGTATGCACATGGTTCCAAATTCATGTCTTTTAGTTCTTCATGATTAAATAAATTCGTCATTATTCGTCTACTAGAAGGATCATTTTTTAATAAATATAAAACATAATCAACCTGGTCCATTAGCTTTATTCCTTCTTTAGTTTTAAATTCATACTTCTTTCCCAATTGGTATCCATATGCCTTACCTATTGTACCATCTTCTCCTGCCCATTGATCCCATATGTGTGAATTTAACTCTGATACTTTATTAGATTTTTTCTGCCAAATCCATAAGATTTCATCTATCGCATTTTTTACAGTTTTCGTATTATTCCTTAAAGTAATCATTGGAAATTCTTTTGCAACATCATATTTATTTTGCACTCCAACTATAGAAATGTAATTTGCTTCTGCACCATCGTCCCATCTAGTTCTTACGCCTGTACCTTCTGATGAATATCCATTTTTTATAATTTCTTTGCATGTATCTATAAATGCTTTATCTGCCTGCGTCATATTTTTTCTCCCTTACATTTTTATCTCTATATGATTTTTATAAATTTATTTTATGCTATCAACATTTTTTAAGAATATAAGATTTTCTATAATATCTATTATTGAATAAATTAATATAAATAGTCCTATAGTTGCAACAATTGCTCCACTGTTAACAATAACATAAATTCCACATATAAGCATTATGATAGATAATGTTAGAGAAGCAATCCATATATTTGTATCTACTGCTCTTAGTCTGAAAGATGTTGTCATTCTTAAAAGGCTACTATATATAATCCATATTCCAATTATTATTCTGAATAAAGCTCCAATAGTTCCACTAAATACCATTGTAACAATTCCTATAACAACAGCCATTAGTCCATAAACTATATTATAACTATATAGTCCTCCTCTTCCTTTTTCATATAAATATTCTACTATTTTATAAATTCCTGCTAAAATAAAAATAGCTCCTAATACATATGTTATAACCTTTACTGTTCCCTCTGGATTTTGCATTAGCACAATTCCTATTATTGCAAATATTACAGATTCTACTAATGAAATCCAACCTGATTTTTTTAATATTTTTTGTAAATATTCCATATACATTACCTCCAATATTTATTTTTTTACATCATATCACAAAGAATACAAATATACCATATTTTTTGAAAAAAAAGAGCAAGTTTTTTCTTGCTCCTTTAAAGTTGATTATTTATAAATATTAACTTTTTATTCTAATAGAAAAATCATAAAACCTTCTATTAGTTTAAACATATTATACACAAATTTTTAAATTTGCTCTAAATGTATATACATCATTTATATAATCAAATTATTTTTTGTTTACTAGATCTTTTAAAGCTTTTCCAGCTTTGAATACTGGAGCTTTTGATGCTGGTATTTTTATTTCTTCCTTAGTTTGTGGGTTTCTTCCTTTTCTAGCAGCTCTTTTTCTAACTTCGAAAGATCCGAATCCAACTAATTGAACTTTATCTCCCTTTTCTAAAGCTTCTGTTACAACCTCAACAAAAGAATTTATTGTTGCTTCAGCATCTTTTTTTGTAGTTCCTGTTTTAGCAGCTACGGCTGCGATTAAATCAGATTTGTTCATTTAAATTACCTCCTATTTGTTTGTATGTAGACATCATTTAAGCTCTACTAATATCATTATTCGCCAATATTTAGCAAAATCCTTCTTTTTTTTATATATTTTTTCTCTCAATCCTTAGTCTCTGTAAGAGTTTTAAATATTTAGTCCTTAAAACTATTGATTTTAAGCCACTTTCAAGGTTTTATATTTCTCCAAAAAAACTTTGAATTTTCAATATATTTTAATGTTTTTTTTCGATTTCAACTCTCCTTTTTCAAATATTTTTGCATTTGCTACACACAAAATATAAATGGCTATTGCACTTATTATTGATAGTATTGTAGCCAATTTTTCATGTATTATTCCTTTTAATACAAAAAAGATAATTTTTGATGTCAATGCCATAATAAACACACATCCAACCGGCTTTACTATAAATTTTATTTTATTAAATTTTATATTTATGTTTCTATTCAACCACACGAAATTTATAACCATAGAAATCGCATAGCATAAAGTTGTACCTAATGCTGCTCCTGCAGTTCCTCCTAATATAAACTTATTCATATCCATCGGAATTAATATTAAATTTGCAATCAACTTTACTATAACTCCACATAACAACGATAATACAGGCACAAACTGTTTTCCTAATCCTTGCAATACTCCTGTTATAGTTTGGTTTAGCAATACAAACACTATCGATATAGAACTTATTTGATATATAAAAGCTCCCGAACTTGCATTTGGAAATAATAAACTTAAGATTTGTTTTGCAAAAATTATCATTCCAATTGAGCTTGGAAGGCCAATTAAAATAGTAATTAATAGCGAAATATTAATCTTCTTTTCCACATCTTTTAAACAATTTCTAGCTTTTGCAGCCGCAACAGCAGGAATTAAACTAGTAGTTAATGCAATATTAAAAGACATTGGAAGAGTTATTAATGTTTCTACTTTTCCGCTTAATATTCCATACTGAATTTTCGCCTCTTCTGCTGTCATATAATTTTGAAGTCCTCTAACAATTGTTACAGAGTCAATATTTTTATTTATAGTTCCTAATATAGCACTAATTGTAATAGGTGCTGATACTACAGCAATATTTTTTATAATCGTAATAATTCGGTCCTGCTTTTCCCTTCCATTTATTGTTCTTACATATTTATCTCTTTTATAATAACTAAACAGATAAAGAAAACCAATAAAAGTAGCAATAGTTGTTGCAACACTTGCTCCTGCAGCCATTATTGCCGTTTTGCTAGGTGCACTTATATACGCACAAATATATTCAACAATCCCTATCGTAAAAATAGTTTTTACAAATTGTTCTATTGCTTGAGAGTTAGCTGTAGGTCTCATATTTTCTTTAGCATTAAAATATCCTCTAAATACAGAAATAATTGAAACAAAGAAAATTGAAGGTGCCAAAACTTGTAATGTTAGCTCTGCTTCAGGAATTTGTAATATTTTTACCGCTATAAAATTCGCATTAATAAATAAAAAAGTCGAGCTAATAAATCCTACAACAGAAAACAATGCAAACGCAATTTTAAATATTCTTTTTCCACCTCTCTCGTCTCCTATAGAAACTCTTTCAGAAACTAATTTAGACACAGCACTTGGCACACCCACAGATGAGATAGTTAGTAATAACGCATATATTTGAAAACCACTACTACATATTGCATTCCCACTATCTCCAAATCCTTCTTTATTTGTTAGATATAATTTATAAACCAATCCAAAAATCTTTATAAACACTTGCGAAAACATTAATGTAACAATTCCTTGTACAAAGCTTTGTTTTTTTATTTTATGCATTACATCCTCCAACAGCATTTTTGTTTAAGCATATAAATACGCTTCTTAAAACAAATATATTCCAAATAATCTTTACTATTACTTAATCTGTTTATCATTTTTTTAACAAAATTGCCCAAAACCCTTGTTTTTTTCTCGATTTTATAAGATAATATATATGTATATTTATATATAGTAAGAAAAATTGAAAGTGGTGGATTTTTTTGAAGACATTTGATAAATTTTTAAAATTTTTGAAAACTGATAGAAACACATTCTTAACATACATCTTAACAATGTTCACTGCATACATAGTAGTAGATAGAGTTGTAGAAATGTTACTTATGATATTTACTGGAATGAGTGCATCTTATTGGGGACCAATTCAATATACTCTAGCCGTTGCATGTCCAGTATTTGCTTTTCTATTTTCATTCTCTTCTAAATTCTGTAAGAGTGATAAAGATAAAGTAGCATTCTTTGATGTGTATTTAATAAGTTTGTATATAATAATAATTTCCATGTTCACACAATGGATTAATGCAGCTGGATGGTTATTTTTAATCTCTGTTCCTAATTATCCTGAGATTGTAAGTAACTTTTCATATTTAGTAAAACCAGCATTTTCAGCATTAGCATTATATCTACCTCTTACAACATTTTATATGTTGATAAGATGGTTATTAACAGTAGTTCATGATACTAAGGATATTGTAGATTCTATTGGTGATTATGGTGGAATTGATTTATCTGATAAAACAATTGGTACTGGTCCTTATACTTGCGAAATGTCTATGTGTAGAGACACTGATAGTGGTAAAACAATAAAAATTGCAGAAGAGCAAAGATTTTTACAAATGTTAGTTGCAGGTATCTCTGGTGCTGGAAAAACATCTCTTATATTTGAGCCAATGATTGCTAAAGACTTAGATAAAAAATTCTTCTTTAGTGAAGTTTCTAAGGAAATGGGATTTACAGCATTAAAAACTGGTCTTGCTACTTTAAATTGTCCTTATGATAATGATTACTTAAACAAACATTTTTCATTAAATATGTTATCAATTGTAGAAGGAAAAGAAAATGTTTATAATACATATATGAGTAAAATGATTCTAAGCAAGTCAAATGGTAAAAACATTTATAGAGATTTAGGTTTAACCTACCTTTGCCCTGATATCGAATCTTTATCTCATATGACCAAAGTCGCTGATAGTTATGGTTTAACTTATAATGTTATAGATCCTAATAATCCTAACTCAATTGGTTTAAACCCATTTGTTTATGAAGATTCTTTGCAAACAGGTTTAGCTATTTCAACCGTTTTAAAAGGTTTATATAATTCTAAAAATATGGATACAACACTTGCATTTAGAGCAAATGCAGCTACTCAAGCAGTAGAAAACATTGCAATATTATTAAAGGAAGTTTATCCAAAATTACATGATGGAGAATTACCTACATTAGAGGACTTACAAGATTGTTTAACTGACTTTGAAATAACTCAAGCTTATTGTGAGAAATTAAAAGAAGATGAAGAATTAGTACAAAAACATTCTGCTTTAATTAGATATTTTGAAAAGAACTTCTATGAAGGATCTAATGGAAAAGCTGAAATGGAAAAATTTGTTACTCCTGCACTTACTCAATTAGATACATTATTAAGATATCCTGGAGTAAAAAATATATTATGTAATAGAACAAATAATATTAATTACGACAAAGCATTGGCAAACGGAGAAGTAACTTTTGTTTGCACAAGACGTGGGGACTTAGGTCCAAACATTCACTCTGCTTTTGGATTATTCTTTATATTATTAATGCAATACTCTGTTTTAAGAAGACCTGGAACAGAAAAATCTAGAGTTCCTCACTTCCTATATATAGATGAGATTCAAGGATTTGTTAATGATTCTATTGAACCAGTATTTACATTATATAGAAAATATAGGGTTGCAACAGTAATATCTATTCAAAACTTAGCACAGCTAGGTACAAAAGAAAGCAAGAACAGACAAACAATATTATCTAACTGTCACAATAAAATTGTTTTCGGTAATAACTCTCCAGAGGACAACGATTGGTGGTCATTAGAAATTGGTGATAAACGTGAATGGGATTACAAAAAGACATACAATTCAGATAAAGGCTCTTATGATCCTAAATATTCTGATATTGGTTACAACTACAAAATAAAATACAAACCTGGAAAAGTACAAACATTAAAATTCAAACAATGTATGTATAAATTAAAAGATCAAAAAGGTAAAAACATGACTGGTAAGGGAGCATTAAACTTCTTATCTGCATCTTTCTCAGAACCTAAAAAGATTAAAGAATATGATTTCGATAAGTTTATAGATGGTGCATCTAAATCAAAAAAAGCCAGAAGAACAAAAAAATTAACACATTTGCATGATGATATACCAAATGAGGTTGATCCTTTAGTAGATGCAATTCCAGATGAGATTGATCCTATTCAAACAGATACTTCAGATTCAAAATTCTTATTTGATAATGAAGATGCAATAGTAATAAACTTAAAAAATCCTAAAAAATAAACTAAAAAAATAGAGATAATTGCTAATAAACAATTACCTCTATTTTTTTATTAGTAAACCTCTAATCTATTACTTTATTCAAGTATCTACTACTTTCTATTAAACACTCTCTCCATCTCCGGAATATCTTCCTTACCCTAATAATTTTATTTCTACGTTTTCCATTTTATATTTATTTGTTTCTGGGTCTAGTTTAAACTCAGCCATGCTTGTTGATAGATTATCCTGTGTTTGACGTAAGTCTGTTGTATAATATAAATTAATTTTGCTTATTTCTAATCTATTTATTGTTATGTATTTAAATGTTTCTGCCATATGTTTTTCATCTTCACATACAAGTATTAATTGTGGTAAACCAGAGAATCCAGAATCTCCTGGTACAAAGTTTGTATAAAAATCATTGTATAATTTTAACTTGTCTGATATTTTTTTGTTCCAGTCGTCTTCTCTTCTTATTACTTCAAAAACAAAATCTATTGATTTTGATGCCTTTGTTAATGTTACTTTTCCGCCAGTTGCTTTAAATGTTTTATTTGATGCTTTTGCAGTAATGCTTGGCTTTGCTGTATATGAATCAAAAGTTTTTACTTTAGTCATATATGCAATTATTATTTGATTTCCTGCCAATCTTTTCTTTATCATAGCAACAGTTTTTGTATTATCTGTTGGTTGCCATTTGCATTCTATTCCTCTAGAATTTAACAAATATTTTCCCATTTTTTCTAAACAGTATATTCTATAAATTCCTTTCCCATCATCAGAATTAAAATAATACCTTGTTAATATTTTTGTTTTTACCAATTGCTCTAGTTTATTATTTAGCTTATCTTGACTGCTTATATCTGCATTTTCATGTTCCAATAATTGAAATAATTGTCTAGATGTAATAAATTCAAATTCATTTACCAATTCCATTATTCTAAAATGTAGGTCACCTATATGCCCAACATTTATTTTTTGAATTATTTGGTTCATTGAAACATATCCATCTTTTCCATCAAAAACCTTAATTTCTCCTGCTCTCATAGCAAAAGGTGATACTTTTGTTTTTATTTCAGCATCTTCTACCATAAAATTCATTCCCTTCTTTTTCATAACTAACACTGTTAGTTACAAACAATTTATTTTAAGTAATTTTATTTATAAAACTACTTTATTACCAACTTAATTTTTCTTTTCTCTTTATCTATTTTTTTAACATACACATTTATATGTTCGCCATATTCAAAGCCTTCTGAATACTCAGCCATCCCAACCAAATTTGGTTTTAATTCAATAAAGATTCCTTTTTTATTTTTCTCTGTTTCTCTAATAATTCCCGGAATAGTGCTTCCTTCCTGAATGTTTTCAACATTTTCTTCCCATGTTCCCAGCATTTCCTTGTACGAAAAGTTTATTCTGTTTGATGATGTATCAATATTTTTTACAACAACATTAATATTTTGTCCTACTTTTAATCTTTCTGCTGGACTTTTTATTCTAGCTATAGAGATGTCTTCTATGTAAAGCAATCCCACTGGACCATCATTTAATTGTACAAATGCACCAAATGGCCTAATATTTGTAACCTTTCCTTCAACAATATCTCCTTTTTTTAAATCTACTATTCCATTTCCCGAAATATACTTTTGTGCTTTCATATCTATATTTCCTTTTCCTTAGTATATTACTATTCTCCTACAAATTCCAAAATTTGTCAATATAAATCTTCCACTTCTCTTTTAGTTAAATATCTCCAATTTCCTAAAGCTAAATTTTTTACATCTAAATTGCCTATTTTTCTTCTATGTAATGCTAGTACTTTCTTGCCTATAGCTTCACACATTTTTCTTACTTCTCTGTTCTTTCCTTCATGTATTGTAATTTGCACTCTAGAAAAATTCTTTTCTTCATTTGTTTTTAATATTTTAACCTTAGCCTTGCCTGATATATAATCATCTATTTTCACACCATTAGTCAACTTTTCCACATCTTCTTGTGTAACTATCCCCTTTACAGTAACAGTATAAGTTTTTTCTACCTCATATTTTGGATGAGTAACTTTATAAATAAATTCTCCATCATTAGTTAATATAAGTGCACCTGATGTATACATATCTAATCTTCCAACAGGTAATACTTTTTCGTCTACCTTAACTAAATCTAATACAGTTGGTCTATCAAATTGATCCTTTGCTGTAGTAACATATCCAATTGGCTTATTCAATAAAATGTACACTTTTTTTTCTGATTTATTAACAACTTTGCCATCAAACTCCACAATATCTTTATCTGGATTTACTTTAACTCCTAATTGAGTTACAACTTTTCCATTAACTTTAACTCTTCCATCAACTATATATTCTTCGCACTTTCTTCTTGCCGCAATTCCATTATTTGCCAAGAACTTTTGTAATCTCTCCTCTTCCAAAACGAATCTCCTTTCTTTACATTTGCCTATTATCTAATATATCTAATACCTTTTGAAAGTATTCTGGTAATGGTGCTTCTAAATGAATTTGTTCACCTGTTATAGGATGTTTAAAATCCAAGCTCTTTGCATGAAGCATTTGTCCTTCAACTCCAAATTCATTTTTCCCATTTGAATAAACTCCATCTCCAATTATTGGATATCCAATATGAGACATATGTACTCTAATCTGATGTGTTCTTCCAGTATCTATTTTTACTTCTATTAGAGTATATTTATTATATCTTTTTAATACTTTAAAATGAGTAATTGCATTTTTTCCATTTTTATTAACATCCATCTTTTTTCTATCTTTTAAACTTCTGGAAATCGGCATATCAATTGTAGCTTCATCTTCTGGTAAAACACCTCTAACCAATGCAATGTATTTTTTAGTAACCAATCTATCTTGAATTTGCTTACTCATATTAATATGTGCTTTATCATTTTTTGCTATAATTATTAAACCTGAAGTATCCTTATCTAATCTATGTACAATACCTGGTCTTACTTCTCCGCCTATTCCAGACAAGCTACCTTTACACATTGATAAAATAGCATTTACAAGTGTTCCATCAGGATTTCCATTTGCAGGATGAACTACCATTCCCTTTGGCTTATTCACTACAATTATATCATCATCCTCATATATAATAGGCACAGGAATATCCTGTGCTTTTATTGTTGTTTCAGTAGGCTTTGGAATCTCTACCTCCACAATATCATTTGTTTCAACTTTGTAAGATGATTTTACTCTTTTAGAATTCACTAAAATTTTGCCATCATCAATTAACTTCTGTGCCATTGTTCTAGACATATCCTCTATATTTTCAGACACAAATGCGTCTATTCTTTTTCCTTGTTTTTCACTGTTCACTGTAATTTTTTCCATTTAACTCTTCCCTTTTTACTCTTTTACTATTTCATACCATTCTATATTCCAATTTTATATATTCCCAATCATCCTTTTTGTTCCTCTGACACTTTATTTTCTTCACGATAATCTTCCTTATTTTCCACTGTTACCTTATCTTTCTTTAGTAAATCAATTATTATAAATATAACAAATAATATACATCCTAAAATCATTATTATATCGTCTAAATTCATGATAGGTAAACCTTTAACTTCCAAATAGTCTGTAATACTGCCTCCAATAATTGCATCTATTACATTCCCTATTCCACCACCTAGAACCATAGATAGTGCCACATTAACTTTTATACTATTTCTTTCCCTCTTTTTTATCATGAATCTTATAATCACAACAAATACTATTGTATAAGTAAGCACAAAAGTAGCAAGATTAGTCATAACATTTTCATAATGAACCAAGTTAAATACATCTTTTATCACTTGAACTGGCAATTTTCCTTTATTTGTAAATACAATAATTTTTATAATTGCATCCACAATCAAAATTGCAAACAATATAATTATACTTATTATACTTTTTCTTTTCGTTTCACTATTCTCCTGTTTTTTCACCTTTTTACACAACCTTTCTATTTATTGTGATCTGCTCCTTGCTAATTTCGTTTGTAGCAGTATGTATTTATTACAGTAATCTTTTGCTCAGCAACATCCTCATTTATTTCTTTGATATACAACAAAATTATCATCTGCATACAATCTTGTATATCCTTCACTATCTTTTGAAAGCAACATACTCAACTTAGAATTTTTGTACAATATAATATGAGTTATGTCATATTCATCAAATGTATTCTCGTAATATCTAGTTATACTAGAAGTTCTCATATAATCAGAGAAAATATCTCTTCCTTCAGGATATTCCGCTGTTTTATTAAATTCTGGTGTATATAAATCTGCTCTTGAATCTATAAAAACAGGTATTCCTTCAAATAGTAAATAACTTCCATAATTATATTCATTAAACAAATGAATACTGCTTAAATCCAAATTTTCTTTTATATAATTTGCCGCATCAACTGGATATGATTTTGTATTTACATATTTGTCATCAACTTTTCCCTTTATTTGAATTATCATTAATAGAGCAATAATAAGAAGTGTAGCTGTTGTTCCTAAAGTTGAAACCATTATCTTTTTAAATTCTTCCGTTCCATCCTTATCATATTTTGCTATTAAGTCTGCTATAAGTTTTGCAAGTACTCCACTACCAAATAATAAAAACATCGAAGTTTGTCTTCTAGATATAAACATCAATACTGTAAGCCCACCTATCATAAATAAGTCTTTCAATCTTATTTTAACATCTGTAAACACAAGAATTGCAATTATAAAGGCAATTATAACCATCAAAGTTTTCTCATCTATTAATGTTAATGGTAAATGCTCACTAATACTTTCTGTTGTATTTCCTCTCATTGTGTTATATGTCCATGTATATGGTGTATCTCCTATAGGTGTTAACAATCCTGTAAACGCATAAATAACCATTATTAATATAAGCCATTTTACAGCAGGAATTTTTTTCATTTTAATTTTATAAGGATTATTTCTGAGTTTTTCTCTACTAGCTAATTGCTTAACTTCTTGTAATTTTGACTCTGATAATTTATTATTTAATTTATCAATTTTACTCGAAGTTTTCTCATCTTTCCTTTTAGAATTTTTATATTTATTAATCTTAAAATTATAATATTTATCTTTGATTTTATAATGCAATTTCATATAATCAAAGTTTAAAATATATTCTGCCAAATATGGCAAGAATAAAACATACATAAATGGCCATACTGCAGCATGAATATTTGCAATTAAAACACCTATCACCAATATTCCTATTGCATACCTAATCTTCTTTGAATCTAGGAAATTTTCAATGCATAAAATTCCAAGTTCAAATAAAATAAAAGTAACTAATTGTGCCCTTGCCGCAATGTAATCTTTCATCATATACATTGTACCTAATGTTATAACAAAAGATATTAAATTGTTCTTAGAAATCTTATTATTAGTTATATAAATAACAACACCCAATATACTAGAAAGAACAACAGTTGATATAAATATTCCTGTAAATCCTCCTATATTATAAAACAAATAAATCATAATATCATAAAGCCAATGAGGATATGTATATGGTAATCCCTCATGCCAAGAAAAAGGATCTTGCATATCTACAGTTCCCGTTTGCAATATATGCTCTCCTATTTTTATTGTATAAAAAGTATCATTTTGAAAAGTAATAGGCGCTAGTACCGCTGAAAACAGTACTATTGCTACAATTGCTAATATATTAAACTTTATATTTCTAACCTTTGGACTATCCTCATTTTTTTTCTTATCACTCTTAGAACTTGCATCTATTTTCTTTTTATTGTTCAATTTCTTTTCCTCTTTTAGGTTAACACTTGTTTTAACTTTATCTTTATGTTTTCTTTCCATCTCAGTTACTTTTCCTTTCCATTGCATAATATAATTATATCAATGATTATATCAGTTCCAAACTCAAAGAGCAAGAAAAAATCTGAAAATTTTCATTTTTAACTCTTATCACTACTGCATCGTTTTCTAAGCTTTCCTCTAGCACCACAATATCACCTGCCATTTTCCTGCCTCCTTGTTTTATGTTGACCGTCCTTAATTTTTCCAAAAAATTAAGGACTAGTC
>USNR01000032.1 GCA_900556135.1 uncultured Clostridium sp. | reverse complement strand
ATTATATAGGTGATGGATATTATAAAATAGTATCTGAAAATTCTAAAAAAGTTTTAGATGTTAATGCGGCTGGAAAAGCAAATGGGACAAATGTACAACAATATGATTACAATTATTCTTCGGCTCAACAATGGGAGATAAGAGATGCAGGAGATGGAAGTTATTATATTGTATCTCGATGTAATGGATTATTTTTAGATGTGGCATCGGGACAAATTAAGAATGGTACAAATATTCAAGTATATGCGGGAAATGGAACTAATGCACAAAAGTTCAAGTTCAAAAAATATGAAGAACCAAAGCAAATAATAGAAAATGGGACATATACAATAGCAAGCAAATTAAAGAGTAATTATATTTTAGATGTGGCTAATTCATCGAGAGAAAATTGTGCGAATATACAATTATGGCAGAATTCTGGTGTAGAAAACCAGAGGTTCTCTATTACATATGTTGGAGATGGTTACTATAAAATAACTTCAGTATATTCTAAAAAGGTTTTAGATGTTAAAGGTGGAGGAAAAGAAAGTGGTACAAATGTACAACAATATGATTACAATTATTCTTCTGCTCAACAATGGGAAATAAGAGATGCTGGGGACGGAAGTTATTATATCGTGTCACGTTGTAATGGTTTGTTTTTGGATGTGTCAGCTGGACAGGCTAAAAATGGAGCAAATGTACAAGTATATGCGGAAAATGGAACTAATGCACAAAAGTTTAAGATCGAAAAATATGAAGCACCAAAACAAACTATAGAAGATGGAATATATATAATTTCTACAAAATTAAATAATGATTATGTTTTAGATATTTCTGAGGCTTCGAAAGAAAATGGAGCAAATGTTCAGTTATGGAAAAATAGCAACGTAGAGCAACAAAAATTTAAAGTAACATACGAGAAAGATGGATATTACTGTATAACAAACATGAATTCAAAGAAAGTGTTGGATGTTGATAATGGATCAGGAAAATCTGGAACGAATGTTAAGCAGTATCAAACGAATAATTCAACAGCACAAAAATGGGAAATAAGAAAAGCTGAAGATGGTAGCTATTATATAATCTCAAAATGTAATGGACTATTCTTAAGTGTTAAAGGAAAAGTTGCTCAAAATAAACAAAATATACAGGTTGAGGAAAAGAATAATTCGAATGCACAAAAGTTTACGTTTACTAAGGTTGTAAACTCTATAGATATAGACACATCAAAATATCCAGGATATAAAGAAGCGATTGAAAAACTACAATCTGCCCATCCAAATTGGAATTTTGAATTACTATATACTGGTGTTAAATTTAGTGATGCTGTTGCGGGAGAATATTCAGTACGTAAAAGAAATTTGGTTTCAACAGATTATGGAGGAGAATGGATTGCAGGAACAACATTATATGATACAGGTTGGTATGCTGCATCAGAAAAAGCCATAGCATATTACATGGATCCAAGGAACTTTTTAAATGACACAGATATATTTCAATTTCAAGACGTAAATGATTATTTAGATGGTGTGTGTACATTAGAAGGAATAAAAAATAAAGTGTCAGGCTCATTTTTACAAGAGTATGCAACAGATATAAATACTGCATGTAAAAATAAAAATGTAAATCCATATTACATAATAGCGAGATTATTTCAGGAAAATGGAACAAATCCAAAGAGTGGAACATACAAGATGAATGGCGGAGATAATAAATATTATTATAATCCATTTAATATAGGAGCAACCGGAGATACTAAAACAGAGGTGTATAATAATGCACTAGTCAGAGCAAAGCGAGAAGGCTGGGATACAATGGAAAAAGCTTTAGAAGGAGGAATATATTTCTGCAAGGCGAACTGGTTAGATAATTATCAAAATACACTATATCAAAACAGATTTGATATAGATACAAGAAATGGAACGTCGTTATATACACATCAATATATGCAAAATCTTATGGGAGCATATAGTGAAGCAAGAATACTAAGAAGCTCATATGCAAATACTGGAAAACTTGAATCTGAATTTACATTTATAATTCCTTTATATGAGAGAATGGAAGCAACACTTTCACCAGTGCCTGTGAATTCACAAGAATCATATTCTATAAACGTAAAAACAACTGGTACGTATGTACGTATTAGATCTGATGCATCAACAGATTCTAAAATATTAAGAGAACTACCAACAAAAGGAACAATTTTACTATCGGTACAGAGAGGAATAAATTCTAACTGGCAAAAGGTAATTACTTCAGATGGATTAATTGGATATATATCTGGAAATTATGTAACGCAAATTGATGATGTTACAACTTGCAATTATACAGCTAATGTAAAAACAAATGACGGGGATGGATGCAACGTAAGAATAGGTCCAAGTACAAGGCTAGATAAGGTAACTGCTTTATCTGACGGAGTTTCAGTAACTGTTATAGATGACTCAACATATAAAAATATTGATGGATATGATTGGAGTAGAGTTAGACTATCTAGTGGAACTCAAGTATTTCTACCAAGTAAATATCTTGTAAAACAATAGTTTAACTAAAAAATTGTAATAATTAGAATAAAAACTTAAAGGGCGACTGGCGAGTTGCCCTCTAAAAGAAAAGAGGACTAAATGAAAAAAATAATAAAAAATCTAATAACTTTAGTAATATTGATGTCTATATTTTTAACAGGAGTGTCATATGCAGGATTTGCAGATTTTGATGATGCAACAGCTGATAAACAAGGAGCAGAAGATCTGAAGAAGCAGGAAGAAGATGATGCGAAAAATGCAGGGAAGTCAAGCAATAACTATTTATCAAATTTGGAAATTGAGGGCTACAGTTTAACTCCACAATTTGACAAACAAACTATAAATTATTCTATTAATGAGGATATTAATGTAAGTTCTGTTATGATAAAAGCGATGGCAGAGGATGAAAGAGCAACAATTACAGGAGATGGTAAAGTAGAGCTTCAATCTGGAGAAAATAATTTAAAAATTGATGTTAAAGCTGAAAATGGTACAGAAAGAACTTATTTTATAAGATTAAACAAAAAGATAGAAAAAGGACAACCAAAATTAGACGAACTAAAAATCAATGCAATTATGTCTGACGGAAAAAGTGAGGAAATAGAAATTTCACCAGAGTTTAATAAAGATACATTTGAATATAAATGTGAAGTTTATAACGAGACAACATCTATAAAATTGAACGCAATAGCAGAAAATGACTCGAATGTAGAAATTACTGGAAATGCAGATTTAAAAGAAGGAAATAATGTTGTAACGGTAAAGGTGCAAGCAGAAAGCGGAGAAGAATCAGTATATAAAATTAATGTATACAGAAAAGAAAAACAAGAACAAGAAACTGTCAATACAGAAGAAAATAGCAGTGTAAAAATAATTGTTCCGATTCTTGTTATGGTTTTAGTAGTAATAATTATTGGAATTTTTGCAAAAAAAGATAAAAAGAGAGTAAATAAGCATTAATTGAAGAAATCAAGGGCTATATTGAAGAAAATGAACTATAATCAAGGAATATGGCCCTTGATTTATTTTTTTATTCAATATATAATTTGGAATAACAATAAGGGGGTAACCAATGAGTAAAAGTATTATAAACAAAAGTACGAGAAAAAATAAAAGAAAGAGAGAAATAAAAATGGAAAATGAAAAAATTAACAAAATTTTAGAAATTGTTTTAGAGGTAAGAGATAGGCTTGTAAAATTAGAAGAAAGAGTTGCAAATTTAGAAAATGATATGAAAGAAGTAAAGACTAGAGTTACAAATTTGGAAAATGATATGAAACAAATGAAGACTAAAGTTGCAAATCTTGAACGTGACATGAAAGAAGTTAAAGAGGTCTCTATGGAAATAAGAACAGATTTTAATTTAGCAAGAAAATATGTTGAAAATAGAGACAGAGAAGATAGAAAAGAAAAGACTGAATTTCAAAAATACATGGAAGAAAATAAAAAGAACAAAACTGAGTTCCAAAAGTATTTTGAAGAAAATGGGTTAAAACATAAAGCTTTACAAAAAGAAATTAAGGAGATAGATGATAGATCTAGAATAAATGAAGTTAAAGTAGATAAGCTGTTTGCTATAGAAAAAGTCACATCGGCTGCAATATAATTACAAAATTTAAGGTTATGAAATAATAATATGAAATAGTGCAATAAAATAATTGGTTTATTGCATTATTTTTGTATGTTTTTGTTGAAAAAATAATGATATATGATATAATCATACAAGAAATGTAATAAAGAAATAGAGAGGTATTAAATATGTGGGGAGATATAGCGATAGCATTTTTATTAGCTTTTATAACAGCCTTTGTAATTACGCCATATACAATAAGATTAGCTAAAAAAGTTGGGGCTGTTGATATGCCGGCAGATAGAAGAGTTAATAAAAAGCCAATGCCGAGACTAGGAGGTTTAGCTGTAATATCAGGATTTGTGGTTTCAGTGGTATATTTAATAATTTCAATGACCATAGAGGGGAAAATAAATCTAGGAGATGATGGATTAGCTAGAAAGTCAATTGGAATTTTTTGTGGGATGGTTGTTTTAGGAATAACTTGTTATATTGATGATGTAAAACAAATAAAGCCACTAGTTAAATTAGCAGGACAAGTGATAGCAGCAATAATTGTTGTGCAAAGTGGAGTAGAAATAGATAATTTTGTAATACCATTCAAAGAAAATAGTGTTGTGCTAAATGATGTATTTAGCTATATATTGACCATAGGATGGATTGTTGGAATTACAAATGCTATTAATTTGATGGATGGATTAGATGGATTGTCTTCAGGAATAACATTAATATCGTGTATATCATTATTAATAATATTTTCTTTAAATGAATCTCCTATTATAGCTGTAGTTCTAATTACAGCATTAGCTGGAGCAATAGTAGGATTTTTGCCATATAATTTTAGTCCAGCGAAAACCTTTATAGGTGATGTAGGGTCAAACTTTATGGGATTTGCCTTATCTATAATTTCAATTTTAGGTGTAGCAAAAACATATACAGCGATTGTTTTAATTGCTCCAATAATGGTGCTGGCATTACCGATTTTTGATACACTATGGGCAATTGTTAGAAGAATAGTAAAAACAAAATCAATTAAAGGTGTGTTTAAAGCAGATAGGGGGCACTTACATCATAGATTGATGGCAAGAGGATATACTCAAAAACAAGCTGTTTTAATACTATACTGTGTTACTGCAATACTGGGAATGACAGCTATCATATTGTTGGAAAGTGGCATATGGAAAGCCATATCATTTGCATTATTGGTTGTTGCCATTGTTGCAATAGGTTATAAAGATATAATAAAATTATCAGAAGAAGATAGTGAAAATATAGACGCAAAGAAAGATAATTAATAGAATAAAAATAATATTAGAGATAGGAAGAGTAAAATGAGGAAAATAACAATATTAATACCAGCATATAATGAAGAGGAATCATTACCTTTTTTATATGAAAGAGTATCAAAAATAATGAACGAAATAAAAAATTATGATTTTGAACTTCTTTTCGTTAATGATGGAAGCAAAGATAAAACACTAGAAGAAATAAAGAAAATGAGAGAAGAAGATTCAAGAATATCATATGTAGACTTTTCTAGAAACTTTGGAAAAGAAATAGCAATGATAGCAGGAATGGATTATGCGACAGGTGACTGTGTCATAATAATGGATGCAGATTTACAAGATCCACCAGAATTAATACCAGAAATGATAAAATTATGGGAACAAGGCTATGATGATGTATATGCAAGAAGAAGATCAAGAAAAGGCGAAACATGGTTAAAGAAATTTACTTCAAAAATGTATTATAAGGTATTACAAAGTCTTACTAAAGTTGAAATTCAAAAAGATACCGGGGATTTTAGATTATTAGATAGAAGATGTGTAAATGCATTAAGAAAAATGAGAGAGACGGGAAGATGCTCTAAGAGCATGTTTAGCTGGATTGGCTATAATAAAAAAGAAATATTATATGATAGAGATCCACGTATAGCAGGAAAAACAAAATGGAATTATAAAAAACTTATGGATTTAGCAATAGACGGAATAACATCATTCACAACATCTCCATTAAGAATTTCTACATACTTAAGCATTCCAACGTTTATGGCATTATTTATATATTTTATATATGTTATAGTAAAATGTATAAGACTTCATATTGCTATACAAGCATTTCAAGCAACGATATTGCTTATATTATTCTTCTCTGGTATACAGATAATATTAATTGGAATTATGGGAGAATATTTAGGAAGAATATTTAATGAATCTAAAAATAGACCATTATATTTGGTTGATGAATATAATGGAGAAAAAGAAATGAATGAATAAAACTATAAAGGACAAAAATTAAAATGAGTAAAGAGAATATATTAAGTCCGGATATTCAAGATGGAGAAGAGGAAAAGCTAGAAACAAATTTAAGACCTCAGCTTTTAAATGAATATATAGGACAAACTCAAGTAAAAGAAAATATGAAAATATACATAGAGGCTGCTAAAAAAAGAAAAGAGCCATTGGACCATGTATTGTTATATGGCCCTCCGGGACTTGGAAAAACAACATTAGCAATGATAATAGCCAATGAAATGGGGAGTAATATAAAAATAACATCTGGACCTGCAATTACAAAACCAGGAGATATTGCAGCATTATTGACAGGACTTTCGGAAGGAGATGTCTTGTTTATAGATGAAATTCATAGAATAAATAGAAGCATAGAAGAGATTTTATACCCAGCTTTGGAAGATTATAAATTAGATATAATAATAGGCAAAGGACCTACTGCAAAATCAATAAGGTTAAATCTACCAAAATTCACGGTAGTTGGAGCAACAACTAAGGCGGGATCTTTAACAACACCCTTAAGAGATAGGTTTGGAATTGTAGAAAGATTAGAGTTGTATGATAAAGAAGATTTAAAAACAATAGTCCATAGAACAGCTAAAATATTGAATATAGAAATAGATGAAGAGTCTACAGAAAATATTGCTAAAAGATCTCGCGGAACGCCAAGAATAGCAAACAGACTAGTAAAAAGAGTAAGAGACTATGCTACAGTGGTTGGAAATGGAAAGATAAATTTAAGTATAACCAATATGGCACTAGAAAAGTTAGAAATAGATGAATTAGGTTTAGACAAGATAGATAGAAGAATATTGGATATTATGATTAATACATATCAAGGAAGACCAGTTGGAATAGAAACCTTAGCGACAACAGTAGGAGAAGATTTAGACACAATAGAAGATGTATATGAACCATATCTAATACAGATAGGCTTTATGGCGAGAACTCCGAGAGGGAGAGTGCCACTGCCAGAAGCATATAAACATATGGGAGCAGAATATCAAATGAAAATATGATAAAAAAGGGGAAAACAAATGAATTTGTATATAAAAAGGATCTTTAATGGAATATTGCTATTTTTTCTTATGTTATTTATGTGTTGGGGACTTTTGCAGATTTCTTATAGCTTGAACAATACTATAATAAGAGAAAGAATATATGAATCATATATACAATTAAAAAATGAAACAACGTATTATAGGCCATTTTATGGGACAAGCAAGATATTATACAATGTAGCGGCATTAGATAATTTTACGGATGCAATTATATTAAATGTGGCATTGGATAAGGGAAAAGACCAGGAAATAAGTATACAAAAAAGAGCTTTGTTAAATATTCATTATAGAATAGGTCCAGAATATAGTCAGATTAGTAATTTAGGAGAAGCCCTAAATGAAGAAAATGAGGCGAACTATGATTATTCAAGATATTGGTTTGGAATAGAGACAATAGTTAGGCCACTTTTAATGATTTTTAATTTACAGGAAATAAGATATATAAATATGATTTTCATGTTTTGTTTATTTTTGTTAGCCTTTTATTTAATAGGGAAAAAAACACACGTCAAGTATTCATTTGCATTTGCAATTTCAGTAATCCTTATAAATTTCTGTGTTATACCAATGACAATACAATTTACACCTGTAATGATAATTATGCTACTTTCAATAATAATTATATTGGAATTTTATGAAAATGTAAGGTTTAAAAGCTTTTTGCCATATATGTTTGTGATAATTGGAACAATAACTTCATTTATGGACCTACTAACATATCCATTAATAACATTAGCGTTTCCTTTAATTGTAATAGAATTATTGGAAATGCAGAAGAATACAACGAATATAAAAAGAAGACTGATGAATATTTTAAAATACAGTACGATATGGGCATTGTCATATAGTTTATTTTATGTATGTAAATGGATTATTGCAGGTTTGGTTATTGACAGAAGTGTAATAGATGTGGCAGTGGGACAGTTAGAATATAGATTAAACATAAGTGGAAGTCCAAAAGTAAATAGATTAGACGTTATAAAAGTTAATGTTGAAACCTATTTTAACTCAATTGTTGTTGCAATGTTAATAATTTATATAACTGTTTGGATTATATTGTTATTGTTTGCAAGAAATAAAAAGGTAAAAATTAAAAATCTAATTCCACTTTTGGTTATTATGATATATCCGTTTTTATGGTATTGTGCAATAAGCAATCATTCAGCGGAGCATCCTTGGATGACATATAAGATATTATCTGTTACAATGTTTACTTTTCTAATAAGCACATTAACGTATATAGAGAGATAAGGAATAAATAATAATGAATGAAACAAATGTTAGAGAAAGGGAATCAAATATAGAATTATTAAGAATTGTATTAATATTTAGTATTATATTTCATCATTTAGTATATCATAATTCCCTAAATTACTTAGTGGGGGATAACTTTAAGATTGCAGAAATATTAGGCGGATTTGCGAAAGTTGCAGTAAACTGTTTTATGTTAATAATGGGTTTCTTTTCATATAGATCAAAATGGAATGTAAAAAAAATTATAAAAATCGTTATGGAATCGGTTTTCTATTCTACAATTTTCATGTTTATATTTGAAAAAAATATAAACTGGAAAGCTATATGGGAAAGTTTAAAACAATATTGGTTTATTAATCGGATATATAATAACATATGCAATTAGTCCATTATTAAAATTATTTGTAAAAAAAGTACATATTTTTATACAGATAATTGTTGGATTGATAGTCGCATGTATACTTTTAGAAAATCCACATGTAAATAACATGTATATATTATGGTTCCCATGTGTTTATGTGTGCGGTATATATGTAGATAAGCACTTGAAAAATATTATGGACAATAAGTATATAAATCTTATGTTTGTTATTCTAATATATTCAGTACTAATTTTTATAGACAAAGGATTGGAACTAATAAGTATAATGAACTTAGTTTGTGCTATATTTACTCTTTTGTATTTTAATACACTTAAAATTAAACAAAATAAAACTATTAATCAAATAGCCCAATATACATTAGGAATTTATGCTATACATGATAATGTCTATATAAGAAAATATGTAATAAAGAAAGCTTTATATATTAAGGAAATGTATTATACAAACTATTTTGTAATATATACAGTAATATTGGCAATTTTAATTTATGCAGTATCGTTGGCTATAGATGTTATAAGAGAGAGAGTATTTTCAAAAGTAATGTTTAAAAACAAAAAAATTGGATAAGATGTATAATAAAGTAAATGGAAGTGTAGAAAAAGTATGTAAAGTAAAATATTAGCATATACTTAAAATTTACAGAGAATAATAAAAAAGTTAGAAACAAAGAGATGGAGAAAAAATGTCTGAAAAGGAAAAGCTATTTAATAAGAAAGAAAAAATAATATTTATAATTTGTTTATGTTTAACTTGTTTAATATTTACTCCATTTTTATTTGGACATTATGCAGGTGATACATATAATATAGAAGCATTAGGATATTCAAACTATGCACTGAATTATAACCTGAAAGATGGTAGGCCATTTATTGCACTATTCAATGTATTGATGGATAAAATTAATATATCAATTAATGCATATGTTGTACTTACTTTATTTATGGCATTAGTGGTTTCTAATGTTTCAGTAATTTTTTTAAGAAAAGTTATAAAGAAGTATAAAAATATAGAAAATTTGAAACAAGAGATATTAATAACTGGCATATCATTTTGCTTGATTTTTAATTTTATGTATATTGATTGCCTGAATTTTGCAGAGGCACCATTTATTGCATTAAGTGAATTATTGTTTATAATTTCAGCTTATGTGTTATGCAATGATAATCAAAAAGGAGGTTTCCTTAAAAGTATAATATTGTCTTGCTTAGCAATACTTTGCTATCAATCGAGTATGTGTATGTTTTTTGCGATGCTGTTTTTGTTTTCAATATTAAAAAATAAAAATAATGTAAAACAAATCTTGATAGATTTACTAAAAGGTGGAGTAATTACAATTGTTGTTCTACTAATTAATTTTATAGTGATAAAGTTAGCAGGATATATATTTAGTTTGAATCAAGATAGAGTAAAGATAAATGGATTAATAATATTAAGAAACATCAAAATAATATTTTATAATTGTTTTGAAGTATTGAAGAATTCGTGCAATCTATTTCCTGAAAGTTTGTTTATATATTTTATATTTGCCATAACTATTATTATTGTGGTGTATGCTATAGTTACTAAAAAGGAAGACTCCTTCATATATAAATATTTTCTTGTTTTAATAATATCAATAATTAGTAGTTTTGTATTAAATATTATTTCGTCTTCAAGCTTTATGGGAGGAAGGACAAGACTATCAATTGGGGCAACACTAGGGATAATATTTCTATTTTTGTATATTGAAAGTGATATATTTACAGGTTCATGGAAACTTATAAAATATATAGTAATTTCATTTGTTGGTGTGTATATACTTGTAAATATCATTAATTATGAGAATTTAATGATAGCTCAAAAGAAAATGAATTTGTTGGAACAACATGAAATGCAGGATATAAAAGAAACTATATATAAGTATGAATGTGAGAACAAAACAGAAATAAAAGAAATTGTAAAAGTGTTATATTTAAACCAACAAGAAAAACAATATTATAATGGACTACCCAAAAATCCATTCACTCGGTTCGGTAGTACGTTCTTCGGAATTTTCAGATAGAGCTATAAACTTATATTTGGATAATAAACTGCAGTCAAAGTTAATAACAGAAAAGTCAAAAGAAGCTGAAGAGTATTTACAGTTAAAAAATAATGAAAAAGGATATGTATGCATAGGAGATAAATTTTACATAAGCGTGTATTCATACTAAAGAAAGAGAGAAGGAAATGATTTATAACATTATTGCAATAATAGTATGTGTAATTTTACCATTTGTATTATTGAAGAAAGAATTAAATATAAAAGATAAGAATTTAAAGAGTATAATAAAAGAAAATAAATATATTATTATAATTTATAGCATATTAATGGTTGGAATGTTAGTAAGACTAGTAGACATACAAAATCAACCAAATGGTTTAAACTGTGATGAGGCATCATCAGGCTATGAAGCATATTCTATTGCAAATTATGGAATTGACAGAAATGGTAATTCTATGCCAGTATTTTTGTTATCGTGGGGAAGCGGACAAAATGCACTTTACACATATATGATAATTCCATTTGTAAAACTATTTGGACTGTCGGTTTTAAGTACTAGATTACCAATGGCTATATTGGGATGTATATCATTAATAGTAATGTATAAATTGCTGGAAATGATTAGTAATAAAAAACTTGCTATAATTGGACTAGCTTTTTTTGCAATTTGCCCATGGCATATAATGAAGAGTAGATGGGGACTTGAATCAAATGTATTTCCAGATTTAGTATTAATAGCAATATTTTTTATAATTAGGGCATTACAACAAAGAAAAATGTATAAGTTATACATTGGTTTTGGATTTTTAGGACTTTGTGCATATGCGTATGGAACATCATATTTCTTTTTACCATTATTTGTGATACCATTACTTATATATTTATTATATAAAAAGGAAATAGAATGGAAAAATGCACTTATTAGTTTTGCTATAGTTTCTATAGTATCTTTACCTATAATTTTATATGTAATAATAAATACATTTGGTTTACCACAACTAAAAATATTGTACTTTACAATTCCTAGAATGACAACTAACAGATATGAAGAACTGTCATCAGTATTTTCATCAGATTTTATAAATAAAAGCTTTAATAATTTTGTGGAATCGATAAAAATATTAATTTTTCAAACAGATGGATCAGGCTGGAATAGTTTGTCACCATATGGAATAACATACATTTTTTCATTACCGTTAATGATAATTGGAGTATTTAACAGCTTTACCAAGAAAAAGTCTAAAAATTATATTTATGTAAATATTATTAATTTATGGTTCGCAGCTGCAGTTTTACTATTGTTAGCAGTAGAGCCTAATATAAATAGAATAAATATAATAATGATTCCAATAGTTTTTTACACAATAGTAGGAATATATGAAATTGTTTGCAATGCGAGAAAAGTATCTCTATTAATTACAATTATTTATATTGTTTCATTTTGTTTTTTTGTAAAAGACTATTCAAAGCTTAATTTTGATAACTATTACGTTTTTATGGATAAAATAGAAGAACCAATAGAATATATTAGCAACTTAGATGTAAATAAAATATATGTGCAGTATGCGTTTAAAGAACCATATATATATTTTTTGTTCTATGAAGGAACAAACCCAAATGAATTTTGTACAACAATGGAGAAGTTTAATGGAAATAAAAGTTTTGACAATGTAAAGTCGTTTGGAAAATACAATTTTTATTTGCCAGAAAATATAGAACACGAAAATGGAACAGTCTATTTACTTTCTAAAGAGAATAATCTTGATATAGATTATTCTGATTGGAAAGTAACTGAATTTGAAAAATTTATAGTACTAGAAAATAAGGAAAAGTAGATTGGAAAGTGAAAAAAATAATTAAACTGGAGGAAGGGGTAAAAATGAAACTTTTAATGCATGCTTGCTGTGCACCATGTAGTGTGTACTGCATAGATACTTTAAGAAAAGAAGGTATAGAGCCAACTATATACTGGTACAATCCAAATATTCACCCATATATGGAATATAAAGCACGTAGAGATTGTTTAAAAGAATATACGAAAAGTATAAATGTACAAGTTATATTTGAAGAGGAATATGGATTAGATGAATTTTGTAAAGAAGCAGTAAAAAATCTAAATGCAAGATGTGTTAATTACTGCTATCCGGTTAGGCTTAAAAAAACATTTGAATATGCAAAAGAACATGGATACGACGCAGTAACTACTACTTTGCTTTATAGTATATATCAAAAACACGATTTTATAAAACAGCTAATGGAGAAGTATAGCAAGGAATTTGAAATTGAATTTTTATATAGAGACTTTAGGGTCGGCTTCTGGGAAGGACATCAAAAGGCTCACGACTTAGGACTATATATGCAAAAATATTGTGGATGCATATTCAGCGAAGAAGATAGATATAGTAAGCAGATTAAGAAAGATAAAGCAATGGAGTGAAAGATTATAAAAAATGATATAAGTATAAATAGATATTTGAAAGGAGATATTTAAGTGGACAAGAAAATGTTTACTGTAAAATCGGAATGTGATGGTTTAGATTTAGACATTACCGTGTTTGAGCCAAAAGACGAAATAAAAGGAATTTTTCAAATATCACATGGCATGGCAGAGCATAAAGAACGTTATTATGAATTTATGGAATATTTAACACAGAATGGATACGTTACGGTTATAAATGACCATAGTGGACATGGAAATCTATTTAATTATTAATAAAACAAAATTGGAAAAAATAGTAATTGGGGAGGATAGTTTAATGAATAATGTTGTTAGAGTTGGAATTGGTGTAATGATTTTAAAAGATAATAAAGGAGGTTGTTAGTATGCAATATTTTAAGAAGTTAGTAGGAGATAGAATTTGTTTATCGCCTAAAGGTATATCTGATGAAGAGATAGTGAAATTTACAGAATGGATGAATGATTTTCAAGTAACAGATTATGTTGGTAGAAGTGGAAAAATCGTTACTTTGAATGGAGAAAAGGAATGGCTAGAAAATTCAGTAAAAGAAAATGACAGCAAGAGAAATTTTGATATTATAGATTTTAAGGAAGATAAGCTTATAGGGACCATAGGATTAGAACATATTGATTATATTGGAAGAAGTGCTGTTCTTGGAATATTTATTGGAGATGAAGATTATAGAGGAAACGGATATGGAACAGAAGCTATAAGGCTATTATTGGAATTCGGATTTAGATATCTGAATTTACATAGCATAAGATTAGATCTCTTAGATATAAATGAAAGAGCACACAAATGTTATTTGAAATGTGGATTTAAAGATACTGGAAGAAGTAGAGAAGCAATATTTTTAAATGGAAAATATTATGACAAATTACATATGGATATACTTGAAAGTGAATTTGAAGGAGATTATATTAGAAACAAAAATATAAAATAAAAAATTAAACCACATATAGATTGAAAGAAAAATAAGAAACTTATGTGTGGTTTAGTATATTAACAACTGCATTAATACATATATCAGTCATTGCAGTATAATCAAGCGATTCATGTTGATGATAGACTATTTCATGGCATAAGTTATCCAGTAGTCCTAAAGCAAGATGCGATTTTTCCATTAAGTTAATGGAATGAAATCCATTTTCTATCAACAGATTACAAATTTTTTGTGTTATTTCCATTTCTCTTTTATGGAAATAGTAGGCAACATCTTGATCTAAATGTGTCATTGCTGTAATTTCTTCATGTGCAGATTGAGAGAGTTTGTGATTTTGAATATAATCATTTATCATCTGCTTTATAAATATAGAAAAATTTTCTTTATTGATATTTTCAGTTGGAATATTAAGGATTGGATAGAAAATAGTATCTGCATATTTTTTTAAAGCTTCAATAAGAATATCATGTTTATCCTTAAAATATTGATAAATAATTCCTGTAGAAACCCCTGCATATTTTGCTATTTCAGCAGTATTTGTATTATAAAATCCTTTTTTACATATTAATTCAAATCCTGATTTTATGATTTTTTCTTTTTTTTCAATTGATCTTTTTTGTATAGGTTTTCTTATTTCATCATTTTTCATTACTATTCCTCCTGAAATAATTATACATTTAAAAAAAATAAATGTCAAATAATAAAATAATTTTTTTTTGCAAAGAAAAAATCATCCAACTACTTGAATGATTTTTAATGTATCTGTTAGTTCGAACAGATACGTCATTGGTGCGGATGAGAGGACTTGAACCTCCACGTCGTT
>USNR01000031.1 GCA_900556135.1 uncultured Clostridium sp. | reverse complement strand
TTTATTTTTTTATTTATTTTTTTATTTATTTTTTTATTTATTTTTTTATTTATTTTTTTATTTATTTTTTTATTTATTTTTTTATTTATTTTTTTATTTATTTTTTTATTTATTTAATTTTATTATTTCTAATAAAATTAATCGCTTTTTTAATATTTTTATTATCTTTCTTATGTAAGAACAAGATATTTAATTTCTTCACTCTTTCAATTACTAAATATAAAAAAAGCATAGAAATCAATAACTGATTCTCTATGCTTATATAATTATAAAATTAATGTATTAAATTATCTGTGCAATATTATTTCATCAGAAAAAGTATATAACATTTCTGATAAAAAATAATACAAAAAATAACATTTTTGTATTACTTTGGCGTAGGTGAGAGGATTTGAACCTCCGCGGCCCTTACGAACCCTATCAGTTTAGCAAACTGACCCCTTCAACCACTTGGGTACACCTACATATTAAATTAAAATCTTATTTTATATAATAAAAATGGCGGAGAGGGTGGGATTCGAACCCACGGTAGGCTACAAACCTACGCCAATTTTCAAGACTGGTGCCATAAACCAACTCGACCACCTCTCCACTTATTTCCTGTGACATCTTATATATTATCACAGGAACAGTAGTCTTGTCAACATTTTTAATATTATTTTTATTTTTTTTACTAAATTTTAAATTTTTTATCTATTTTTATGTCTTTGCATTTTATTAATGTTCCTATACGCTTTATTTTGCTCATATAGGCATTTTCTTATTCAAATATTATTTATATTGTATAGCTTTTGAAATTGCCTCCTCTTCCTCTTTTGATAAGGCATATGATGACGTTCCTTTTTCAACTGTTTTACAATATATATTTGATGTATCTCTAGAATATATTCCATTTAAAACAATACCTGTATTTTCTTCATTTAGCATCGCAAGTGTAAAACTCAAATTGCTTCCAGTGTCTTTATATGCATTATATCTAACGAGTCCTATTTTTCTAATACACTGATCTGCTTTGTTATTAAGCTTATCACAATACTTTTCTATTTCTTTGTTTTCCAAACTTATGCTTTCTACTTCTTCTATATACTTTTTCAGCATTTCATCTATATTGTTGCCTTTTCCCAGTTTACTCATAAAGTCTGAATAATTTTTCCTTAGTTTTGATAGCTTTATATTATTTAATACATATAATAGTAATAATAACAAATTTATAACTATTATAACTATTCCTAAACCATTTGATTGAAAAAATGCGTTCATTCCTAAGTATCGTCTCCTCTATTTAATTAATCCCAATATTCTCTCTAAATCCTCATTAGATGAATACGGTATAACAATTTTTCCACTTCTTTTTCCTGCTTGCAATTTTACTTTTGTTCCAAAAAAGCCTTGGAATGAGTCTTCTATATCTCTATATATCGCTTCATATTTTTTTGCCTTTTCTTTATTTTTACTTGGTAATTTTTTTGTATTCTCAACTCTTCTTTCAGCATCTTCAATTGGATCCCCTGATTCTATAAACTTTATAGCCATTTGATATTGTTTTTCTGGATCATCCAGTCTTAAAAGTGCCCTACAATGTCTTTCTGTAAGGTTGTTTTCAATTACTAATTCTATTACTCTAGGGTCTAAATTTAAGATTCTAACTGCATTTGTAAGTGCACTTCTACTCATCCCCAATTTGTCAGCTAAAGCTTGTTGAGTAAGTCCATAATCATCTAATAATTTTCTTAACCCCATAGCCTTTTCTATTGGGTTTAAGTTCTTTCTTTGTATATTTTCAATTAAAGCAATTTCCCTATTTGTTTGCTCTGTTTCTGACCTGACTAAGCATGGCATCTCTGTAAGTCCTGCTTTTTTTGCTGCTCTCCATCTTCTTTCTCCTGCAACAATTTCATAATAGTTATCCTTTTTTGTAACTATTATTGGTTGTATAACTCCATATTCTTTGATAGAATTAGCCAATTCTTCAAGACTTTCTTCATCAAATTTCTTTCTTGGTTGGTCTCTATTTGGTTCTATCTCTATAATTTTAATTTTTTCAACAACTTCTTTATTGTTTTCATCAACCTCAACTTCTTGTTTAAAAGTATCTCCAAATAAGGCATCCAATCCCTTACCTAATCCTGTTTTATTAGCCATTTTCAATCACAATCCTTTCTCTTTATTTCATGTGTCTTGCACGTTCTTTCTGTTCCTCTTCATTAATTTTTAAAAATTCCTTTGTAAATTTCTCATATGCCTTAGCTCCTTTTGATCTAGGATCATACATTGTTATAGGCATTCCATAGCTTGGAGCCTCGCTCAATCTAACATTTCTTGGAATTATATTTTTATAAACCTTATTATTGAAATATTTCTTTACTTCTTTCACAACCTGATTAGATAAATTCGTTCTAGAGTCGTACATTGTAAGCAAAGCTCCTTCTATTGTTAAACATTTGTTTGTGCTTCTTCTAACCAAATCTATCGTATTAATTAATTGTCCTAACCCTTCTAATGCGTAGTATTCACATTGGACTGGTATTAAAACACTGTCAGATGCTGTAAAAGAATTTAATGTGACAAGACCTAGTGATGGTGGACAATCTATTATTATAAAATCATAACTATCTCTTATTTTATCTAGCTTTTCCTTTAATCTATTTTCTCTGTCCTGTACACCCACAAGTTGTACTTCAGCTCCAGCTAAATTTATATTTGATGGACACAAATCTAAATTTTTTACTTTAGTCCTTTGAAGCGTATTTTCTACTTCTATGTCTTCTATTAATACATCATATACTGAAAACTGTTGTTCTTTATCTATTCCTAGTCCGCTTGTTGCATTACCTTGAGGATCAGCATCTATAAGCAATACCTTTTTACCTTTTTTTGCTAATACAGTGCTTAAATTTACTGATGTTGTAGTCTTTCCTACTCCTCCTTTTTGATTTGCAATTGATATTATTTTTCCCAATTTATGTCCCTCCTTGCAAAAAATATCGACATATTAATAATATATTACTATCATTAATATGTCAATAAATTTTAAGAATTTATTTAATATTTTTATACATTTTTTTGATATTTTTATAACGCCTTATCCTTCAATAGGCTTTTTACTTGGCGTTCCTGCTTTTCTTGGATAAATATTAGGAGTATTTCTCTGTTTTCTTATAATCAATATGTTTCTCTCCATATTTTCTAATTCAATTTCTTCAATTTTCTCAACAATTCCTCCCATAGCATTTATTGATTTTGTTGCATTATTCAATTCCTCCTTTAGTCCAGGTCCTTTCATGCACAAGCAGATACCTCCAACCTTAACAAAAGGTAATAAATATTCTGCTAACACATTCAGTGGAGCAACTGCTCTCGAAGTAGCTATATCAAACACTTCTCTCGCCTGATTGTTCTGTCCATAATCTTCAGCTCTACTATGCGCTGTTGCAACATTCTTTAATTGAATTTCATTTACAACCTCATTTAAAAAATTTATTCTTTTATTCAATGAATCCAAAAGTAGAACTTCTACATCCTCTCTATAAATGGCTATTGGTATGCCTGGAAATCCTGCTCCTGTTCCCACATCAATCATCTTGGAGTTTTTGGAAATATATTTATTTATCGTCAAAGAATCTACAAAATGTTTTAATATAATCTCTGCCGGATCAGTTATAGCTGTTAAATTAACTTTTTCATTCCATTCAATTAATAGCTTCATATATTTTAAAAATTTATCGCTTTTTTGTTTGTTTATGTCCATATTTAACATTTTTAATTTTTCATTCATGTAAAAAAAGAATGCTTCAGTTTCCATATTTTTTCCTTTCCATTATTAATTATTTCTTTTCAATTGTTCTAAATATATAAGTAATACAGATATATCAGCAGGTGAAACTCCTGACACTCTAGAAGCCTGTCCCACAGACAACGGTTTTATAGCATTTAATTTTTGTCTTGCTTCCAATCTTAATCCTTTAATATCTTCATAATTTATTTCTGGAGATAACTTTTTACTTTCTAATTTTTTAAACTTTTCAACCTGTGCTTCCTGCATTTTTATATATCCAGCATATTTAACTTGTATTTCTACCTCTTCGGCCTCTTCTTTAGTCAATTTACCAATTTCATCATCTATTTTAGCCAAATCAGAGTATTTTATTTCTGTCCTTTTTAGTAAATCTATTTCTTTTATTCCAGCATTTATAAGGCTAGAGCCCTTTTCTTCCAATAAATCATTAACTTCTCTTGTTGGCTTAATAACATTATTAGATAATCTATCTATTTCGTTAAATATATTAGCTTTTTTCTTTAAAAATCCATTATATCTTTCATCTGATATTAATCCTACTTCATGCCCTATCTCTAGTAATCTTAAATCGGCATTATCTTGTCTTAATAACAGCCTATATTCCGCTCTCGAGGTCATCATCCTATATGGCTCGTTTGTTCCCTTTGTAACGATATCGTCTATTAAAACACCAATATAAGCCTGTGATCTATCTAAAATTATAGGCTCTTTTCCCTGTAATTTTCTAGCAGCATTTATTCCTGCAATTATTCCTTGAGATGCAGCCTCTTCATAGCCAGATGTTCCATTAATTTGACCAGCACAGAACAATCCATCAATGTGCTTATATTCCAATGATAATTTCAAATCAGCTGGATTTATACAATCATATTCTATTGCATACGCAGGTCTTGTAAACTCTACGTTTTCTAAGCCCGGAAGGGTTCTGTACATTTTAATTTGTACATCTTCTGGTAAAGACGAGCTCATTCCTTGTACATACATTTCATCTGTATCTCTTCCTAAAGGCTCAATAAAAACTTGATGTCTCTCTTTGTCTGCAAATCTTACTACTTTATCCTCTATAGAAGGACAATATCTTGGTCCTGTTCCCTTTATTTCTCCCGCATACAATGGAGATCTATGTAAGTTTTCTCTTATTATTCTATGAGTCTCAGCATTTGTATATGTTAAATAGCATGGTAATTGTTCTTCCTTGTTTTCAATCTTATCTTCAAAAGAAAATGGTATAATTTCTTCATCTCCATTTTGAATTTCCATTTTTGAAAAGTCTATACTGTTCTTATTTACCCTTGCAGGTGTTCCTGTCTTGAACCTGTAAAGCTTGATACCAGCGGATTCTAAAACTTTCGACAAATTTCGCGCTGGGAATACTCCATCAGGTCCACTCTCAAAAGATGTCTCTCCTATATATATTTTTCCTCTTAAATATGTGCCTGTACATAATATTATTTCTTTAACATTATATATTGCTCCCACATTAGTTTCTACGCTCTTAACTTTTCCATCCTCAATTCCTATATTTACTATTTCTGCCTGTTTTAAGAATAAATTTTCTTGCTTCTCTAAAGTATGTTTCATTTCCATCTGGTATCTTTTTCTATCTGCTTGGGCTCTAAGAGAATATACTGCTGGTCCTTTAGATGTATTTAACATTCGCATTTGTACGAATGTTTTATCTATATTCTTTCCCATTTCCCCTCCCAAACAATCTATTTCTCTTACTAAATGTCCTTTTGAACTTCCTCCTATGTGAGGATTGCAAGGCATATTTGCTACAGCCTCAAGGCTTATAGAAAATAATAAAGTCTTCATTCCTAGCCTTGCAGAAGCAAGTGCAGCCTCACAACCCGCATGTCCAGCTCCAATAACCGCTATATCATAATCTCCTGCATTATATTTCATATTCATTACTCCTTTTCTGTTTTTTTGGAAACTTTTTTAGACCATTTTTAGCTTTTTTGCCAAATTGTTTTCCACATTTTCTTTATTTTTGAATTATATTTTCCACTCTTTTTGTCTTTTTGTAATTTTCATTAAAAAAGTTTTAAATTTTCGCTATAGCGAAAATTACTTTCCTAAGCAAAATTTTGAAAATATCTCGTTTATAATATCTTCAGAAACATTTTGTCCTGTAATCTCACCTAATTCTTCTAATATCTCTTTTATAGAAATAGCACTAATATCTATTGGCATTCCTTCATCAAGAGTTCTATATGCTTCATTTAGTGCAATTATAGCATTGTCTATATGTTGTTTCTGTCTCATATTTGTAATAAGCTCTCCATCATTTACCTCAATCTCATTTAAGCTAAACATTTCAGATATTGTTTTGTAAAGCTCATCTAAGCCTTTTTCTGTTAGAGTCGAAAATTTTATTACTTTCTTTTTTCCAAAAACTTTATTATCATCTATGTTGTTTTTTCCTAAGTCAACCTTGTTTAATAAAATTATTGCTTGTTTATTTTTTATTAGTTCTAATATTTCTCTGTCTTCATCTTCAAAGGCGCGAGAATCGTCAAATAAAGCAATTATTAAGTCCGCATCATTAATTACCTTTATCGATTTTTTCACGCCTATTTTTTCAATCTCGTCGTTCGTTTTTCTTATACCTGCCGTATCTATAATTTTTAAAGGAATCCCATCTATATTTATAAATTCTTCAATTGTATCTCTTGTTGTCCCTTCTATATCACTTACAATTGCCCTTTCTTCATTAAGCATTAAATTAAGTAAAGAAGATTTTCCAACATTTGGTTTTCCTACGATAATTGTTTTTATACCTTCTTTCATTATTTTTCCATTTTTGTAACTATCTCTTAATAATTTTAATTTGCTCTCCACTCCTGATAATATCTTTTTCAATTTATCATTTGTTGTCTCCTCAATATCATATTCAGGATAATCTATAGATGCTTCTATATCAGCCATAGCATCTAATAATTCAGCTTGTATCTCCCCTATTTTTCTAGAAAGCCTTCCTTCAAGCTGATTAACAGAAGCTTTTCTTTCCACTTCAGTTTTCGAATTTATAATGTCTATAACAGCTTCTGCCTGAGATAAGTCTATTCTTCCATTGATAAAGGCTCTTTTAGTGAACTCTCCCGGTTCCGCAAGTGTAGCACCATTTTTTAAACATTGCTCTAGTATCGCTTTTTCAACAATAATTCCTCCATGAGAATTGATTTCACACATATTTTCTGTTGTATAGCTTCTAGGTTTAATAAAATAAGACACCAAAACCTCATCTATAATCTCATTTGTCTCGCTGTTTATAATATTTCCATATTTAATACTATAGCCTTTAATTTCACCTTTATTTTTAGGCTGAAATATTTTTTCTAATATTTCAAAACAATTATCTCCACTCATTCTAATTATTCCTATACCACCTTTTCCCGTAGCAGTAGAAATAGCTGCAATCGTTCCCATTTTATCTCATTCCTTTCTATTTAATGTATTATTTTCCTAACATCCTAATAAATAATAAAAAAGTCAAAGTTAGATATATAGTTTTACCACTTAAATCTGAACTTTGACTTCCGATTTTTTATTTAATTATTTTTTTACAACAACAAGTCTTCTATTACTATCTTCTCCTATGCTATATGTCTTAACAAATTCACTGTTTTGTAACTTAGTATGAATAATTTTTCTTTCATACGCAGTCATAGGCTCTAAAGTAATTTTTTTACCAGTTCTTTTTACAGTATTTTCTATTTTAGAAGCCAATTCTTCTAAAGTTTTCTTTCTTTTTTCTCTATAATTTTCTATATCTACTATTACCTTTACGGGACCTTCCGTTTTCTTTGAAGCAATATTAGATAAAATTAATTGTAAAGAATTTAAAGCTTCGCCTCTATATCCTATAAGCTTCGTAGACTCTTCGCCTGTTATTGTTACTTCTACATATTCTTCACTAATTTCTGTCTTAAAAGATATTTTTTCTGAAATTTCTTTTAAAAATACAGTTAAGAATCTCTCTACCTCTTTCTTTGCTATTTCCAAGTCTTCATGTGAAGTTTCTTTTTTCTCTGTATTTTTCTTTTCCCTAGGTGTAATACCTTCTTTAACTGTAATTTCAACTTTCACAACATGAGGATCTAATATGTTAAAAAAGCTTTTTTTCTTTTCTTCTAATATCTTAATTTCTGCTTCATCCTTAGAAATATTTAATTCTTTTAATCCTTTTTCTATTGCTTCCGCAGTAGTTTTTCCTTCCGAAATAATTGATTTTTGCATTTTTTCACATTCCTTTCTAGAAAATTTTATTTTTCTTCTTGTTTTTGCATAACTTTGTTTATTATTAATCTTTCGACTATCATTAATAAATTGCTAACTAGCCAATACAAAGCTAAACCTAAAGGTGCTACAAACGCTATACATATAGACATAATTGGCATCATATACGACATATTCTTATTCATATCCTGCATAGCTTCTAATGCTTCATCTTGCTCATTTTTTTCTTCAACTGGACTTTCATCCTTATCAGAATTAGCAGATTCTATAAGTTTTACATCTTTTTTCTTGCTATTGTTATTTTGCATATTTGTTGTAAGTTTTATAGAAACAAAAGATGTAATAACATATAACAATGGAATTATATATACTCTAAAGTCTTTCATATTTTGATTTGGTACTTTGCTTAGATCCAATCCGAAAAAATCCATGTTTATATATACATTAGGATCATCAGATGATTTTTTTTGAATAACTTCTATTTCCGAATATGCTGAAGTTGCTCCATATTCTTCTTTTATTTCCGTAACATATCCTTGGATTACATCTTTATCGATTTTTTTCATATATGTTAATGGTTTACTTACCAAATAAAACACTGCTAATATAATTACAATTTGTAATATTGATGTTAAACATCCACTAAATGGACTCATCTTTTCTTTTTTATATAGCTCGATTGTTTCCTGATTTAATTTTTCTGGATTATTTTTATATTTCTTTTGAATGTCCTTCATTTTTTCTTGCATTTCTGCAGTCTTTTTCATTGTTTTTTGTTGCTTTATTGTTATTGGTATCAAAATAATTCTTAAAATCACTGAAAACGCAATAATCGCAATTCCGTAATTGTTAAAAATTTGGTACAGCCAATTTAATAAATAGCCAAACAAATTTGATATTGCACTCATATAACCTCCTAAACTAAAGGATCATATCCACCTTTTGAAAAAGGATTACATTTTAATAACCTTTTTATTCCCTTAAACGTTCCCTTAAAACATCCATATTTTTCAATAGCTTGTTTCATATATTCCGAACAACTAGGATAATATTTGCAATTTATTCCAGTTTTTTTTATTAAGGGTGAAATATATTTTTGGTATTTGTTTAAGAAATATATTAAAACATTCTTCATATTTTCCTTCTTTATGTTTAACTTAAAATTTCTGCTTCTTTAAAAGCCTCGATCATATCTTTTTTTATTATAGTATAGTCTGCTTTTTCTGGCAAAGCTTTTTTATTCCATAAGAAAACTATATTATACCCAACTTTTAATTCTGGCCTCAACAACCTATAATTTTCTCTTATGAGTCTTTTTAATCTATTTCTTTGAACAGCCCCACATAATTTAGTATTTATAGCTATTCCAATATAGTTATTTCTTTTATTATTTTTTGTTATGTATACTATAATTTGTTTTTTTACAAAATATTTTCCCTTATTTAGAACATTTTTAAACTCATAATTTTTTTTCAATGTTTTTATTTTTTTCATTTAGTCTCATTCCCTTTTAAGGTAACCGCATAACTATACAGCTCGATTGCAAAAAGACCACTAACAAAATACTCTAGTGGCCTTAACGTTTTATGCGCTTAATTTCTTTCTACCTTTTGCACGTCTAGCTTTTATTATGTTTCTACCAGCTCTTGTGCTCATTCTCTTCATAAAACCATGTTCTTTTTGTTCTTGTCTTTTTTTTGGTTGAAATGTTCTTTTCACTTTTTTGCACCTCCATATTAGTATATTATATATGCTTATATAATTTTCTTCATAAGTATGGTCTATTATATAACACTTTACGCTATAAAGTCAAGCTTTTAGCTAAAAATAAATATTTTTCTTTTTTATATTGACTATTGCATTATTTTTTTGATATTATATACAAAAATGAGAAGTAAATATTATTTTAATTTACATTATAAATTAAGATACTTATTTGTTTTTTTGCTTGTAAACAACTAAAACATAGGTAAAAATGGCTATCTCATAGTTATCCACAAATTGTGGATAACTATGTTGATAACTATGTGAATAAATTTAATTTCCTATCTTTTTTCTAGGATTTTGGAAGGATGAACTTTAATGCAAAACGAACTAAATGATTTATTAACAAAAGCAAAAGAACTTTTAAAAGAAGAGACCACTACAATTTCATATGAAACCTGGCTAAAAGGTTTGGAAATTCAAAGTGAGAACAACGGAAATATTGTATTATTAACAAATACAGAGTTTCAAAGAAATATTGTTGATTCAAAATACAGAGATTTATTAACAAACACTTTCAATTTTATAACAAATAAAGATTGTTCTGTTTCTATAGTTTCAAGAGAGGGACAAGAAAAACAATCTTTAGAATCATCTGGAGGAACCAACGACAATTTGATAGAAACTCCTATTAATTATGCAACAACAAATTTAAATGCAAAATATACTTTTGATACATTCGTTGTTGGAAATAATAATAAATTTGCTCACGCAGCAGCATTAGCAGTAGCCGAAGCACCAGCTGCATCATACAATCCATTGTTTATTTATGGCGGTGTTGGACTAGGTAAAACTCACTTAATGCATGCGATTGGAAACGAAATATTAAAAAATAACAAGAATGCAAAAGTGTTATATGTTACATCTGAGAAATTTACTAATCAATTAGTTAATGCTATAAAAGATAATAAAAATGAACAATTTAGAGGGAAATACCGAAATATAGATGTTTTGTTAATTGATGATATTCAGTTCATTGCTGGAAAAAATATGGCACAAGAAGAATTTTTCCATACTTTTAATACATTACACGAAAGTGGAAAACAGATAATCATATCTAGTGATAAGCCACCAAAAGATATACAATTATTAGAAGATAGATTAAAATCAAGATTCGAATGGGGAATAATTGCTGATATTTCTAATCCAGATTATGAGACCAGGTTAGCAATTCTTAGAAAAAAAGCTCAACTTGATAACATTCTAATAGATGATGAAATATTAACAAATATAGCTACTAGAATAGATTCAAACATCAGAGAACTTGAAGGAACACTTAACAAATTAATAGCTAAGGCATCATTAACACATAGTCCTATAACAATGGAAATGTCTGAAAAAGCAATTAATGATATAGTATCTCAACAAGAAAAAGTTATTTCTTCTGAATACATACAAGAAGTAGTTGGAAAATACTTTAATATAAATCCAAAAGATTTAAAAGGTTCAAAAAGGTCTAATGATATTACATTTCCACGACAAATAGCAATGTATTTATGTAGAAATGTTGCAAATATGTCATTACCTCAAATAGGAAGGGATTTCGGAAAAAGAGATCATACAACAGTAATGCATGCTTGTAGTAAAATTGAAAAAGAAATAAAAACTAATAGTAATACAAAGTTAATTGTGGAAAGTGTGAAAAACATTTTGCTAAATGGAAAATAGTTGGTATATAAATGTTTATCAATGAAAAAATAAAATCCTGTTTGTAAAAAAATTGTTTGATAAAAACTTCTACACATTTACTTACGGAAAGCCTGCGTTAGATATACACACCCCCATGTTGAAAACCTGTTAATAACTTGTTGATAACTCAGATTTCCACAATTGTAATTTTTACCTGTAGATAACTTTCGTTTTTTTCCACGAACTTATCAACACGATTTTTACTAGGGAAATAAAATCAAAGAGTAGTTTTCCACACAATCCACAAGACCTACTACTACTACTACTATATATATTTATATATTATAAAAAAAGGAGTCGATTTATAAAATGAAGATTATTTGTGAAAAGGATAAAATCCTTAAAGCTCTTAATTCCGTAACAAAAGCTGTAGCTGTTAGAACTACAATGCCAATATTAGAGGGAATTTTAATTCAAACTAATGATAATCAAATCAAATTAACAACTTATGATTTAGAAATAGGTATAGAATATATTATTAATGATTGTAATGTTCAAGAACAAGGAGCAACTGTTGTTAATGCAATAATGTTTACAGAGATAATAAGAAGATTACCAGATACTGATATTAGTATTACATTAAATGAAAAAAACTTATTAGTAATTGAATGTGAAGGTTCTTTATATAAGTTAGCAACAATGAATCCTGATGAATTTCCAGAATTACCAAAAATTAATGTTGAAAATTCAATAGAAATAGAACAAAATAATTTAAAAGATATGATAAGAAAAACAATTTTTGCTGTTAGCACAGAAGAAAATAGACCAATTTTTACAGGATGTTTATTTGAAATAGCTAATAATAAATTAAATGTTGTTGCTGTTGACGGATTTAGACTTGCATGGAAAAGTAAATTCTTACAAAATAAAGTAAATAATTTTTCAGCAGTTATTCCTGGAAGAACATTAAATGAAATGAATAAAATTTTAACCGATTCATTTGATATAATAAAAATTGGAGTTGCTAAAAATCAAGCTTTATTTGAAATGGAAAATTGTAAAATCGTTACAAGATTATTAGATGGAGAATTTTTAAATTATTCTAGTGTAATTCCTGAAAATTGGGAAACAAGAATAAGAGTTAGAAGAACAACCTTACAAGAATGCTTTGAAAGAATTAGTTTAATTTCTGCATCTAGCATAGAGAAAGAAAAGAAATATCCAGTTAAAGTTTCTATAGATATAGGAAAAGTTACAATTTCTTGTACAAATCAAACTGGTGATGCTAAGGAAGAGATATTTGTAACAACAGAAGGTAAGAATTTAGAGGCAGGATTCAATCCTAAATATTTCTTAGATGCATTAAGAGCTATTGATGATGAAGAAATTTTTGTAGACTTTGGTACAAGCATTTCTCCATGTATAATTAGACCAGTAGAAAGTGATGGAGATTATACTTATATGATATTACCAATAAAGCTAAAAGATTAGGTATAGTTTTCCACAATTGGAGCACAAAATGTTGATAAGTGATGTTGAATTACAGAATTTTAGAAATTATAATTATGAAAAAATAGAATTAAATCCGAATATAAATATATTTTATGGTGATAACGCTCAAGGAAAAACTAATATTATTGAATCGATTTTTCTTTCTGCTTTTGGAAAGTCCTTTAGAACTAATAAAGAAAAGGAATTAATAAAAATAGGCGAAGATTTTTCAAATATAATTATTAATTATGAGAATAAAAGTAGAAAGGGAAATATAAAAATACAAATTTCTGATAAAAAAAGTGTATCGGTTAATTCTATAAAAATAAAAAGATTAAGCGAACTTCTAGGAAATGTAAATGTTGTTTTATTTACGCCAGACGACATTAATATTTTAAAAGAAGGACCTGCTAATAGACGAAAATTTTTAAATATGATGATTGGTCAGATTAGACCGAATTATGTATATAACTTGAATATGTATTTAAAAGTTTTGGAACAAAGAAATAATTACTTAAAACAGATAAATAAAGGAAAAACAGCAAATGAGGATATGTTCCTTATTTGGGATGAAAAATTAGCAGAGTATGGAGAGAAAGTAAGTAAATATAGACAAGAATTTATAGAAAAAATAAAATTAAAAATTAAAGAAGTTCATAAAGAGATAACAGAAAATAAAGAAGACATAGAGATTGAATATACCACGGATTCTTTAGATAAAGAAAAGTTTTTGAATGAATTGAAAAATAGAAGAAAATTAGATATGATAAAAGGGTATACAACAAAAGGTGTACAAAGGGATGATTTTGTGATATATATAAATGGAAAGCCTGTGAATATATATGGATCACAAGGTCAGCATAGAACAGCAATACTTTCCTTGAAATTATGTGAATTAGATATAATAAAAGAGGAAATAGGTGAAAATCCAATTTTATTATTGGATGATTTTATGTCAGAACTAGATGAGAAAAGAATAAATAATTTTCTAAAACACATAAAAAATACGCAGGTAATAATTACTTGTACAAAAGAATTAAATGAAGATAAAGTTGAAAAAAGTGTATTCTATGTATACAATGGAAAAGTAAATAAAAAAGTATAATGAAAGAAGGAGAAAAAATGGAGAAATTTGAACATGAATATGGTGCAGAACAAATACAAGTTTTAGAGGGACTTGAGGCTGTTAGAAAAAGACCAGGTATGTATATTGGAAGTGTTTCTATTAGAGGCTTACACCATTTAGTATATGAAATAGTAGATAACTGTGTGGATGAAGCTCTTGCTGGCTATTGTACACATATACATGTAGTTATAGAGCCTGGAAATATAATTTCTGTTGAAGATGATGGTAGAGGTATTCCAGTAGATATTCATCCTAAAACACATATTTCTGCTGCTGAAACAGTTTATACTGTACTACATGCAGGTGGAAAATTTGGTGGGGACAGCGGATATAAGGTTTCTGGAGGTCTTCATGGAGTTGGTGCTTCTGTTGTTAATGCTTTGTCAGAATGGGCAGAAGTAACGATTCAAAGAGATGGTGGAATCTTTGAAATGAAATTCAATAGAGGAAAAACAATAGAAAAATTAACAAGAATAGGCGATTCAAAGAAAACAGGAACAAAAGTAAGATTTTTAGCTGATAGTACAATCTTTGAAACATTAGAATATGATTATGCAACACTAGAAGAAAGATTTAGAGAAATGGCTTTTTTAAATAAAGGATTAAAAATAAGTATAGAAGATACAAGAGATCCGGAAAATATAAAGAAAGCAGAATTTCACTTTGAAGGAGGATTAAATTCTTTTGTAGAATTCTTGAATAAATCAAAAGAAAAAATACATCCTCAACCAATATATATAGAAAAAGATGGGGAAGTTCCTGTAGAGATAGCTATACAATATACAACAGCATATTCTGAAAACATTTTTACATTTGTCAACAATATTAATACAATCGAAGGTGGAACACATCTTGAAGGCTTTAAAAGAGGTGTAACAAAAGTATTTAATGATTATGCTAGAAGTCATAATATTTTGAAAGAAAAAGATTCTAATTTACAAGGTGAAGATATAAGAGAAGGAATGACTGCTGTAATATCTGTAAAAGTAAGTTTTATTCCACGATTATGCATAGCCAGCACTTCATTCAGATTTTCAACAAGTAGCTTATCCAGCTTTTTATGTATTGTTACTGGCTGTTCCTGAATCGTATGTATATGGTCAAAATATTTTTCAATAACAGGAAACGCATTCTGTATCAGAAAAGCATTTTCTTTTCCTGCAAATAAGCCAATTACAATTGTATTGCATTTACCATATCTTTTCTTTTTCTTCTCAATGATTCCCTTATACTTATCTGCTTGTGAACTAATCGGTATCATCCAATATATTTTTGGATTCTTTTTATCCTGAATCGCATAGTAATGTGGGCGATAATTTCCTTGTTCCTTATTGCTCATCAAATATTTATCCTGAACCAAGTCAAAAAATTCATCCTTGATATGATAAGAATATCCCTGCCGT
>USNR01000030.1 GCA_900556135.1 uncultured Clostridium sp. | reverse complement strand
TAAATAAACTTTGAAACACTATATCTATCTTTGGTTGCAATAATTTCACCTCTTTTGGTTTTATCGTTTCTTCCAAACACACGCCTCCTTATACAACATATTTAGCAGGTAATATTAAACTTTTCTTTTTGGATTTTACCTTAGATTTAATTTATTTAAGATTAAAATTTATAAATTCGAATTTACATGAATAAAATTTGTTAACGCCCTAATTATAGCTCTAAAATCCTAATTTGTCTATGAAAATCGTATACCAAAATTCGACATACATTTTTATTTCATCAAACTAGCACTATTTACCAATAAATATGATACACAATCATACTATTAGACCCAAAAAACCAGTTCGAATTAAAATTTTCGAACTGGTTCTAAAAACATTACAGCTAACTTTCTAGTAATTTTTATCCAAAAATTCCTCTTTTTTTCACTGGTGGTTGTTCATTCATTGTCTTTGCAAGTTGTGTTAACAAATCTCTTTGTTCCTTAGTTAATCTCTTTGGAACTTGAACTTGAACAGTAAATATTAAATTTCCTCTACTACCTGAATTAATGTGTGTAAATCCTTTATCTTTTATTGTAAATTTAGTTCCACTTTGTGTTCCTTCAGGTATTTTATATTTTTCTTTTCCACCACCTACTAATGGAATTTCTAGCTCAGCTCCTAATGTTGCCTGCGTAAATGTAATTGGAATGTCACAATAAATATTATCACCTTGTCTTGTAAAAATGCTGTGGCGTCTCATATGGATTGTTATGTATATATCTCCATTTTCTCCACCATTTTTACCTGGCTCTCCTTCTCCTCTTAACACTATCGTTTGACCATCATCTATTCCTGCTGGAACTTTTACATTTAACTTTGTTTGTTTTCTTACAGTACCTTTTCCATAACAAGTAGAACAAACTTCCTTTATAACTTTTCCAGTTCCATGACAATTTGAACATGTAGTTTGAACTCTCATTTGACCTAGTAGTGTTGTTTGCATCTGTGTTACAGTACCTTTTCCACCACAAACAGAACATGTTTCCACTTTTGTTCCTGGTTTTGCTCCAGAGCCTCCACATGTAGTACACTTTTCGTTTCTTGTAATAGAAAATTCCTTACTAACACCTGTATATGCTTCTTCAAAAGTAAGATCCATGTTGTATCTTAAATCAGCACCTTTTGCTGGACCTGTTTTTCTTTTAGATGTTCTATTTCCTCCAAATCCGAAAATATCTCCTAAGTCTCCAAAGATATCTCCCATATCAAATCCATCAAAACCTGATGATGTATATGAATAATATCTTCCATTTCCTCCAAATGGTCCACCTGCTCCTCCATAAGCTTGGTTTGGATCTGCTGTACCGAATTGGTCGTACATTTTTCTTTTTTGTGGATTAGATAATGTTTCATAAGCTTCATTTACTTCTTTAAATTTTAGTTCTGCTTCTTTTTTATTATCTGGGTTTGCATCTGGATGATATTTTTTTGCTAACTTTCTATATGCTTTTTTTAACTCATCATCTGTTGCTGTTTTGCTAACCCCTAAAACCTCATAATAGTCTTTCTTCTCTGACATTATACTTCTCCTTTAAGATTATAAAGCTAGAGGCTGAACCTTGTATTAAATCCAGCTCATTTGCTTCATGATATATTAGTAACTAGGTTTCAACCTCTATCTTATTAATCTATTTTTTTATTTATTGTCGTTATCGTCTTCTACTTTGTAATCTGCATTATAAACGTTTCCGTTCTCATCAGTTTTTGGTCCTTCTTGTGTAGTACCTTCTGCTCCAGCATTTGCACCTGCTGCATTTGCTTGGCTATATAATTTTTCTGTAATTGAATAGAATACTTTTGTTAAGCTTTCTGTTGCTTCTTTTATCTTTTCTACATCAGTTCCTTCTAATGCTTTCTTTACATTATCTATCTCTGTTGTAGCCTTAGCTTTTTCTTCTCCGCTTATCTTATCGCCTAATTCTTCTATTGTCTTTTGACAATTATATACTAAGCTTTCTGCATTATTTCTAACTTCTATTTCTTCTTTCTTCTTTTTATCTTCTTCTGCATGAGCTTCTGCATCTTTTACAGCTTTTTCTATATCTTCATCTGTTAAGTTTGTTGAAGCTGTAATAGAAACTTTTTGCTCGTTTCCTGTTGCCATATCTTTTGCAGAAACATGAACTATGCCATTTGCGTCAATATCAAATGTTACTTCTATTTGTGGTACTCCACGAGGAGCTGCTGGAATTCCTGATAATTGGAATCTTCCTAATGTTTTGTTGTATGCAGCCATATCTCTTTCTCCTTGAAGTACATGTACTTCAACTGATGTTTGGCCATCTGCTGCTGTTGAGAATATTTGTGATTTTCTTGTTGGTATTGTTGTATTTCTTTCAATTAATTTTGTAAATACTCCACCATATGTTTCAATACCTAATGATAATGGTGTTACGTCTAATAATACTAAGTCTTTAACATCTCCTGATAAAACACCACCTTGAATAGATGCACCTATAGCAACACATTCGTCTGGGTTTATTCCTTTATCTGGATCTTTTCCTGTTATTTTTTTAACTTCTTCTTGAACACATGGTACTCTTGTAGAACCACCAACTAGTAATACCTTATGAATATCATTTGCTGTAACTCCAGCATCTTTCATAGCTTGTTCTACTGGTATTCTTGTAGCATCAACTAAGTCTCTGATTAATTCTTCAAATTTAGCTCTTGTTAATGTTATATCTAAGTGTTTTGGACCTTGAGCATCTGCTGTGATAAATGGTAAGTTTATTTGTGTTTGTTGCATTCCAGAAAGCTCTATTTTAGCTTTTTCTGCTGCTTCTTTTAAACGTTGCATAGCCATTTTATCTGTTGATAAGTCTATACCATTAGATTTTTTAAATTCAGATACTAGGTAATCTATAATTCTTTGGTCGAAGTCATCTCCACCAAGTCTTGTATTTCCGTTAGTTGCTAAAACTTCGAAAACACCATCTCCTATATCTAGTATAGAAACATCAAATGTTCCTCCACCTAAATCATAAATCATTATTTTTTGATCTTGATCTTCTTTATCCATACCAAATGCTAAAGCTGCTGCTGTTGGCTCATTTATAATTCTTAAAACTTCTAGTCCTGCAATTTTTCCTGCATCCTTAGTTGCTTGTCTTTGACTATCACTAAAATATGCTGGTACTGTAATAACAGCTTGAGTAACTTTTTGTCCTAAATAATTTTCAGCATCTGTTTTTAATTTTTGAAGTATCATTGCAGAAATCTCTTGTGGTGAGAATTCTTCTCCTTCAACTTTAACTTTTTTATTTGTACCCATTTCTCTTTTTATAGAGATAACTGTGTTATCTGGATTTGTAACAGCTTGACGTTTAGCTATTTGTCCTACTAATCTTTCTCCATTTTTAGAAAATGCAACTACTGATGGAGTTGTTCTATTTCCTTCTGCATTTGGAATTACAACAGGCTCTCCTCCTTCCATAACTGCAACACATGAATTTGTTGTTCCTAAATCAATTCCTATAATTTTTCCCATAATAAAAATTCCTCCCTATTTCTTTTTTATCTATTAACTGGCTCTTCACCAATTTATTATCTTAAGTTTATATATATTTTTTAAAAATAATAACGTATTTATTAAAAGCAAGTATTTGCTAGGCAAATTATTCTTAATAACCGAAGTCGTACTTTTTTACGTCAAGGTTATTAATGTCAAATTTAACAACGCAAGACGACGCTTTTTATTAATTTTTAGTTTGCTACTACAACCATAGAATGTCTTATAACCCTATTTCCAATCATATATCCTTTTCTATACTCTTGAGCAACTATTTTTTCTCCAAGATTTTCATCTTGAATCATACTAACTGCATCATGTAAACTTGGATCAAATGGCTGTCCCACAGCCTCTATAGCCTTTACTCCATTTGCTTCTAGTACATCTTTAAATTGTTTTAGCACTAATTCAACACCTTTTTTATATTCTTCATCTTTTGTTTCAGCTTCAACAGCTTTTTCCAAATTATCTATTACTGGCAAAAAAGATGTAATTATGTCTGACATAATTGAATTGTATAATCCCTCTCTCTCTTTTGCACTTCTTTTCTTTAAATTATCAAATTCTGCTATCAATCTAGTATGTCTATCTTTTATATCTTCTAACTCGTCTTTTGTTTTTGATAACTTCTCATTTAATTCTTTTTCTTTATTTTCACTTTTATTATCTTTAAAACTTTCTTCTTTATTCTTTTCTTCTTTTACATTTTCATTATTTTCTTTTTCCATATAACCACTCTTCCTTTCTTTTTCTTATTCTTTTGGTTCTTCTAATTGCTTATTATCTTTTTCTTGTAATTTATTGTTTTCATCTAACTTTTTACTAATATATTTCATTGCAGATATTACTTTAGAATAATCCATTCTTGTAGGTCCTATTATTGCAATAGTTCCCAAGTCTTTGCCTTTTTCTTTATGTTTAAATGTTATAACACTGAAATCTTTTAATGCTTCGTCCACATTTTCATCACCAATATAAACATTTATTTCATCCTGATTGTCTGAACTATTCAAAATTTCTATCATTTGCTTTGTTTTATCTGTGTCTAATATATTAACAAAGTTTTTTGCAATATCTAAACTCTTAAACTCAGGAAGTTCAAATGATTTATCTGCTCCCTGCATATATACCGGAACATCTTCATTTATAACTTTTGTAATCTGTTCTATAACAGGTTTTACAACCTTTATTATATTGTCCATTTCTGAGTGCATATATTCTTCCATTGGCTTATCAATTTGAGCAAGTGGTCTTCCTTTTAATTTGTTATTAAATAAATAAGTTAATGTATCAACCTGCTCTGCTGTTATATCTTCATCAAATTTTATAATAGTTTCTTTTATCAATCCATTTTCTGTCAGTATTACAGCCATTAAAAGCCTAGAGCCCAGTAAAACGAATTTTATTTCTTCAATATCCTGACTTTCTGCTTTTGGGCCAATTCCCACCGAAGTGTAATGTGTAATTTCAGATAAAGTACTAGTTGCAATTTTAGTTAAATCTTCTATTTGATTTATTTTTGTTTCTAATTGTCCTTGAATATATTTTATTTCTTGAATGCTTATATCATTATAATTTAATAATTCATCCACATAATATCTATATCCTTTAGCTGAAGGTACTCTTCCACTAGAAGTATGTGGTTTATCTAACAGTCCAATCTTTTCAAGTTCTGCCATATCGTTTCTAATTGTTGCACTACTATAATCTATTCCTCTTTTTTCGCATATAGCTTTTGAACTTACCGGTTCAGCTGTTTCTATATATTCTTCCACAATAGCTTGCAATATTTCTTTTTTTCTATTGTCTAGCATATCTTCACCTCTTTTTAGCACTCTATATCTTCTAGTGCTAAACTAGGTATATATTACATCTTAAATTAGCAATTGTCAATAGAGATTGCTAATTTCTTTTGTGAATTTTTTGTGAAAAAGAAAAGAACTGGAATTGTGAATTATCACTATCCCAGTCCTTTTTCTTTTAGGATTCTTCGCTGTCGTTTTCTTCTTCCTTAGGAGGAATATAATTCCTCGCAAGAATCATCACAACTGCGATGACAATCAGGAAGATTCCTGCAACCAGCGAAAATCCGTTGGAAACTCCCCATTTCTGGAGCATCCGCTCAATCACGGATGCGATTGAAGGTACAATCATGGCTGAACCAATAATCGTACACAGTACTGCAAAAGATGTTAAAATTTTCTTCATCGCCAATTTCCTCCCGCCCAGTTGTCTGGACTTGCCACTTTTATCGGTGGCCCTTTTAAATAAAATTTTGATATCTTTATTATACCATATTTTACTATATTTGTAAACTTCCTTTATTTTCCTTGTTTTATAGGGAAAACCAGGCTCACGAAATATCGCTTGCCTGGTTTATTGCTAGTGTTTAATATTCCGGCCAACCGCCGACTTTTCCTTTTGGAGTTGCAGTCTGTACACCAACGGTCCCATTCACCGCAGGATTTTTTGACTGTTCTTTCAAAGCAGTCTCTGCAGTTTTAACATCAGAAGACGTGTTGGTTCCAGAACCACTTTCTGCGCGCTCGACTTTCTCAGGCTTGTTTTCTTCAGTGTTTTGGTTCTCAGAATCGGACTCTTCAGGCTCGAGCTCTTCAGTTTCCTCAAACTCGCCCTCCTCAGGATTATACTCCTTGGTCCACTCTTCTTCGTATGCAAGCTCTTCTCCATCTTTCTCGAATTTACGAGAGCCTACATATACCATAACACCCAACACCGCCAAAACAAGTCCCATCAAAAAAGCGATGCCCTTGTTCCGCACAATCACATTAGTGATTACTCCTGCCATGCTTCCAAGAAAAGGAAGCATGCAAATAACTCCCACTGCAAGCAGTACAATCCATACTACTTGCAACATCCGCTTTTGCCAACTTTTCATCACTAGTTGTCTCCTCGTCCTTTTTTAGGACTTGCTATCCCTTACAATAGCCATTTATTAAGATTTGTGGCATGATGCCACATATTCTTATTATACTATTTTATGTAACTTTTGTCAATATATTACAGTTTCTAAACTCTAGCTTATAATATTTTTACACATTAAACTTAAATAGCACTATATCTCCGTCTTGCATTACATATTCTTTTCCTTCCGAACGTACCAATCCTTTTTCTTTTGCTGCAAGCATTGATCCTTCCTTCATTAAATCATCATATGATACAATTTCTGCTCTTATAAATCCTCTTTCTATATCAGAATGTATTTTCCCCGCCGCTTGTGGAGCTTTCGTTCCTTTCTTTATTGTCCACGCTCTAACTTCCGGCTCTCCTGCTGTTAAGAAAGACATCAGTCCTAATAAGTCATAACTTGCTTTTATTACTTTATCTAGTCCAGACTCTTCCATTCCTAGAGCTTCTAGCATTTCTTTTTCATCTTTGCCATCCAAGCTTGCTAATTCTTCTTCTATTTTCACGCATAGAGGAATGACTTCTGATTTTTCTTTTGCAGCATATTCTCTTACTTGATTTACCGCTTCATCATTTTCATTATTTATTTGTTCTTCTGAAACATTAGCCACATATAGTATTGGTTTCATTGTTAATAAAAACGCATCTTTTATTATAACAAGTTCTTCCTCTGTATAGTCTAATGTTCTTGCGGATTTTCCTTCTTCTAATACTTTTTTTATTTTTTCCCATACATTTATTTCATCTTGATACTTCTTATCAGCTTTTATAAGCTTTTTAGCCTTATCTAATCTTTTTTCTACAGTATCCAAATCTGCAAAAATCAACTCTAAATTTATTGTTTCTATATCTCTTATTGGATTAATACTTCCATCTACATGAACTATGTTAGAATCTTCAAAGCATCTTACAACTTCACATATAGCATCTGTTTCTCTAATATGCGAAAGGAATTTATTTCCTAATCCTTCTCCTTTACTTGCACCTTTTACCAAACCTGCTATATCCACGAACTCTATTATTGCATGAGTCACTTTTTCCGGATTGTACATTTTTGCTAAATTATCTAGTCTTTCATCAGGCACTGCCACAACACCAACATTTGGTTCTATTGTGCAAAAAGGATAATTTGCACATTCAGCTCCTGCTTTTGTTATACTATTAAATAATGTACTCTTCCCTACATTTGGAAGTCCTACTATTCCTATTTTCATTTTTTCACATTCCTTTCAATTATATATCTTATCTGGGTTCTTTTGGATTTACATACAAAGTTTTATTATCTGTATATATCACCATTCCCGGCTTTGCTCCATTCGGCTTTTTTACATATTTTATATATGTATAATCAACTGGAACATTCTGGGACATCTTAGCTTTGCTGTAATATGCAGCTATTGTTGCACATCTATATATTATAGAATCTGGTACTTTTTTTATACTTTTATCTAGCTTTAGCACAACATGGCTTCCATGAATATCTTTTGTATGAAACCACATATCATTGTTTCTTGCTAATTTGCAAGTTAAAAAATCATTTTGCTTATTATTCTTTCCTACATATATGGTAAATCCATCTATTTTATATTCTGACGGCATATTTTTTTCTAATTTCTTTTCTTTTTTCTTATTTAACCCCTTTGATTGATTTTCTTGTGTTATTTCTTTTATCTCTTCATATATATCTTCTAACTCTTCTATATTATAACTATTATTTATCTCATACACAATACTTTCTAAATATTCTATTTCATTTATTACTAATTCTTTCTGCTTTTGCACGATTGTTTTTGTATTTTGTAGTTTTCTATACTTTTTAAAGTACTGCTTTGCATTTGCCGAAGGACTTAATTTTGCATCTAACGGAATCGTTATTTCTTTATTATTGTCATAGTAATTTTCGACAGTGAAATTTTCTATATTATAATTTGGCATTTTATATAAATTAGTCGTTAGTAGTTCTCCATATAATTTGTATAATTCTATCTTTTTACATTCTTCAATTTTGCTATTCATTCCTTCTAACTTATTTTCTAATTTTTTTACTTTGTTTAACACTATTTTTAGCAAGTCATTTTTCAGTGATTTTATTTTTTCTTTTTCTTCCTTTTCTGAATAAAAATCATCTATGAAAAAATTAATTTGCAAATTATCTTTTCCATTTCCTTTAAAAATATAGTAATCTTCTTTTTTATTTTCTACAAATTTATTTGCAACTAGATCCAATTGACTATTCTTCAATTCTTTTAACATTTCTTTTATACATGTATATATTTTTTTACAATCATTTAAGGTTATATTGCTGGCATCTTCAATTTCCAATTCTTTTAATATAGCCTTTATTTCACATTTGCTTATCCCAATAAAATTATTTGAAATTTCAAGTGAAACTTTCTTGTTAGATGAATTTATAATATTATAGAAATCATCAAATGTACTTGTATTAAAGTCTTTTTTTTCATTGTTTACACTTTCATATTTGCATCCTGGTAAAATATCTCTTATAGAATTGTCTATTTTATTAAGATGTCTTAGACTATCTATAATTTCGCTGTTTGGTTTTATTAATATAATATTGCTATGTTTTCCCATTAGCTCTATTACTAATGTTTTTATTATTACATCATTTAACTCATTATGTGTTTCTACATCTATATATACAATTCTTTCCAGCCCTTTCATGTATATTTTTTTTATTACTCCGCCTATTAGGTGTTTTCTTAATACCATACAAAAGTTATACACGTTTTGTGGATTTTTTTTCGAATGAGTTGTTAGGTTTAATCTATAATTAATCGCATCTATTGAAATATTTAAAGCATAGTTTTTTCCCATAGAATATATACCAACTAAAATCTCGTTTTTAGTTGGCTCATATATCTTGTTTATTTTTCCATTTAATATGCTTTTATTTAGTTCTGCTATTATTGCAGAACATGTTATTCCATCAAACGCCATTTTTATTTCCTTTATCTTTTATTAATTAAAATTTTTTATACTCTATTTTAACATATACAATTTTGTAAGAACTCATTTTTTTAATAATTATTATTGTAAATCTTTTAACAATCGCTCATTCTTCCATAATAAAATGCTGTAAGTCAGGGAACCCAGAAATTTCCCTTATCGTCCTACGAGCAAGACGAATATTCATAGTTAAGAGAAAATTTCAATCCCTAACTGTACATCATTTTTATTATGGTCAATGCGCTCTTAAGAGGTTTATCTTTAAATATTTTTAAAAAAATATTCTAAAACATTTTTTAATTTAGAAACCGTACCCATTATATAATATATTTTCAAAAAAATCAATAAAACTATTGACATTACAGCTTTTTCTAGCATATAATACATTCGTACATTATAAATATTGCAGGAGGACCTTAATAAAATATGGAAAACATCTCTAAGTATAGCATTATGGAAGATGACGAATTAATAGACGAAATAAGAAATGGTGACAAATCAGCATTGGAATATTTAATTAATAAATACTCCGTTCTTGTAAATGCTAAAGTCAGCAAGTATTTTATTATTGGTGCCGAAAAAGAAGACATAATGCAAGAGGGCCTAATTGGTCTTTATAAAGCTATAAAAGATTACAAATCAGACAAGCAAAATTCTTTCAAGTCATTTGCTAACCTTTGTATAGAAAGGCAATTAATAACTGCAATAAAGTCTTCTAATAGACAAAAACACTTGCCTCTTAACTCATATCTTTCTTTGAATATGTCTGCTTATAGCAATGACGATGAAAATAACAATAGCACAGAAATAATGGATATTTTTGATAATAATCTTGTTGAAGATCCATTGGATACTATTACTAAAAAAGAATATTACTTAAATGTTGAAAATGTTATTGATACTTCTTTAAGTTCTTTCGAAAAGAAAGTTCTTAATAAATATATTCAAGGTGACTCTTATGTTAAAATAGCTGAGAAGTTAGACGCTCCTGTAAAATCTATAGATAATGCAATTCAAAGAATTAGAAAAAAAACTCTTAGGAATTTAGATTCTAATAACTAGCGCTTTCATAGCTCAGTAGGTAGAGCGCAGCCTTGGTAAGGCTGAGGTCACCAGTTCAATTCTGGTTGGAAGCTCCAACAATAAAATTAAAGTAGACAAAATTTTCTATCATTTTGTCTACTTTAATTTTGTATATTACCAATTTTTATTTGACATTTTCTAAATATCTGTGTATTTTTCTCTATTCTTCTGGTGGGTTAATTATGTTTTGTATTTCTTCATCTTGTCTTAATTCTGGAACTATAAAATCGAAGGCTCTTTTGTCTTGTTTTATTGCTTCAATTGCAATTTCTTTATTGCTTCTTAAATTTTTACTGGCATATTTTACTATAAGCCCCTTGTTTTTTACTGCAGCTAAAACAACGTCAAAATCGTCCCTTAGTTCAGCACTAGCATAATAAAGAATTTGTCCATCATTTGCTGCTGCTTTTAATATTAGCTCTTTGTCTTTTCTTAGTCTTTCACTAGCATAGCAAATTACCCATCCTTTTGTTTCTACAGCTCTCATTAATATATCTTTATCGTCTTTTAATTTATCTGAAGCAAATTCCAATGCTCCTCCATCTTTTGTTACAGCTTTCATAACTAATTCTTTGTCATTTCTTAATTCTTCCGAGGCTCCTTCTAATAGCAATCCGTCTTCTTTTACTGCTTCCATAATTAGCCCCTTATCGTCACAGTGCTCTTTGATTGCTTCAAGTGTATACATTTCCATTCCTCCCTTAGATTCCAGTTTGCTATTAAATTTATTTTATATGTTCTTCCTACTATTTTTATATAACATCTCATACAGCAGAGCTTTTGTATTCTATTGCTTCCATATGAGGATATATCTCTTTTAACCTTTTTTTAGTTATTATAGATAACCTTGGTAATGGATTTTTTGGATTTTCTGTAAGTAGCTGTTGTGTATAACAATTTTCTGATGTTTTAAATAATTGATACCTGTTTCGTACATAAGTAAAATAAATTTGGTATCCATTATTTAGTTCTTCCTCCATTTGTTCAAAACTATATTTTCCTTCCATATTGCTTTGTATGATATTGTATATCACACACTCCTTTCCAATTTTGTAAATTTAACTATTTTATCATTTCTTCGAAGTCTTGTTCTGAAATAACTTGTACTCCAAGCTCTTGCGCCTTTGTTAGTTTAGAACCTGCCTCTTCTCCCGCTAGTACATAACTTGTCTTTTTTGATACCGAACCAGATACCTTACCTCCAAATTTTTCTATTATTTCACTTGCCTGGTCCCTTGTATACTTGTCTAAGCTTCCTGTTAATACAAATGTTTTTCCTTCAAATCTATTATCATAATTCTCATCAGCTTCACTCTTTATTGCCTCGGTATTAATTCCCGCTTCTTTTAACTTATTTATTAAATCTATAGTTTGATTCTGTCTAAAAAATTCATATACACTTTTAGCCGTAATTTCGCCGACATCATTTATATTGCTCAATTCCTCTAAACTTGCATTTGAAATTTCATCTATACTTTTATATTTTTTAGTTAATCCCTTAGCTGATTTTGCACCTATATGTCTAATTCCTAAAGCTGTTATTAATTTATATAAATCATTATTCTTGCTAGCATTTATTGCATCAATTAAATTTTGTGCAAACTTCTTACCATTTTTCTTTAAAGATGCTATTTCATCTATTGTAAGTGTATAGATATCCGCAATGTTTTTTATAAGACCTTTATCTACCAATTGCTCTATAATTTTTATTCCTAAACCATCTATATCCATTCCTTCTTTAGAAACAAAATGAGCTATATTTCTTAGTAGTTTTGCACTGCACTCTACGCCTATACAACGGCTTACCGCTTCTCCTTCTTCTCTTACCACAGGTGCTCCACAAACCGGACAAGTTGTAGGCATTGAAAAATCTTTTTCTTCTCCTGTTCTTTTATCTTTTAATACATCTACAACTTCTGGTATAACATCACCTTGTTTTTGAATTACAACAGTGTCTCCAATTTTTAGCCCTTTCTCTTTTATAAAATCCTCATTATGAAGCGTTGTTTTAGATATTGTAGACCCTGCAACTTTTACTGGCTCTAATATTGCAGTTGGCGTAATTGCTCCAGTTCTTCCCACTTGACAAACTATATCTAATAACTTTGTTTCTTTTCTTTCTGGTGGATATTTATATGCAATAGCCCATTTAGGAACTTTATATGTTGTTCCTAATATTTCTCTTAAGTGTAAATTATCAACCTTTATAACTGCTCCATCAATACCAAATGATAACTTTTCTCTATCTTCACCAATCTTCTTTATTGCTTCTATAGCCTCATCTATTGTACTGCACAATTTTCTAACTGGTACAACATTAAATCCTAGATTTTCCAACTTGTTTAACTCTACAAAATGAGAATTTTCTGAATCAAATGTTTCTTCATCATATTTTTGCACATTAAAAACAAATATATCTAATGGTCTTGCTGCAGTCACTTTAGAATCTAATTGACGAAGTGAGCCCGCTGCAGCATTTCTAGCATTTGCAAATAGCGGTTGATCTAATATTTCTCTTTCCTCATTCATCTTTTCAAATTCTTTAGTACCAATAAAAACTTCGCCACGTACCGTTATATTTATTTTTTCTTTTAATTCTTTTGGAATACTTTTTACTGTTTTTAAATTATCTGTGACATCTTCTCCTATTAATCCATTTCCTCTTGTTGCACCTTGAATAAATACTCCATTTTCATATTTTAACGCTGTTGATAACCCATCTATTTTTGTTTCAACAACATATTTTAGCTCTTCATTATTTTCATTTGCTACTTTTCTAACTCTATCGTCAAAGTCTCTTAATTCCTCAAATGAAAATATATCTTGAAGACTTTGAAGAGGTACTTCGTGAGTTACCTGCTTAAAACCTTCTTTAACATGTCCACCTACTTTTTGTGTTAATGACTCTCTAGTAACAAGCTCTGGAAATTGTTTTTCCAAAGCTTTTAATCTATTCATCATCATATCATATTCATAATCAGTTATTGCTGGATTATCCATGTCATAATATAATTTAGCATAATATTCCAGTTTTTCTCTAAGTTCCTTAACTTCAATTTTAGCTTGCTCTAAATCCATTATATATAAGCCTCTCTTATAATTTTTCTCCACAATTGTTGCAAAATTTATTAGTTGATTCATTTGGCATTTTACATTTACTACATATTTTTTTACTTGTTTTTGCTTTTCCACATTCACTACAGAATTTTGCCTTACCTGGGTTTACATTCCCACATTCACAATTCCACTCTTCTTCATTTTCGCTTTTTTTCTCTTCTGAAGTTTCATTGTTTTCTTTTTTTCTCAAATCCATTCTGCTACCTTCATTGTTTTGGTTCCATGGTCCATTAGCAGCTCCAGATGTCATACTTCCTGTTGCCATATTCATCATGCCAATTCCCATAAATCCGTTTGCAGCTCCATTAGCATTTTTAGCAGCATCTTCCACAGCATTTGAATATGCTCCAACCATTCTTCCCTGTTGCATATATGAATTAGAGCTTAATTCGTAATCATCTATCTTTTTCTCTGATTCATCTGTTAGAGTTACAGATTCTACAGCAAAACAAACAATCTCAATTCCTCTTTCTCTTATTTTAGCATCAAATACCTTCTCATCCATCATTTTTCTTATTTCATCTGTTTGACTTGGCATTTCTAATACAGGAACTTTATACTTTTCTGTTCCAAGTTCATTAGTAATATTTTGGAATACAGCCATTACTTCTGTTCTTAATTGTTCAACAAGTTCATCTTTTTTATACACATCTGCAGTACCTGCTAAAGTATTCATAAATAATGCAGGGTTAGATATTTTAAATGTATATTTTCCAAAACATTTTATTTCCACTCTTAGTGGAGTTATAGTATTAGTCATTTGATTTGGAATTGGATGTGACCAATCTTGAAATGGTATTGGTGCGGGTGTCCCGAATTTATTATCTATTATTTCCTTTAAGTTAAAGAAAAAAACAGCTTGTTGTTTAGCACTTGCGCCATTATATGTAAAACGTTGCCACATTTCTTTAAATACATCTCCAAATTGACCAGCAAAGAAAGATGGAGTAGAAGATTCATCAAAAGTGTATACACCTTCTTCTGCTGTTGCATCTATTACTCTTCCATTATCATATATAATTGCACATTGCCCTGGTGCAACTATAATTGTACTCTTATTAGAAATAACCCCATTAGGTGTAGTTTTTTTAACCATAAGAATATCATTTTGCATATTCTCACATCTTATTGCTTCCTTCCATTGATCATGCATAGTAGTTCCAACAGCACTTACTGCAGCTTTAATTAATCCCATAATATTACCTCCTAAAAATTATCCTATTTTTTCTAAATTTGCTAACGCCCAACTATATTCTCCCGTTGTTACAACACTTCCACAATATTCACATTTTCCAGAAGATGTTATTTGTGTTGGTGCTCCACAATTTGGACAGTTGGTTGTATTTATTTGATTAGAACCTGGTTTTGTTTTTACTCCAGTTTTTCTAATAAAATCTAATTTATATGTGCTATATCTATCAGTTGTTTTATCGCCTTTAATAATTTTTCCAGTTGTTTCATCTATTATATAATCAACCATTTTAGATTTTAAAATTACTGTTATTACATCCTTGTCACCTGTTTGTTTAAAATCTGCCAATCTCGAAGACAAAACGCAAATTCTTTCCATCATATTAATTTGTTTTCTATCTATATATCCTTGCAATTGTCTTTGATGTTGCTCAAACAACTCATTAGTTTCAAACACCCTAATAGTGCTCCAATCTCTAGCAGACCATGCTTCTTGCAGTTTTACAAATAATTCTCTAGTCCAAGAAATAAATTCATCTTTATTAAATAATTCATCAGTTGCTTTAACCTCTTTTTCAACTTCATCTTCAGATTTGCTAAAGTTATTCATCTGATGATTTTGCATATTCATTAGGTTATCATAAGACTTATTTATATTTCCCTTACCTTTATATTGACCATATACTATTATTGCAACAACTATAATAAAGATTATTAATCCAATACCTGAACCGCCTCCACTATATACACCATAACTGTAATCACTATCCCAACTAGATGAACCCCAGTCTGAAGATCCCCAATCTGAAGATGAACTCCAACCAGAATCCGAACTTCCACTATCATAGCTTTCAAAACTTCCTACATCTGCAACTGAAATATTGTAATTACTTACAAATATAGAAAACATCATTACTGCAAAAATTTTTACTAATACCTTTTCTAATCTTTTAAAACTCTTCATTCTCATACTCCCTTTTTTATTATCTTAAGTCTTACATTTACATTTTATTATATAAAACATATATTATTAATCTTTTAATAAGTCTTTTCCACCTTTTATATACTCATAGCCAGAAAAGATTGTAGCTATAACCGATATTGTCATCAAAACACTAGCTAAAATATTTATTATAAAATCGCCTGTATTCATATACACAAGAGCACTACTTGCAAATGCTTCTTGTTCTGACTTTGCTCTAAATATAAATGAAAAATATGGATGAGTTGTTAAAAACATCAATATTATTGCTAACATTTGGGTAACAGTTTTAAGCTTTCCCCACATATTTGCAGCTATAACCTTACCATTCTTTTCAACCGCGATTAATCTATAACCAGACACAATAAACTCTCTAAACAATACTATTATAGGAATCCATGCTGGAAGCAAGCCTTTCTCAACCAATATAATCATTGCAGCCAATACAAGTATCTTATCTGCAATAGGATCCAAAAACTTTCCAAAAGTAGTCACCTGATTATTTGAACGAGCTATATGCCCATCTAATTTATCAGTTATGGATGCAATTACAAAAATAATATCCATAATAATCATATTCATTGGTATTCCAAATACATTCCCTGGTATGTTAATTAGAGAAACAATTACTATAATTGGCACTAAAATAATTCTAAAAATTGTAAGTTTATTTGGTAAATTCATTAAAAAATTCTCCTTGCTTTCTTATTTGGTATTATTATATAAAAAAACTTTGTAAAAATAAAGTCTTTTTACAAAGTTTTTAGATTTTTATTGTAGGTTAGTCAATCATTTGTCACAAATTATTTAAAATAAATACTTTGAGCACC
>USNR01000029.1 GCA_900556135.1 uncultured Clostridium sp. | reverse complement strand
TGAACTTGATGAAAATAACACCGTCGGAAAAACCGACATTGATAATTCTAAAAAAACTGTAAAGATATATAACCTTAATATGATTATTGCAGTTGGATATTGAGTAAATTCAAAAAAAGCAACCAACTTTAGAATTTGGGCTACTAAAATATTAAAAGAATATATGATAAAAGGTGTAGTTATGGATGATGAAAGATTAAAAAATCCTAATTACATATTTAGCGAGGATTATTTTGAAGAAACACTTGAAAGAATTAGAAACATTCGTTCAAGTGAGAGAAGATTTTATCAAAAAATAACGGATATATATTCTTCTTGTAGTATTGATTATGATAAAGATTCAGAAATAACAAAGGAATTTTTACTAAATGCTTTTTACATTTGGGGACATTTTTTAATAAATTTTAATTTAAATTGATAAGTGTATGAATTATGAAAAACTAAAGGAAAGGAGAGTATTGATGGAAGACAATAAATTAATTATATATAAAAATAGTGAAGGAAACATCATAGTAGATGCTATTTATAAAGATGAAACTTTATGGTTATCGCAAAAAGGAATGTCAAAGGTTTTTGAATGTTCCACAGATAATATAAGTTTACACTTGAAACATATATTTGAAGATAAAGAGTTAGATAAAAAATCAGTTACCGAGAAATGCTCGTTAACTGCCGATGATGGAAAAAACTATAATACAACTATTTATAGTTTAGATGCCATAATTGCAGTAGGATACAGAGTAAATTCGAAAAAAGCAACAGAATTTAGAATATGGGCTACAAAAATATTAAAAGAATATATGACAAAGGGTTTTGCATTAAATGATGAACGTTTTATAAATGGAAATAAATATGATGCAAAATATTTTAATGAATTATTAGAACGTATTAAAACAATTAGAGTAAGTGAAAGAATGGCATACCAAAAAATCACTGATTTATTTATTGCAACAGCAACTGATTACAATCCTAAGTCAGAAGAAGCGTATACTTTCTTTAAAATAGTTCAAAATAAGTTGCATTTCGCTATAAGTGGACATACTGCTGCTGAATTAATATATAATAGAGCAAACTCAGAAAAAGAGCATATGGGACTAACTAATTGGAAAAATTCTCCTGATGGTTTAATATATAAATATGATGTAATTATTGCAAAGAATTATTTAAACGAAGAAGAAATGAATAATTTAAAAGATTTAACAAATATATTTTTAGTATTTGCTGAAGATGAAGCAAAACAAAGGCATGTTATGACAATGAAGGATTGGATAAATGCAACTGATGATTTATTAAAGTTTAGAAGAAAAGAAGTATTAAATAATAGTGGCAGTATATCTCATAAAGAAGCGGTAGAAAAAGCTGAAAAAGAATATGAAAAATTTAGAGTTATACAAGATCAAAAATATATTTCTTCAATGGATGAATTTTATAATAGATATTTAAATGAAAATAAAGAGGAAAAATAATGAAATCTTATGACAATACAATAAAATATTATGAATTATTAATGTATTATAAAGATACATCTATTTATAAAAAATATTCATTACCTGATGATTTTCATTTTGAATTTTATAAAGATGGGAATATGAATGATTGGATAAATATTCATATTGAGAGTGGAGAATTTTGTGCTATCGAAGAAGGAATAATGATATTTCATGATTTCTACGATACATTCATTCAAGAATTAAATAAAAGATGTATATTTATAGTGGATGATAAAACAAATGAGAAGGTTGGTACTGCAACTGTATCCCTACTAAGCAAAGAAGAGTTTGGGTATAACGGTGAAGTAGATTGGGTGGCAATAAAAAAAGACTATCAAGGTAAGGGTTTAGCAAAGCCATTGATTACAAAAATATTAGAAATTGCAAATAAATTAGAGCATAAAGGTATTATTTTGCACACACAAACTACAACATGGTTGGCGGCAAAATTATACTTGGATTTTTTATTTAATATATTAAATAAAAATGAAAAAAATGGTTGGAACATTCTAAAAACTTTAACGAATCATCCAAAGTTAAATGAATTTGAAACATTAAAAATAGAAGAAGTATACGATAAAAGAAATGTTGAAATAGAGGCACAATTAAACCAAATATTTAAAGATGATAATTTTAATTATTCAGTGTGGTACAAAAATGGATTACACAATGTGTATGTTTATTATAAAAATAGTACTTATGAATATGAATATTTTGATTATGAAGATAAAATTATTTTGAAAGAAGTAGAAAACAAAAAATATAAAAGATAGGAAGTGATTTAAATGGATATGTATCAAAAGAGAAAAATGAGACAAGAAAAGAAAAATAATGATAGTCAAAAAAGTTTTCCATCAGTCGGAATTAACTGGTACCCTGGTCATATGGCAAAGACAATTAAACAGATAGAGGCTGACTTAAAATTAGTTGACATTGTTATAGAAATACTAGATGCGAGAATACCGATGTCGAGCCAGAATCCATATGTAAGGGAAATAATAAAAAATAAGAAAAAAATAATAATTTTAAACAAATGCGATTTAGCAGAAGAACAAGAAAACAATAAATGGGTAAAATATTTTGCAAATAACAATAGTACAGCAATATTATGCAATTCTAATAATGGTGAAGGTGTTCGCGGGTTAACAACAGCGATGGACAAAATTATGAAAGATGAAAAGGAAAAAGCACTAGAAAAAGGAAGAAGAGGAAAAATTATAAGAGGAATGATTATAGGCATTCCAAATGTAGGAAAATCATCTTTTATAAATAGAATATCAAACAAAACTTCAACTCAAGTTGGAAACAAGCCAGGAGTTACAAAACAAAAGCAATGGATACGTTTATCCAATAATATTGAATTACTAGATACTCCAGGAGTTTTATGGCCAAAATTTGAAAATGAACAAATTGCTTTGAACTTAGCTTATACAGGAACAATTAAGAGCGAAATACTAGAAGAAACAGAAGTTGCATACCAGTTAACGAAATTTTTAGTAGAAAATTATCAAACGAATATTATAGAAAAGTACAAATTAAATTCAGAAGAAATAAAAGAAATATTAAACAACGAAGAGTTAATGCAAAATGAAAGAATTATAGAAGTTATGAACCTAATAGGGAAAAATAGAGGAGCTATAATAAAGGGTGGACAAATAGATCTAGAGAAAACATCAAGAATTATATTAGATGATTTTAAGAATGGAAAATTAGGACGAATTACTATAGAAAAGGTAGGTAAAAAATAGTGCTAGAAATAATGGAAAGAAATAGAGATGAAATGGATGTAAATAATATGTCTCCACTTATATGGGCATATGTTGGAGACTGTGTTTATGAGCTTTATGTTAGATCGCACTTAGTTAACACAACGAAACAGAAGCCACATCAATTACATATAAAAACAATACAATATGTAAAAGCATCTGCACAAGCAATGATACTAGAAAAGATGCAAGATACTTTAACAGAAGAAGAAAAAGAAATTGTTAGAAGAGGAAGAAACGTACAAAATCATCATCTTCCTAAAAATGCAGATCCACAAGACTACATGTATGCAACAGCTTTTGAAGCTTTAATTGGTTATCTGTATTTAACTAAAAAAGATGTAAGATTACAAGAAATATTAAAAGATGTAATAAAAATGATTGACTAATTTCAAAAAACATGATATAACTTATATCATGTTAATGATATGGCCCCTTGGTCAAGCGGTTAAGACGCAGCCCTCTCAAGGCTGAATCATGGGTTCGATTCCCGTAGGGGTCACCAAAATTAAATACTCTGTAACCTAGTTGTATAAACGGTTACAGAGTATTTTTACTTCAAAAATAATGCGATTTGAATGCAACTAGATTTTTATAATGAAAAAAATTCATCTATTTTCCAACTCTTTTCTAGCATCAATATTTTCTATGTGCTAAATAGAAAAATAAAAACAAAAAAATGTTCGCAAAACTATTGACAAAGAAAAATAAAAGATATATATTATATACGAACAAAGATTTGTGTGGAGGCGTGTTATGATTTCAACATTACATATAAAAAATATAGGAATAATAGATGACGTAACTATAGATTTAGACAACGGTTTGAATATATTAACAGGAGAAACAGGAGCAGGAAAAACCCTAATAGTAGATTCATTAGGAATTATTGCAGGAGGCAGATTCTCAAAAGAAATGATAAGAAGAGGAGAAAATAATTCTTTTGTAGAACTGTGCCTGTACTTACCTGAAAATGAGAATTCTATAGATGGAAATATTATTGTTTCCAGAGAGATAAATGCTAACGGAAGAAATTCATGCAAAATAAATGGGAGACTTGTAACTGTAAATGAACTGAAAGAATTTATGAAAAATATAATAGATATTCATGGGCAATTCGATAATCAAACTCTAATGGATAAAACATATCATACAAAATATCTTGATAAATTTGTAGGAAAAGAGCTAGAAGAATTAAAAGAAAAATATATAGAACTATATTCAAGATACAAAGAGTTAACATTAAAATTGCAAAATAATTATGGTGACGATAAAGAAAAACAAAGAAGATTAGATTTGTTAAAATATCAACTGAATGAAATAGAGGCGGCCAATCTAAAAATAGGAGAAGAAGAAAAATTAGAAGAACAACGTAAGTTAATGATGAATTCAGAAAAAGTATCTGAGAATTTAAATAATGTTGATGTTAATTTAAATGAAGGAGCAATAGAGATAATTAGTGAATCAATACGAGCATTAGAAAAAATATCAACAATAGATGAAAAATATAATGAAAAATTAGTTGAACTTAAGAATATATATTATGAGGTACAAGAATTTGCTAGGGATGTATCAAACTTAAAAGAAGATGTATATTTTGATGAAAACGAAAGAAATGAAATAGAAACTAGATGTGATGTAATATATTCATTAAAAAGGAAATACGGAAATAGCATAGAAGAAATAATTAAATATAAAGAAAATATAGATAAAGAAATAAACAGAATAGAGAATTTAGAAGAAGAAAACCTAAAAATAAAAGATGAGATAAAAAAGATAAAAGTTAACATGTTAAGCCTTGCAGAGAAAATCACTGAGCTAAGAATAAAATATTCTAGTGAATTAAACGAAAAAATAAATAAACAATTATATGATTTAGATATGAAAAATGCTAAGTTTAATGCAAACATTGTTAAAGAAGAAGAATTTTCTATTAACGGGTTAAGCCATATAGAATTTATGATTTCGACAAATGCAGGTGAAGAAAATAAGCCACTCGGAAAGATAGCATCAGGAGGAGAAATGTCTAGAATAATGCTTGCAATCAAAACAGTTTTAGCAGACATTGACGAAGTGCCAGTTTTAATATTTGATGAGGTCGATACTGGAATAAGCGGAAAAACAGCAAATGTAGTTGGTCAAAAGCTAAAAACGATATCAAAAAAACACCAAGTTTTAGTAGTAACTCATCTGGCTAGTGTAGCTGCAAAGGGAGAACATAACTATTATATCTATAAGGAAACTACTGAAAATAAAACAAGAACAAAAATACAAAAACTAACAGAGGAAGAGACCATTAAAGAAATTGCAAGAATAGCTTCAGGAGATATAACAGAGATAACACTATCTCATGCTAAAGCATTAAGAAATACTGCTGCTTAGTTTTGTAGAAAGGATTGTAAATCGAATCTTGTCGAACGATTTATAAGCTTTTTATAATAATAGTATTGAAAAAAGTTATGAAAATGATATAATATAAATGTATAAGAAGAGTGCATTATACACCTTGGAAAAAAGATTTCCAGCAATCAATATAAGATTGCAAAAAAAACAGGCATTGTTGTGAATGCCTGTTTTTTCAATTATTGAAAAAATTCAACAATTGACTTTAACACCCTAAGGATACTAAAAATATATTTTAAAATATGAAATATATTATGTAATAAATAAAGAAATCCTTTTGTGTTATTTCTCTTATGTTTTGGAGAGTGCATTACATCACCCCCTTTCCGGAAATGAGGTTTCCAGAAAATATTATAGCACGGAGAAAATGAAAAAAATGTCAAAGTCTGTAATGGAAAAATATTTTCTTAAAATATTTACATAAATGTTTTAATAGAGTATAATATACACATGTTTTGAAGAAAAGGAAGTTGAAAAATATATGTTTAATTTTAATGTTGATAAAAAAACTCTCTATATAATATTAGCGATTGTTGTGCTAATTTCAATGGTAAATTACCTAAGAAATCCAGGCGAGTTGCTTGCATTACTACTAACATTACCAGGCGTTATTGTAGCAATAACATTTCACGAATTTGCACATGCATGGATGGCAGATAAGCTAGGAGATGACACACCAAGAAATCAGGGAAGACTTAATCTTAATCCATTATCACACATTGATCCATTTGGATTTATAATGCTTGTATTTGCACATTTTGGATGGGGAAAACCTGTAGAGATAAATCCAAGGAATTTTAATAGAGACAAATCAATGTCTGCACAAGAAGCCATGGTAGCTGTTGCTGGACCAGTAATGAACTTAATTATAGCAATAGTTTTATCGATAGTACTATATGCTCTAGAAGTATTCTGTCCAGTGTTCTTAATAACAAACTCAAGTGGAATTATATTAAATGTAATTTTACAAATGGCAATTGTTGTAAATATTGGATTAGGAGTGTTCAATTTAGTGCCATTGCCACCTTTAGATGGTTCTAAGATACTAATGCACTTCCTTCCATATAATGCAAAAAACTGGTTTTTGAATAATCAACATATATTTTACATAATTTTCTTAATATTATGGGTAACTGGCTTAGTGAGTTTTATAATTTCACCAGTGATAGACGTGGTTTATATGGGAATAAATATAATTATAGCCTCGGTTTTTGGCTTGTTTATATAAGGGGAGAAATTTCAGATTTATTCTGTGAGAAAATAATAAAAAAGAGGGAAAACTATAAAATGAAAAAAGACGTAATAATAATGGGAATAGAGTCAAGTTGTGATGAAACCTCAGTAGCTATAGTGAAAAATGGAAGAACACTGATTTCAAATATAATAGATACTCAGATAAGTATACATGAAAAATTTGGAGGAGTTGTTCCAGAGATTGCCTCTAGAAACCATGTTGAAGCAATTTCAAACGTAATGAAAAAATCATTAGAGGAAGCAAAGATAGAACTGAAGGATATAGACGCAATAGCATGTACGTATGGTCCAGGATTAGTTGGGGCATTATTAGTTGGGGTGTCATATGCAAAAGCATTAAGTTATAGCTTGAAAGTTCCATTAATTCCAGTCAATCATATAGAAGGGCATATAGATGCAAACTATTTAACGCACCAAGATTTAAAGCCTCCGTTTCTATGTATGTTGATGTCTGGAGGAAACACACAAATAGTACATGTTAAGGATTATACAGAATTTGAGATATTAGGCAAAACAAGAGATGATGCGATTGGTGAAGCTTTCGACAAAGTAGCTAGAGTTATTGGTTTAGGATACCCAGGAGGACCTAAGATTGATAAGCTAGCAAAAGAAGGAACCGCAAATATAGAATTACCTAAAACACATATGGAGGGACTAGATTTTAGTTTTAGTGGATTAAAAACTGCAGTAATAAACTTACACCATAAAGAACCAGATATAAACAAGGCTAACTTAGCTGCAAGTTTTGAAAAAGATGTTTCAGAAATTCTTATTACCAATATTAAACAAGCAATAAAACAAACAAATATAAAAAAGGTTGTACTGGCAGGAGGTGTTTCAGCCAACAGCTATATTAGAAATGAATTTGATAGAATGGCAAAAGAGGCAAATGTTGAAATATATTATCCGGAATTAGTGCTATGTACAGATAATGCAGCGATGATAGCTGTGGCAGGATACTATGAATATCTTAAAGGGTCAAGAGCGGATTTAAGTTTAAATGCAGTACCAAATTTAAAAATATCAGAATAGAAAGAAGAAAAAATATGTCTATATATGCAATAGCAGATTTACACTTGTCTTTTAATACAAATAAGCCTATGAATATATTTGGCTGGGACGATTATGAAGACAAAATAAAAGCGGATTGGATAAAGAAAGTAAATAAAAATGACTTGGTGTTATTACCAGGGGATTTTTCATGGGAAATGAAATTAGAAAATACATATAAAGATTTTGAATATATAAACAATTTACCAGGAACAAAAATATTGCTAAAAGGAAATCATGATTATTGGTGGAATACTTTAACAAAAATGGAAAACTTTGTGAAAGCAAATAACTTCGATAATATATTCTTCTTATATAATAACAGTTATGAGTTTGAAAATAAAATAATAGTAGGAACACGTGGCTGGACATTAACAGATGAAGATGAAAAAAATGAAAGAATTAAAGCTAGAGAGGTAGAAAGGTTGAAACTTTCTATTGAGGATGGAATAAAAAAATATGGGAATGATAAAGAAATCATAGCTTGTATGCATTATCCTCCTTTAAATAAGAATTGTTTAAACACAGAGTTTACTGAGATGTTAGAAAAGTATAATGTTACAAAATGCATATATGGACATTTACATGGCAAGGCTCAAGAAGAAGGAATAACAGGGAAGATAAATAATATTGAATACATAATGGCAAGTTGCGATTATACGGATTTTAAGTTGATAAAGATTAACTAGTTGGAAAAATTGCAAAAAAAGCTTGCAATATAAAGAAATTGTGGTATAATAAATTAGCAATTTATGTTAAACATAGAAAGGATTGAAATAAATGGATATCAAAGTTGAAAAAACAGAGAACAAAAATGAAGTAAAATTAAGCTTTAAAATAGAGGCAGAAAAATTTGACAGAGCAATAAAAGAGGTATATGCTAAAAGTGCTAAATACTTTAACGTTCCTGGATTTAGAAAAGGAAAAGCACCTTTCAATATAGTAGAAAGAATGTATGGAGATGAAATCTTCTACGAAGATGCATTTAATGAATTAGTTCCAGAAATATATGATAATGCAATAAAAGAAAATAAAATAGAAGCTGTAAGTCAACCTAAAATAGATATAAAGAATATGAAAAAAGGTGAGGATTTAGAATTCACAGCAACTGTACAAATCAAACCAGAAGTTAAGCTTGGAAAATATAAAGGTATAGAATTAAAAAAAGTAGAGTATAATGTATCTGATGAAGATGTAGATCATGAATTAGGACACATGCAAGAAAGAAATGCGAGAGTTTTATCTGTAGAAGATAGACCAGTAAAAGATAAAGATATAGCAAAGATAGACTTTGAAGGATTTGTTGATGGTGTAGCTTTTGAAGGTGGAAAAGCAGAAGGACATGAATTAGAAATCGGAAGCAAAACATTTATACCTGGATTTGAAGACCAAATAATAGGAATGAATATTGCAGATGAAAAAGACATAAAAGTAAAATTCCCAGAGGATTATTACTCAAAAGACTTAGCTGGAAAAGATGCAACATTTAAAGTAAAATTACATGAAATAAAAGAAAAGAAACTACCAGAATTAGATGATGAATTTGCTAAAGATGTTTCTGAATTTGACACAATAAAAGATTTAAAACAAAATATTAAAGAAAACAAACAAAAAGCAAACGACGAAAGAGCAAAAAGAGAATTAGAAGATGCTGCAATAGATGCAGTAGCTAAAACAACTGAAATTGATATTCCTTCAGGAATGATTGATGGAGAAGTTGCAAACATGATAGGCGAAATGGAACAACAATTATCATATCAAGGAATTTCTTTAGACCAATACTTACAAATAGTAAAGAAAACAAGAAAAGAAATAGAAGATAGTTATAAACCACAAGCAGAGAAAAATGTAAAAGCAAGATTAATTCTAGAAGCTATAATAAAAGCAGAAAAAATAGAAGCTGATAGCAAAGAAGTTGATGAAAAGATAAAAGAAATGGCAAAAAATTATGGCAGAAAAGAAGAAGAATTAAGCAAAAATGAACAGCTAAAAGAATACATAGCAGAAACAATAAAAACAGAAAAAGCAGTAGACTTCATAGTAAAAAATGCAAAAATAAAATAAGAAATAAATGAAATAGTTAGGGGGAATTATTAAATCTACAAGTGGATTGACTATAAAATACTCTAACTATTTTATGCTTTTGTTATAAACAATAATATAAAAATTAAAAATAAAAAGAGCGATAGCTCGGATGGAGGTTTTTTATGATAGAAAAAGATAGTTTAGTACCATATGTAATAGAGCAAACATCAAAAGGAGAAAGATCTTATGATATTTTTTCAAGACTTTTGAAAGATAGAATAATATTTTTAGGAGAGGATGTTAATCCAACTACATCGGGATTAATAGTAGCACAATTATTGTTTTTGGAGTCAGAAGATCCAGATAAGGAAATATATTTTTACATAAATTCACCAGGAGGATCTATAACAGATGGAATGGCTATAGTAGATACAATGAATTATATAAAATGCCCAGTATCAACAGTATGTGTTGGACTAGCAGCAAGTATGGGTTCTGTTTTACTAGCGTCTGGCGAAAAAGGGAAAAGATTTGCAACACCTAACTCAGAAATATTAATACATCAACCATTAATTGGTGGCGGAGGATTATCTGGACAAACAACAGAAATTAAAATTCATGCAGACCATATGGTAAAAACAAGAGAAAAGTTAAATAAAATATTAAGTGAAAGAACAGGTCAACCTATAGATGTAATTAATAGAGATACCGAAAGAGACCATTACATGACAGCTCAAGAAGCACTAGAATATGGATTGATTGATGGAATTATGGATAAAAGAAAATAAAATCTAATAATAAAATTCGAGTTGTATTTTATGCAACACCAAAAGACAAATAGAATATTATTATAAAAAAGGAGATATTTATGCCAAAAGGTGATAGAGAAAAAAATATAAGATGTTCGTTCTGTGGAAAACCACAAGAGAATGTTGAAAGAATAATTGCTGGTCCTGGAGTTTATATTTGTGATGAGTGTATAAAAATATGTACAAACATAATAGAAAATGACTTATATGAAGATAGTGAAATTTCGTATGAAAAAAATACTAAGCACGATTTACCTAAGCCAGAAGAAATAAAAAAGATATTAGACGAATATGTAATAGGTCAAGACGAAGCAAAGAAAACATTATCTGTAGCTGTTTACAATCATTATAAACGTATTAACAGCCAAGAAAAAGACGACAAGGATGATGTTGAAATACAAAAAAGTAATGTTTTATTGCTAGGGCCAACAGGCTGTGGCAAGACTTTGCTTGCGCAAACATTAGCTAAAATATTAGATGTACCTTTTGCAATAGCTGATGCTACAACATTAACAGAAGCTGGATATGTAGGAGAAGATGTAGAAAACATATTACTAAAGTTAATACAAGCAGCAGATTATGATGTTGAAAAAGCAGAACGAGGAATTATTTATATAGATGAAATAGATAAAATTTCAAGAAAATCTGAAAATCCTTCAATAACAAGAGATGTAAGTGGTGAAGGTGTTCAACAAGCACTACTAAAAATAGTTGAAGGAACAATTGCCTCTGTCCCTCCTCAAGGAGGCAGGAAGCATCCTCATCAAGACTTCATTCAAATGAACACACAAAATATATTGTTTATTTGTGGAGGAGCCTTTGAAGGATTAGAGAAAATAATAAAAGATAGAGTTGGAAAAAAATCAATAGGATTTGGTGCTCAAATTGAAAGCAGTAAAGAACTAGATAAATATAAAATATTTGAAGAATTATTACCACAAGATTTATTAAAATTCGGATTGATACCAGAATTTGTAGGTAGATTACCAATAATCACAACATTAAGAGAATTAGATAGAGATGCACTAATAAGAATTATAACTGAGCCTAAAAATTCTTTAGTAAAACAATATAAAAAATTGTTAAAATATGATAATGTAGAGTTAGAATTTGAACCTGAAGCCCTTGATGCAATCGTGAGCAAAGCAATAGAAAGAAAAACAGGAGCTAGAGGATTACGTTCAATAGTAGAAGAAATAATGAGGGACATCATGTTTGAAATTCCGTCTAATCCAAAAATTGAAAAATGTATAATAACCAAGAATACAGTAGAAAATAACGAGCCACCAAAACTAATAATAAATAATAACAGAGAAGTACCAGCAAAGCCAAAAAGAAGCACAACAAAGAAGAAAGTTGAAACAGCATAAACAAGAAAAAGGATGGAATAATTGTATAATTATCTCATCTTTTTTTGCTTTTATTATAAAATAAAAAATTGTAACAAAAATGTAAAAAAAATAACAACAAAAACTATTGAATAAAACATTTTGTATTGATATAATAAGCATACAAAATATGGGTACACTAAAAGAAAAAACAAAATAAAAACTAAGGAGGATAAAAATATGTTAAAATCAAACGTAAGTTATAGCACAGATAAAGATAGCTATAATGCAGGTAAAGCCTGCGCAGAAAAGGCAGTTGTAGATCTTATGGAGACTAAAGTTGCCTTTTTATTTAGTTCTGTAAAATATAATCAGAACAAACTAATTGAGGGAGCAAAATCTGTATTAGGAACGGCTCCAATAATAGGATGTACATCATCAGGCGCTATTATAGTTCCAGATGGAGTAATTTCATCAGATGATGGATTTGCAGGAATGCTTGCAATTGGTGATGATGAAACAGCGGTTGGAGTAGCAGGTTCAGAAAGAGGCAAGAATCCTAGAGAAACAGGTAGAAAAGTAGCAAAAGAAGCTATGGAAAAAGTTGGAACAGATAAGAGTCCAGCATACTTCTATATGGTAGCTTCACCAGCAGAGGAAGAAGAATATGTAAAAGGAATTGAAGATGTAATTGGAACAGTTCCATTTTTTGGTGGAAGTGCAGCAGATGATGCAGTTGCAGGAGATTGGAAAATATTTACAAACGATAAATGTTTCTCAGATGGTGTTGCAGTTGCATTTTTCTACACAAATAAGCCAATGGTAAACAAATATACAGGAGCATATCATGAAACAGTAAACTCTGGAATAATTACAAAATTAAATGGTAAGAGACAATTAGTAGAAATAGATGGAAAACCAGCTATGAACGTATATGCAAAGTGGACAGGTAAAAAAGTAAAAGATATGATGGGAATGAACTTATTATCATCAACAATAACTGCTCCATTAGGTGTAAAAGACAGATTAGGTAGCTTAATTGCAATACGCCATCCAATGGTAGGTAACGAAGATTTATCTATGAACATAGGAAATAACTTGGCAGTAAATACAGCTGTTATCCAAATGCAAGCAAGTGTTGACGAATTAATAGATTCAACAGGTAAAACTTTAAAAGAAGTTAGAACAAATCTTCCAGGAGAAGCTGGAGCATATTTATTAGTTCACTGTGGTGGAAGAAAGCTTGGAATTGGAGATAGAATAGATGAAGTTGCAAAACAATTAAAGAAAGAAGCAAAAGGTGTACCTTTCATAACAATATTTACTTTCGGAGAATATGGAACAGAAGACCATGGAGAAAATACATGTGGAGGATTAATGTTATCATTCACAGGATTTAGTAAGTGAACATCAAACTCTGTTTTAGCAGAGACCGATAAATCGGAAGAAAAAATAGAGTACAAATCTGAATCACAAAAAAAGTGTGAGATTGAAGTGAAAAATACTAAAAAGAAAGAAGGTAAGGGTATGAAAAATTTAATAGGTAGAGAATGGAAAGAAGGAACAAGTAGAATTAAGATAGAAGTGGTAAATCCAGCAACTCAAGAATTAATAGATACAGTTCCAAATGTAAGCTTAGAAGATGTAGATGAAGCCGTTAATGTTGCAAAAGAAGAGCAAAAAAAATGGGCAGAAGTTTCTATATATGAAAGAGGAGATATTTTATACAAATTTGTAGATTTAGTAGAAGAAAACAAAGAACGTTTAGCAAGACTACTTTCAGAAGAAACAGGAAAGCCTATAAAAGAAGCTAGAGGAGAAATTGCAAATGTAAGAATAGGTGTACGTGGATTTGTAGAAAAAGCAAAGCATATGTATGGAGAAAGCTTGGTTGGTTCAGCAGAAGCAGGACAAGAAAAATCAATGCAAATAACTACAAGAGCACCTTTAGGAGTAATAGTTGCTATAATTCCATTTAACTTCCCAAGTGATCTATTCTGTCAAAAAGTACCTCCTGCATTAATGATGGGAAATAGCATAATAGTAAAACCATCAAACTATAATCCTTTAACATTAATAGAATATGTAAAATTAATGGTTGAAGCAGGCGTTCCAGCAGGATGTATTCAAGTTTTAACAGGCGACGGACCAGTAGTTGGTCAAGCATTAGCTAGACATCAAGGAGTAAGTTTAGTGTCTTTAACAGGAAGTACAGGAGCAGGAATTCAAACAATGGGAACAGCTTCTCAAAACTTAACACATGTTATGCTAGAGCTAGGTGGAAATGATGCTTTTATATTATTAGAAGATGGAGATATGGATTTAGCAATAAAAGAGACAATTTGGGGAAGATTATATAACGGTGGTCAAGTATGCTGTGCAAGCAAGAGATTTTTAATCCATAATTCTAGAAAAGAAGAATTTATTAATAGAATGAAAGAGATAATTACAGGATTAAAGGTTGGAGATCCTTCAAAAGAAGATACAGATATGGGACCAATGATTAATATTAATGCTGCAAAAAGAATAGAAGAGCAGGTTAATTTAACAGTTGAACAGGGGGCTACAATTGTTTGTGGTGGAAAAAGAGAGGATGCTTACTATTATCCAACAATATTAGATAATGTTACAAAAGATATGGATGTAGCAAAAGATATGGAAATATTTGGACCTGTAATCTCAGTTATAGGATTCGATAAAGAAGAAGAAGCTATAGAAATTGCAAATCAATCATCATTTGGATTATGTGGATGTGTAATTACAAAGGATTATTCTAGAGGTATAAAGATTGCAAACAAATTGGAATGCGGTGGAGCTGTAGTTAATGGAGCAAGCTTCTTTAGAAGTTTTGAAATGCCTTTCGGAGGATGGAAACATAGTGGTATCGGAAACGAAGGAGTATCAAGCACTCTACAAGAAATGAGCAGAGTAAAAACAATAGTATTAAAAAATATACTATAAAATAATACATGGGTTTATAGGTATACCCCTAAAAACCTAAATATATATATGCAAGGAAGTTATAAAAATGGCACACACAAGATTTATATTAAATGAAACATCATACTTTGGATATGGTGCAAGAGAGGTTTTAGCAGATGAGCTAAAAGACAGAAAATTTAAAAGAGTATTTTTAGTATCTGACAAGTCATTAGTTAATGCTGGAGTAACTCAAAAAGTAATAGATATTTTAGAGGAAGCAGACGTTAAATACGAATTGTATGATGATGTTAAACCAAATCCAACAATAGAAAACGTATTAGAGGGATACAAAAAATGCAGATGGTTTAGAACAGATGTTATATTAGCAGTAGGTGGCGGATCTAGCATGGATACAGCAAAGGGAATTTCAATATTAATGGAAAATCCGGATAGAGCTGATGTTGTTTCTTTAAATGGATTATCAAATACAAAGAAAAAGGGATTGCCAATGATTGCAATGCCAACAACAGCGGGAACTGCAGCAGAAGTTACTATTAACTATGTAATTACAGACCCTGAAAGAAAAATAAAAATGGTATGTGTAGACCCACATGATATACCTGTTTTAGCAATTGTTGATACAGAGCTTATGGCATCAATGCCTAAAAGTTTAGCTGCTGCAACAGGTATGGATGCGTTAACACATGCAATAGAAGGATATATAACAAAAGATCACAATACAATGTCTCAAATGTTTTCTATGAAAGCTATCCAATTAATATATGCTAATTTAGCAAAAGCTGTTAATGAAAAAGATATAGATGCAATCGATAAGGTTGGACTAGGTCAATATATAGCTGGAATGGGATTCTCTAATGTTGGATTAGGAATAGTTCATTCAATGGCTCATCAATTAGGAGCTGTTTATGATACACCTCATGGATTAGCAAATGCTATATTATTACCAACTGTATTAGAGTTTAATGGAGCAGTTTGTGCAGATTTATATAAAGAGATATTAACACAAGGAATGGGAATTGATGCAATGAAGTTTACAGATGAAGAAGCTGTAAAAACATTATGCGAAAAAGTAAAAGACCTTGCTGAAAAAGTAGGAATTACACAAACAGTATCTGAGGTTGGAGCAAAGAAGAAGGATTTAGGAATGCTTGCAGATAAAGCTATGGTGGATCCATGCAAACCAGGAAATCCAAGAGAAGTAACAAAACAAGATTTCATAGATTTATATGAAAAAGCATGGTAAGATAGTAATGCAAATATGAAAAAGACTCTTTCATAAGGATAGAAAAATTAAATTGTAAAGAAGAAGTAATAACTATGCGATTCAAAAAATTGGTGAAGTAAAAAAAGTAAAGGCAATTCTGTAGAGATAATTGCAAATGTAGAAGAAAAGGCAATATTTAAGGATTTTTTAAACCTTAAATATTGCTTTTTTGTTTTTTTGTGAAATTAATATAAAATAATGAAAAAAATTGCATAATTAATAAAGAAAAATTGCAGTTATTTTTTTATTTGACGTTTTGCAAAAAAAATAAAAAAATTAAAAAAAGTATTGCAAAAGAAAACAAGTAATAGTAGAATAAGTGTGATGTATTTGTAATCTAAATTATAGTAAGAATAAAGATGCAAGTACAGCAAGAGCTAATAAAAAACTATAATATAGAGAGCAAATACAGAAAAAGAGGAAATTTAAAATATTATAGTAAAAAAATTTTAGCTTAAAATTTTGCAAAAAAAGAATAAAAAAGCAAAAAAAGAAAAAAACAAGATAAAGAAAGCAAAATTATAAAGTACAAAGAAGAAAAATAAAAAAATAAAAAAATAAGAAACAAAGGAGGATAAAAATGTTTATAAAAAATAAGAT
>USNR01000028.1 GCA_900556135.1 uncultured Clostridium sp. | reverse complement strand
TAAATAAACTTTGAAACACTATATCTATCTTTGGTTGCAATAATTTCACCTCTTTGGGTTTTATCGTTTCTTCCAAACGCACGCCTCCTTATATAACATATTTAGCAGGTAATATTACTTTTTCTTTTTGGATTTTACCTCAGATTTAATTCTTTAAGATTAAAATTTATAAATTCGAATTTACATGAATATAATTTGTTAACAATCAAATTATAACCCGAAAACACCATCTTGTCCAGAAAAAAAGTATACCAAAAATCGACAAATTTTTTTATTTCATCCAATCAGCGCTATTTAACTAATAAATATGTTTGCACAATTAGGGATTGAATTTTTCTCTTAAATATGAGTCCTCGTCTTCATCATAGGACGATAAGAAAAATCTTAAGTTCCCTAATTTGTAACATATTATTAGCCAAAATAAGCGGACGTCAACCGAACTAAAATTATCTTAAACTAACGCTATTGGCTAATAAATATAATATGAAACTAATTACTCATCTCAACTACTACAGATGTTCCTTCTTTTATCTTTACTCCTGCTTTTGGTAATTGATTTGACACTATACTTTCACTTTTTTCTTCTGATGTGTTTTGAATATTTTCATTATTGTTTTCTCGTAAATCGATATTTAGTCCGTTTTCTTCCAATACATTTTTTGCCTCTTTTTGGGTCATACCAACGACATTTGGAACTTCTACTTCTTGTTTTTCGCCTTCTTCATCATTGTCCTTTTTTATTTCTAAATATGGTAATACTTCTCCTAATACTTGTGATGCTATTGGCGCTGCAACACCACCTCCTTGGTGTCCACCTTCACCTGTCGGATTATATAATGTTATTAATATTGTTATTTCAGGGTCTGATACGGGTGCAACTCCTATAAAGGACGTTACATATTTTCCTGTATTTACTCCATCTTCTGATGTTCCCGTTTTTCCTCCTATATTATAGCCCTTAACTTGAGCATTCTTTCCTGTTCCTTCTGCAACAACACTTTGCATCATACTAAGTACATTTTTAGAAGTTTCTTCTGAAATAACTCTATCTTTTGTTACTGTTTCAATGTTTTTTACCTCTCCTGTTGAGCCATCTATTATTTGCTTTACAACTCTTGGTTTAATGTATACACCTCCATTGGCAATAGTTGAAACCATTGTTATCATTTGGATTGGAGTAACCTCAAATCTCTGTCCAAAAGCTATTGTTCCAAGTTCCACTGGTCCAACTTTATTTTCTGCTAAGAAAATACTTCCTGCCTCTCCTGGAAGATCTATTCCAGTTTTACTTAAAAATCCAAACTTTCTTAAATATTCATAATATTTGCTTATTCCAATTTTTTGCCCAAGTCCTATAAAAACTGGATTACACGAATTCATAAGAGCCTGCCTTAAACTCTCAGGGCCATGAGGTCTATAATATCTCCAACATTTCATTTTTACTCCTGCAACATCTATATATCCCGTACAGCAAAATTCTCCTTCCTTATCTGTTGATGTTACAATTCCTTCTTCCAAAGCTGTTGAAGCTGTCACCAATTTAAATGTTGAACCTGGTTCATATGTATCTGAAATAGCTTTGTTTCTCCACATAGCCTGCAGTGCATTAGATTTTTCAATTTGAGACATATTCTCCCAATTTCCTGCTAATTCTTCTGAGTTTATAGTATATGGTTCATTCAGATTATAATCTGGGTAACCGGCCAGTGCCAATATATCCCCAGTTTTAGCATTCATAATTATAATGTTTCCACCATCAGTACACACATTGTCTATACAAGCTTCTTGTAAATATTTTTCTGCAATTCCTTGTACAATAGCATCTATAGATAAAACTAAATCATTTCCATTAGTTGCTTTTTGATAATACTCTGCTGTATTTTCTATATCTATTCCTTTAGCATTTGTTCTTTTTAAAATCTTACCTGGCTTTCCTTTTAGATTTTCTTCATATACAGCTTCAATTCCTGCCAACCCTTGATTATCACTTCCACAAAATCCTATAATTTGTGATGCTAAATTATTATATGGATAATATCTTTTTGTATCTTCATCAATATTTATTCCTGATGTAATTTTATTTTCATTCATCCATCTTCTAAGTTCATCAGATTGCTCTCTATCAACTTTTTTTACTATGGTTTCTATTGCTGTTTTTTTATTAACCTTTTTTAATACTTTTTCATAATCCAATTCAAATAGCTCAGATAATTTCTTTGCAACTTTTTCTTTATTCTCACTAGCAATATTTAATGGATTTACTGTAATTGTTTCTACACTACTGCTTGTAGCTAAAACAACTTTACCTGTTGCATCATAAATAGTTCCTCTTTTAGGATTAACCTTTCTATCTAATGTTTGCTGAATATATGCCATGTTTTTTAAGCTTTCTCCTTGTACAAACTGAATCCACGAAACCCTTATTGCCAATGCAAACATTATCAGCACACAAAATATAAGTGCTAACTTTATTCTCTTTTTTCTGGAAATATCCCCTTTTTTATTAAGCTGATATTTAGATGTTTTGCTGTCCTTTTTTAACTCTTTTTTAGCTTTTTTTTCATTTCTTCTTTTTCTATTTAATAAACTTTTGTTTAACTTATCATCTCTGTTATTTTTCAGTTCATTTTTCTTTAATTTTCTTATATCTAATTTTTTTACTTTATTCATAAAATCACCTATTCAAGTGTATTCGAGAACATAAAAAAGAGAACTAAATGTACTTTATAATAGAAAATTTGACCTACTTCCTATTTTACACACAAAAAAAGACGAGTCTATGTGAATTTCTCACACTTTCTCGCCTTCTACTTTATTTTCTGCATTAATGCATCTAAAACTCTGCTCCACCATGAATTATTTTCATTTATAACAACTTTTTCTGTGGTAGGTTCTACATAATCCTTCTTTTGTAGATTTACATATACTTTTTGATTATTATTTAATTTTTGCATTCCTAGTTCTTCTTCTGCCGTTTTTTCTACTGAATTTAAATTCAAGCTACTTTCAATATTAACTTTTAATTGTTCATTTTCCTTTTGAACAACACTTAATTCAGATTTTAACTTTTCCTTTTCGTTATAGCTTTCGTTTATCAGTGAATTCCTATAGCTTATTGTAAACAACATAGCAAACCCAATAGCGATGTAAACTATCGGCTTAATATTATACTTACTTTTTTTCTTTGCTTTTGTTTTAGCTTTGCTTTTTACGTTGTTCTTTTTCACAGATGTAGACTTTTTCTTTTTATATGGATTATCATTTCTTCTATAGTCTGGTTCTAATTTTCTAGGACTAGTTTCATATTGATATCCATATTGTCTAGCTCCTGCCATAGGTAATTTCACCTCGCTTTCCTTTAGTTTTATTTCATATGTTTTTCAAAAACCCTTAATTTAGCGCTTTTAGCTCTCGAATTATTTTCCATTTCTTCTTTTGTTGGTTCTAATGGTTTCTTTGTTATAATTTTTCCCATTGATTTATAATTGCATACGCAATATGGTAAATCTTTAGGACATGTACATTTACCTTGTGCTTCTATGTATGCTTCCTTAACTGCTCTATCCTCTAATGAATGAAATGTAAGCACACACAATCTTCCATTTTCATTTAGTAAATCAATACAATTTAGAATTGTATTATATAATGGTCGTATCTCATCATTAACTTCTATTCTAATAGCTTGAAAAGTTCTTTTTGCAGGATGACCATTATTTTGTTTAGATTTTGGAATTGAATTTTCTATTATTCTTACCAATTCGTCTGTTGTTTCTATTGTTTTTTCACTTCTTGCCTTACAAATGTTTCTTGCAATATTTTTAGAAAATCTTTCCTCACCATATTCAAATATTATATTTGCTAACTTTTCCTCTGTATAGGTATTTACTACATCCTTTGCAGTAAGAGCTTGTGTTTTGTCCATTCTCATATCTAACTCGTTACTACCTAAATAACTAAATCCTCTATTTCTTTCATCTAATTGATACGAAGAAACGCCCAAATCTAGTAATATACCATCAACACCTTCAATTCCTATATTATCTAATAATTCTTTTATATCATCATGATTTTCATGTATATATTTTACGTTATTATATTCTTTTAGATTTTCCGAAGCTGCTTGCAATGCTTGTTCATCTCTATCAATTCCGATTAGTAAACCATCTTTCGATAAATTCTGAACTATAACCTTGCTATGTCCCGCACCTCCGAAGTGTACCATCTACATATATTCCATCTGGCTTTATATTTAAATTTTCTATGCATTCATTTAGCATCACTGGTGTATGTTTAAAATCCAAATTCAATTCCCCAATTCTATTGAAATTACAAATATTATAATAGTTTTCACAAAACAATCGTTCCATTTTTTCCATATAATAGCATAAGTCAGTTGGCATTTATATTATCTACAAATACCAACTGCTTTCGTCTTCAGTTTTGCTTCTTATTTATATATCATTTGTAATCTCCATCTTTTGCTTAAGTATTCTTTTGTTCATATTTACCTTTTGTTAATTAATTTATTATTCTTTTGATTTTTAAAGAGTTCTTTTGTATAGCACTTTAAAAATTTCATCTTTAGCACTTTTCTAGAATCTTTTGTTTTATCTAATCTTAAGTTATTGCAAATTTTGCAAATTATCTTTAGTTTCACACTTGTTTTTCTTTGGTTTTAATTCTTTTGTTCTCTTATGTAGGTTTAATTATCTTTTGTTATACTTGTCTTTAGTTGGATACAATTTACATCTTTTGTTCTTTGTGGTCTTAGCTTTGGTTAAAGACTATATAAACTTTTTCAAGTTATATACCTAGTTCTTCCATATTTTTTTCTATTTCTTCTATAGAAAGATTTTCTTCACTATTATGTTCTTGCCATTTATCCTTGTTCCAAATTTCAATACGTGTTCCAGCACCTATTATTGTAACATCTTTTTCTAGATTTGCACTTTCACGTAATTTTCCAGCAATTAAAAATCTTCCTTGTTTGTCTAATTCACATTCTGTTGCTCCTGATAAAAAGAATCTTACAAAGTTTCTAGCATTTTTATTGGTAATTGGTAGTGTTTTTAGCTTGTCCTCAAATTTTTCCCATTCAGATAAAGAAAATCCGAATAAACATCCGTCTAATCCGGTTGTTATAATGAACTTATCTCCCATATCATCTCTAAGCTTTGCAGGCATTATTAATCTGCCCTTTGCATCTAGAGAATGGTCATATTCACCTATTAACACTTTTCTTCACCTCGCTAAACATTTTCCACCACTTTGTACCACTTTTTACCACTTCGATTAAATTCTAATACAAGATTTATAAAAATGCAATAGTTTTTTTTAAATTTTTTTTATTTTTTTCAATTAACCTATAATCTTCATTGCTACACATTATTTATTTTTACATATTATATACGTTGTATCAATTCAGACTCTAGCAATTTCTTGCTTTATATCTATAAATATTTTTTATTTATTCTTAAACAAATAAAAACTCCTTATGACTTTTTACCATCATAAGAAGTTTTTTACACCTTTTAGTCTGAAAATGTAGGATAACCATTATCTCCTTTTTTCCATTGTTTCCAATCAGCAGGATATACTCCCGTATCATCTTTATATGAATTTAATAACTCTACAATTTCTTCAATACTTTTTGTTTCTACATCAATTACTCCTTCTGCCGTATTTTCCTTATCTGATTTCAGCGAAGATTTATAATAACAAGAACTAATAGTTTTTCCTACTATTGTATCAATTCCATAATTAGACGTTAATTTTCCAAAATTATAGCAATTCGTAACAGTTGTTCCACCAATTCCATTCACACTGGCACTTGACGAGGTTATGTTTCCTATATTATAACAGTTATTTACAGTAGTCTCCCCATATACATAAGCAATAATACCACCTGCCCTATAGTTAGTGATTACATTTCCCATATTGTAGCAGTTTAATATAGTTAATTTTTGTTGTGACTGGCCAACTATACCTCCTGTATATCCCCCTTTACCATTTATATTTCCTAAATTATAACATCCATTTATCTCTCCAGAACCTCTTCCGACTATTCCACCCACTAAATTTTCCGAATAAACATCTCCACTATTCGTGCAATTAATTATTAAGGTTTTTGCATGTGTACTCCATATACTTCCGGCCTATTCCTCCCACATATTTAGCCCCATATATATTTGCCATATTATTACAATTATATATAAAAGCCAAACCATCTCCAACTATTCCTCCTGCAGCAAAATCAGTATCTATAGTTGCTGTTGATATTATTTTTCCTGATACATTTAAGTTCTTGATTGTAGCATTCCAAACTGCTCCAAACACTCCTACATTTCCTGGATTATTAATATATATATTCTTTAATTCGTTTTTTCTACCATCAAAAGTCCCACAAAATCTATATTTAGTATCATGATTTATTCCAATCGGTTTAAATCCTATGCAGTTTTCATCTGTTTTAGTTAATTCAGTTTTTATATTTTCAATTATTCCATCTTCATTTAAATCTCCAAACTTAGTTGTTGTGCTATCGTTATAAGAAAATCTCGAATTAAAATTTAAGTTTTTTATTAAAACAACATTTTTTCCTGAAAAATCATTTTCTCCCATGCCTAAGTCAGCATTGCCTCCATTTACCATCATTGAAAGCGCCACTAAATCCTCTATGCAACTTATTTCATAAGGCTTCTCTTCGCTTCCGTCACATCTTCCGCCTTTTGTTACATCTCCTGCTTTTTCATCTTTTGTAACCTTATTAGAATCACTAATATGCCCTTCACTATCAACCTCATAATATCTATTCGACTCAGTAAACAATATTTCAAAAACATCTCCCGCATCACTTACCTCTGTTTTTCCTTCTCCTGTTTCATCATTCAATGCTTTTTCTAAAGTATCTTGCTCAACTTTAGAACCTTTGCTCTTTATCAAAGAAACAGTAGTTGCCCTTTTAACAATTCCTTTTTCCTCGTCTATCTCGGCTAACTCTTTTGCATTTTTCGCTTCTCCTATAATTCCATTGTTACCTAAAGCAAGCTTTATACCTATACTTGTTAATATCAGTAAAACCACAATAGTAACAGCCAAAGCCAACAATGTAATTCCTTCATTATTTTTCATTCCTTCAATCATCTTACTTTTGTTTTTCTCCATCTACTTTCTCCTCCTAAAAATATTATTTCTTCTTACATAAACACTTAAAATCACTTCTTCCCAGCGCATTGGCTAATAAATATGAGACACAATTAGGGATTGAAATTTTCTCTTAAATATGAGCCCTTGTCTTCATCATAGGACGATAAGGGAAATTTCTTTTTCTAATTTGGATCATATTATTAGCCCAAATGAGCGGACGTCAGAAGATTCACAATATTAGCATTAAGTATATTACTTAAGGAAAAATAATTTTTTCTGAACTTGCTGTATCTCTAAAGACTTCAAAATTTATAAACAATTTTAAATGTTCAAAACTCTTCCCAAAATACGCAATGAAAATGTGAAAAATTTTGTTATAAAATATTGATTTTTCAATGTTTTATTGATATACTTCCAGTATGAACAAAATCCTTAAGTAATATACTTAATTCAAAAATCATTTTTATGTAACTAAACCTTATATTCACTTTATCGCAATTTTATAACAATCTGTTTTATTAGTCAAGTCAATTTTATCACACACCCACCTTGATTTTTTTAAATAAAAATAATATAATCTACTAAGATTATTTTAATGGAGGTCTGTTTATGGTAGCAGAACACAAAAGGAAACTTTATGACGGTTTTCACATTAACAATTTTAGAGAATTAGTAAATATTAGATATCCAATGTTTAAAAACAAAACAGCATTTGAATACAGGCTTACCCCTACATCTGAAATTATAAAAATAACATATGCTAATTATATAGACGATATAAAATCTTTAGGAACCGCCCTACTACATTTAGGGCTAGAAGGAAAAAGAATTGCAATAATCTCTCCAAATAGATACGAATGGTGTGTTAGTTATTTAGCAATCACAACATCCAACATCGTTGTTGTTCCTTTAGACAAATCTTTACCAAATAATGAAATTGAAAGTTTAATAAAAAGAAGTAAAGTTGACGCTGTTATATTCGATAAAAAATATTTAGAAGTTTTTAAAAAATTAATGCAATCAAATTCTTCAAACTTAAAAACTTACATATGTATGGATTACACAACAGACACAGATGGAATCCTGTCATATTCTAATCTTATTGAAAAAGGTAGAACCCTACTAGCAAGCGGAGACACCAAATATAATGAAATAGAAGTAGATAATAATGCAATGTCTATAATGTTATTCACATCAGGTACAACCTCTATTTCTAAAGCAGTTATGCTTAGCCAAAAAAATATTTGCTCTGACATATACTCATTAAGCTCCATGGCTAAAGTTACTAGTGAAGATAAATTTTTATCTTTCTTACCTTTACACCATACATTTGAATCAACTTGTACATTTTTATATGGTACATCCGTTGGTATTACTGTTGTTTTTACAGACGGGCTAAAATACATTGTAAAAAATCTTAAAGAATACGAAATAACAGGATTTGTTTGTGTACCACTTGTTTTAGAAACAATGTATAAAAAAATTAACAAAGAAATTACTAAACAAGGTAAAACAAATTTAATAAAATTTGCCAGAATTTTATCTAATTTCTTATTGAAATTTCATATAGACATACGAAAAAGATTATTTGCACCCGTGCTAAATCAATTAGGCGGTCATCTGCGTGTATTAATAGCAGGTGGAGCACCTATGGAAAAAGAAGCAATTTCAGCCTTTGTAGATTTCGGAATAAACTTATTGCAGGGGTACGGATTAACAGAAACATCTCCTGTTCTAGCAGGCGAAAATGATAAATATAAAAGAGCTGGCTCTGTTGGATTTCCTTTACCAGACATTGACGTAAAAATAGATCAACCTGACGAAGATGGTATTGGCGAAATTATAGTTAAAGCTCCAACTGTAATGCTTGGCTATTATGAAAATCCCGAAGCAACAACTGAAGTCTTAAAAGATGGTTGGTTCCATACTGGTGACTTAGGCAAATTTGACAAAGACGGATTTCTATTTATAACTGGTAGAAAAAAATTCGTTATAGTTTTAAAAAACGGCAAAAAAGTATTCCCAGAGGAGTCTGAAATTTTAATAAACAAACTGCCTTTTGTCAGTGAGAGTATGGTCTACGGTATGCCTGATAAAGATAATGACGTAAAATTATGTGCAAAAATAGTTTATAATGAAGATACCATGAAAGAACTATATCCTGATTCCGAAAAAGAGAACTATAAAAAATTGATAATGGAACAGATAAAAGTTATAAACCACACTATGCCAGCGTACAAATACATTAGAGATATAATAATCACAACAGAACCATTAATAAAAACAACCACTCAAAAAATTAAACGAAATGAAGAAATGAAAAAAATTATAGGTTAACCCTATAATTTTTTTCTTGTTATTTCTAATAAATCCAACTTTGTAAATCCAATCACCTGAACTTTACTTCTATCTTTCTTTATTTCTTTTTGCAGAATTTGTAGCAATTCTTTCCTGTAATCATCATTTTCCATATCTATGTAATCTACAACTATTATTCCACTTATATTTCTTAACCTTAATTGTTTTGCAATCTCAATTGTAGCTTCTTTGTTTACTTTAAATATAGTTTCATCTTTATCATTGTGCTTATTTCCCACAAATTTTCCTGAATTAATATCTATTGCTGTTAAAGCCTCTGTCTTATCAATTGTTATAAATCCACCACAATCTAGCCATATTTTTCTTTGTTGCATTTTCTCTAATACTAAATTAATTTCATATTTTCTTAATAAATCTACTTTTTCTAATTTTAGATTTAACTTTTTGTTATCTAGCTTTTCTATTATACCTTTTACTTTATTATAGATATCATCACTATTTACAATAATATCACATGCTTTACTGCTAGCAATTCCAATAATTAGTTTTGTTATAAACTCGTCATTTTCAAAAATTTTTACTGGCTTTTTATTTATCTTTACTTTATCAAATTCAGTCTGTATCTTTTTCAACAACTTGATTAGAGAATTTATATCCTTTTTTATATCGTCTTCTTTTACTCCTTCTGCTGCTGTTCTAATAATTACACCAAATTTATCATTTTCTAAAGATACAGGTATATTTTTTACAACATTTTTCAATCTTTCTTTTTCTTTGTCATCTTCAATTTTCTGAGATACTGTAACAAAGTCTACCTCTGGCATTAACACTACATACTTTCCTGTTACACTAATATGTTTTGAAACTCTAGCACCTTTTTTTTCTTCTTCGTCTTTCTTTCCTTGTACTAGTATTGTATCTCCAACTTTAACATAATCTTTTATATTATATTCTTCAAACTTTTCCTCTTTATTTCCTGTTATATTATTAGCTTTAGGCAAAATATCCTTAATATGAATAAACGCATTTTTTCTTTCGCCAATATCTACAAAAGCAGATTGCATCCCTGGAAGGATATTTCTCACAACTCCACAATATACATTTCCTTCTTGTGTCCTTCCATCAGCTTTTTGTTCATATACTTCTACAACTTTTCCATTGCTTTTTAATGCCATTGTAATGTTTTTATTATTGTCTTCATTTATTATAATTCTGTTCACTTTAAAACTCTTTCCTTTCGCTGCTTTACCTATTATTTTATGTTTTTATTTTTTTATTTTTCAAATATTTACTCAAATTAATTAAACTTGTTCATCGCCATATCAATACCATTTTTTAAAATTTCTGGTATAGAATCTGCCGCTTTTTCTATTCCTTTTTCTAATTCACTATATGTTTCATCATCAACTTTTTTTATAACAAAATCAATCATGTTTCTAGTTTTTTCTTTTTCTCCAATTCCAACCCTTATTCTAGGAAATTCATCAGTAGCAAGTTCTGATACAACAGACTTCATTCCATTATGTGTACCAGGTCCACCCTTTTTTCTAATTTTTATAATTCCCTTTTCAACATCTAAATCATCATATATTACAAGAATTTCATTGGGTTCAACTTTGTAAAAACTAACAAACTGACCAACTGCATCTCCGCTCAAATTCATATATGTTTGAGGCTTAACTAAAACTACCTTTTGTCCTTCAATTTCACCTTTTCCATATAAACTATTAAATTTTTTTCTATTAACTTCAATATTGTATTTACTAGCTAATTTATTTATAACATCAAAACCCATATTGTGTCGTGTTCTTGAATATTCCGTTTCTGGGTTTCCTAATCCTATTATCAAATACATCCCTAAACCTCTTCTCTCAAATGTATAAATTACTTAATTTAACACATGATTATATATATTTTTTATTGTATCTTTCTTTTTTGTGCAAAATAGCAGAAAAATGCTGAAACTTGATCTGGTAATATTTTTGCCAGTAATCTTCCAATCCACATAAACAAACTTGGAAATATCAGTGTTCTATTCATAAACATTAAATTAACAGCATATTTAGCCACAAATTTACTATTTGCTTCTAACAAATTAAATTTCACATCAGCAACTTTATTGAAATTAGTATTTACCGGGCCCGGACATAATGCACTAATCTTTACTTTTGAGCCCTGCATAAATAACTCTTGTCTAATACTTTGAGTTAATCTTACAACATATGCCTTTGTAGAATAGTATGTTGCCATAAGTGGTCCTGGCATAAAGCCAGCAATTGATGCAACATTTAATATTCTCCCTTTATCTTTCTCAACCATATCTTGCAAAAATAATTTTGTTAATATATGAAGAGCAACAATGTTTGTGTCAATCATGCCTAATTCTTTTTCCAAATCTGTTTGCGTAAATTTGCCACATGTTCCAAATCCAGCATCATTAACCAATATATCTATTGTTCCATATTTTTCTTTCACATCATCATGCAACTTTCTGCAACCATCTCTATCTATTAAATCCATTGCCCTTATATCAACATTTACTTTATACTCTTTTTCTATTTCTTCCTTCGTTTTCTTTAATTCTTCTTCACTCCTTGCAACAGCTATTATATCATAGCCTCTTTTGGCAAGTTCCTTTGCAATATCTCTTCCTATTCCTGAAGAAGCACCTGTAACTAAAGCTATCATTCTTTTTCTCCTCTATAATCATTTACTTTTAACTAAATAAATATTATACATAGAAATTATATAATCCATAATTGCTATTGTCAACATTCTATTTAGGCTTTTGTTAATATTAATACATAAAAAGGGCATAAATTTTGTATTATTTATGTCCTTTTTTACATATTAATCTATTACAATTTCATCATTTTTAACTTCTGCTTTTGCTGTCTTTCCTTCCTTAACTGCTCCATCTAATATTCCTTCTGCTATTTTGTCTTCTAACATACTTTGAATTGCTCTTCTTAATGGACGTGCGCCGTAATTTATATCTGTTCCTTTTTTTGCAATTAATTCTTTTACGTCATCACCAAATTCAATACTAATATCTTGTTCTTTTAATCTGTTTTTTACCTGATTTAGCATTAGGTCTATTATTTTCTTAACATCAGCATCATTCAATTTATGGAATACAATTATATCATCTATACGATTTAGCAACTCTGGTCTAAATTGTTTCTTCAATTCTGCCATTACTTCTTTTTTTGTATCTTCATATTCCTTTTTAATATCTTCTTCTTTGTTATTTGAATTTGAAAAACCTAATTTATTTTTATCAGTAATTAATCTAGCACCAACATTTGAAGTCATTATAATTACAGTATTTTTAAAGTTTACAGTTCTTCCTTGGCTATCAGTTAATCTGCCATCCTCTAAAATTTGTAATAACATATTCATTACATCTGGATGTGCTTTTTCTATCTCATCAAATAATATTACAGAATATGGTTTTCTTCTTACTTTTTCTGTTAATTGACCACCCTCATCATATCCAACATATCCTGGAGGCGAACCAATTAATTTAGCAACAGAATGAGATTCCATAAATTCAGACATATCAACTCTTATCATTGTATTCTCATTACCAAACAAGTTCTCTGCTAATGCTTTTGAAAGCTCCGTTTTTCCTACACCTGTTGGGCCTAAAAACAAGAATGAACCTATCGGTCTATTAGGATCTTTTAATCCAACTCTACCTCTTCTTATCGCCTTTGCAACTGCTGTTACGGCTTCATCTTGTCCAATTACTCTTTTATGCAAATTTTCTTCTAGATTCTTTAATTTTTCATTTTCACTTTCTGTTATTTTATTTACTGGAATACCTGTCCATGTAGCAATTACATTTGCAATGTCATCAGGAGTTAACGTTGTTACTTTTTTACTGTTTGTGCTTTTCCACTTTTCCTGCTTTGTTTCTAATTCTTTTTTCTTTTCATTTTTCTTATCTCTTAATTTAGCTGCTTTTTCAAAATTCTGCGTTGCAATTGCCTCTTCTTTTTCCTTGTCTAACTTTCCAATTTCATCCTCTAATTTCTTTAAAGCTTCTGGTTTTGTATATGTTTTCATTTTAACTTTTGATGCCGCTTCGTCAACTAAATCTATTGCTTTATCTGGCAAATATCTATCATTAACATATCTTGTAGAATACTCCACTGCAGCCTTTATTGCCTCTGTTGGTATTTTTACATTGTGATGAGCTTCATACTTATCTCTCAAGCCCTCAAGAATTTTTATTGTATCCTCTTTGCTTGGCTCTTCAACCATTACAGGACTGAACCTTCTCTCTAGCGCTGCATCTTTTTCTATATATTTTCTATATTCATTAGTAGTTGTTGCACCAACCACTTGAACTTCGCCTCTAGCCAAAGAAGGTTTTAAAATATTTGCTGCATCTACAGCACCTTCTGCAGAACCTGCACCTACTATTGTATGAATTTCATCTATAAATAATATTACATCTCCTGCCTTTTTTACTTCATTCAAGCATTTCTTTATTCTTTCTTCAAAGTCACCTCTATATTTAGCACCAGCTACCATTCCTGATATATCTAGGCTCACAACTCTTTTATTTTTTAAAGTTTCTGGAACATCTCCTGCAACTATTTTTTGAGCTAATCCTTCTGCTATCGCAGTTTTACCAACACCAGGTTCACCTATTAAACATGGATTATTTTTTGTTCTTCTTGACAAAATTTGAATAACTCTTTCTATTTCTTGTTTTCTGCCTATTACAGGGTCTAGTTTTCCCTCTCTAGCTTTCTTTGTTAAATCTGTACCATATTGATTTAATGTTGGAGTAGAATTAAAGCTTCCATTTCCTTTTGAATTATCTCTTTCATTTCCCTGTGTGATTTCTTCTCCGTCCTTTATAATTTTTACTATTTCACTATATAGTTTTTGAGGATTTACATTTAAGTCCATTAAAATTCTTACAGCTACACTGTCTCCTTCTCTCATAATACCAACTAGTAAATGCTCAGTTCCTATATATTCACTATTAAATTTTCTAGCTTCTATTAAAGCATTTTCTACAATTCTTTTTGTTCTAGGTGTAAAACCGATATCGTCAATATCTAAAATATTATCTTCATTTACACCAATTAATTCCTCTATTTCTTTAAGCACAAGTTCATCAGTAACACCTTGTTTTGATAACACTTTACTTGCAACGCCATTTTCTTCATCAACTAATCCAAACAAAATATGCTCTGATCCAACATAATCATGTCCTAGTTTAATAGCCAAATTTGTTGCCGTTTCTAATGCTACTTGTGCACTATTCGTAAATTTATATTTCATAATAATCACCATTCCTTTCTAAATATATTTTCATTTATTAACTATTCAATATTCCTTTTATAACTTCTGCTCTTTTTACGTCTGCCTCATCATCTTCTACAATTTGTCCCAAATATTTTTGCATATTCGCAGGCTTTGTATATAAACATAGTTTCTTTACTTTGCTATCATCTAATTCTTTTATTATTCCCATATCAGTTCCTAATTTAATATCAGATAGCAATGTCAAACATTCATCATAAGATATTTTTTTAGAATATTGCATAAGTCCAAAAGACCTATAAACTCTATTTTCCAAATCCAATCCTGTTTTTCCTAAATATTTTCTTGCAACTCTTTCTTGCTCTATAACTTTATCTGTTATAGTTTGAACATTCTTTGCAATTTCATCTTCCGAAAATCCTAAAGTCTGATTATTAGAAATTTGATAAATGTCTCCGTTATTTTCTAAACTTTCTCCATACACATTTTTGGCTGTCATACCAAAGTTATTAATTATTCTTAATATTTTACCAATATTTCCAGTTTGACTAAGTGCTGGTAAATGAACCATTGTAGATATTTTCATACCAGTTCCAAGATTTATAGGGCATGCAGTTAAATATCCATATTTTTCATTAAAAGCATATCCTAATACTTTCTCTATTTTTTCATCTATTTCAATTGCCAAATTCTTAAGCTCTTCTATTGCTAGTCCTTCAGAGAATAATTGTATATTTAAATGGTCTTCTCCATTAATCATAATACAAATATTTTCCCCTTTGTTAATAAGAATTGCTATGTTTTCATTTTCAATTTTAGAAAATTCTGGACTAATTATATGCTTTTCAACTAAAGCCATCTTTGTAACTTCATCCATATCAGAAAGTTTCATAAGGCTTAGTCCATATCCAATTTCACCACATTTGTCTTCTATTAAAGACAGTATCTTTTTCTTTTCTTCATTTGTACATTTATTCTCAAATTTGAATCCTTTTAAATTTCTTGCTAATCTAACTCTTGTGCTAACTACAACATCTGATTCTTTTCCATTTTGTAAGTACCAATTTGACATTTTTATACCTTCTTTCAATTTATCATTTTCTTAGTGTTTTATTTTTTTAATTTATTTATTTCATCTCTAATCTTAGCAGCATCTTCATATCTTTCTTCTTTAATAGCAACTTTTAAATCATCTTGTAATTTCTCTAATTTTTCTTCATTACTTACTTCTGATTTTGTTTTATTTGTTTTTATGCTATTCTTATCACCTATTATTTCTTTATTTATTTCATCAACCTTGCTACTATAATTATTTGATTTTCTTCCTACATGTCTATTGTTACCTTGTAATTTTTTTAGTATAGGATCCAATCTGCTCTCAAATATTTCATAATCTTCAGGGCATCCTAACAATCCCGTTTTTATAAAATCATCATATGTTTCTCCACAGTTTTTACACAAACTATTGGTTTCTTTCACAAAACTTGGTAACAAATCTGTATCATAGTCATTAAAGAAATCTCCTAAAAAGTCTGAAAAATGTATTGGCATATTAAAACTTAAAGAACCAATTCCTAACTTTCTTGCACACTTATCACATACATTTATTTGTTTTTTTACACCATTTATAATTTGAGTATATCTTACATTAGCCTCATTTTCTCCACAATTTTGACACATCATAATAATCAACCTCCTTATTATTTTATTATCAAAACTAATTTTTATATAGCTTTGACCTTTATTATATGTGTTAATCTTCAACTAGGTTAAGCAACATATTTTTAAATATATTTGCTCTTAATTTATCTCTGTCTTTTTGGTCCACAGTAAGTACATTGTCACTAGTTGCAACCTTAAGAAGTTTTGCTTCATTTTCTGTAATCATATCATATGATAAAAAATTGCTTATAAAAATGCTAACTTCTTGCGCTGTAATTCCATCTCCCATACTAGATATTATATGCATTAAATAATTGCTTTTGGTAATATTAATTTTTTTAATAGTAATATGACCACCGCCCCCACGCTTACTTTCTACATAATATCCTTGTGCAGGTTTAAACCTCGTTGATATTACATAGTTAATTTGTGAAGGAACACAATTAAACTTTTCTGCTAAATCATTTCTTTGTATTTCAATAGAATTTTCATCATCGAAAAGTTCCTTTATAAATTCTTCTATCATATCTGACATTCTCATCTATTTCACTTCCCCTTTTGCATTTACTTTTACTTCTTAATTTTCATATTTTTTATCTTTTGTTATATTTAATTGTTGCCTTCTTATTTTTTGTATTTTATGTTTATTTTTGACTTTGACTTTCTTTGACCTACAAATATATTATACAACTATTTTTCAATTTGTCAATACTAAAAAGAGCAAATCTAGAATTTTTTTAATTTCTAGACTATTTGCTCTTTTATTTCATTTACCTTTTTCTCACTAATTCCTACTATACTTGCAATATCTTTAATACTCATTT
>USNR01000027.1 GCA_900556135.1 uncultured Clostridium sp. | reverse complement strand
CCCTAATTGTACATCATTTTTATTATGCCATGCGCTAGAAAGAAGTATTTCATTTCTTCATTAATCTAAAATACTGGACGTCCTTCGTATTAAATTATAGAATAGTTTTATTTTTTGTCTAAAATCCCCTAACAATATTAATTATTGTAGAAATCTATACATTTTAGCATTTTCATGTAACAATTTTGTACACGATTGCATTCATATTTTCTTGAAAGTTAGACTTCTCGGCATTATAATAGTCTCATATTTCTAATCAATTATTTTAATTCTAAATTTTTTCCATTAGAAAAATTATAAAAATCAATTTTTATTTTATATGGACATTGGAGGTGAATTATTTTCCATATAATAATATTATTTTCAGAATTATTTTTTTCATGATTAGTAGTAAATATTTTTTTCAGGAGGTTTTTAATGTCAAATGCCAAAAATCAAACTAAAGAATACAAACTATTAAAACCAAAGAATGATATTGTTTTTCAAAGTCTATTTAATCAAAACAATGAAAAAATCACAAAAGCATTTGTTGAAGCACTTTTAGATGAAAAGATTAATAAAATCGTAATAAACAATGGCAAAGAATTACATAGAGAAAAACCTGATGATAAACTTGGTATCCTAGATTTACAAATTGATGTAAACGATTCTGAAAAAGTTGATGTTGAAATTCAATTGATAGAAAAATTCGATTTTACAGAAAGAATATTATTCTATCTTTCTAAACTATTTTACAGTCAAGTTAATCGTGGTGAAATGTATTTTGAAGCCAAACGAACAGTTTTAATTGCAATAATTGATTATTCTTTAGAATTAACGAGAGAAATAAAGAAAATCGAAACAATTTGGAACCTGAGAGAGAATAATCAGCCACAATTAAAGTTGACAGACCTTATTGAGTTACATATAATTGAGTTAAACAAAGTAACGGAATTTTATAAAAATAATCCAAACAACCTAAAAGCACAATGGATGCTATTTTTAGAAAATCCAGACTCTATGGAGGTGAAAAAAATTATGGAAAAAAATGAAGAAATCAAAGAAGCAACTGTTATAGTACGCGAAATGAGTCAAGATGAAAAAATGCAAAGACTAGCAGATTTAAGAAAAAAAGCAATAATGGACGAAAAATCCATCTATAGGACTGGATTATTAAAAGGCGAAAAAGCTGGATTAGAAAAACGGACTAAAACAGCGGTATCCAGCAACGGCATAAAGCAAGGCGTAAAACAACGGTTCTAAATCTACCAGTATTGAAATAGCGAAAAAATTGTTGAAGGAAAATATTTCTAAGGACAAAATTATTGAAATCACAGGACTTAGCATTGATGAACTTAACATACTTTAAAAGTATGTTAATGGATGCTATTTTTAGAACCCCCAGATTCTATGGAGGTGAAAAAGATTATGAAAAAAATAGAATAAAAAAAGATAAAATAATTTGAAATAAAATTAAATGAAATCGCCTACAATAAAAGTTGAAGTTTGCCTCTTTGTATGATATAATAAATTCCGAAATTATAAAAAGATTGGGGATTATATTATGTACGATTTAACAATAAAAGATTTATATTGTAACACATCAGAATTTATAGACAAAAACATTACAATTTCAGGTTGGGTTAAAACATTAAGAGACTCTAAAACTTTTGGTTTTATAGAACTAAACGATGGTTCTTATTTGAAAAACTTACAAATAGTTTTTAATGATACATTAACAAACTTTGAAGAAATAAAAAAACTAACCATAAGCTCTACAATCACAGTTACAGGAAATTTAATAAAAACAGAAAATGCAAAACAACCTTTTGAATTACACGCAACATCAGTTGAAATATTTAATTTATCAGATTCAGATTATCCTTTACAAAAAAAGAGACACACTTTTGAATATTTAAGAACTGTAGCTCACTTACGTCCCAGAACAAATACTTTTAATGCTGTGTTCAGAATACGTAGCGTTGCAGCATTTGCAATCCACGAATATTTTCAATCTAATGGATATGTATATGTTCACACACCTATAATAACTTGTGCAGATTGCGAAGGTTCTGCTGAAATGTTTAAACTAACAACTTTAAACCTTGAAGAGCCACTACCTACCAAAGATGGAAAAACAGATTTCTCTAAAGATTTATTTGGAAAAGAAGCATTCATCACAGGCTCTGGTCAGCTACATGTAGAAACATTTGCTGCTGGATTTGGAAAGGTTTATACTTTTGGTCCAACATTGAGAAGCGAAAATTCAAACACCAAAACACATGCAAATGAGTTTTGGATGATAGAACCTGAAATTTCTTTCTGCGATCTTGAAGGATTAATGAATATTGAAGAAGAATGTTTAAAATATGTAGTACAAAAAGTATTAGAAAGATGTCCAGAAGAAATTAATTTCTGTGATCAATTTATCGAAAAAGGATTAAAAGAAAAATTAGCAAACTTAATCAATTCAAAATTTGTTCGAATTGACCATAAAGAAGCAATTGACATATTAAAAAAAGCTGATAGGAAATGGGAATTTCAACCTGAATATGGTGAAGACCTTGCAAAAGAACATGAAAAATATATTACAGAATATTTTAATGGTCCTGTATTTGTTAAAAATTGGCCAAAAGATATAAAATCTTATTATATGAAACTTAACCCAGACGGAAAAACTGTCGCTGCGGTGGACCTTGAAGTTCCTGGTGCAGGCGAAATTATGGGAGGTTCTCAAAGAGAAGAAAATTACGATACTTTAGTAAAACGTATGGATGAAATGCATATAAATAAAGAACAATTAGATTGGTATTTACAACTTCGTAGATATGGTTCTAATATTCATTCTGGATTCGGTTTAGGATTTGAAAGATTGCTTATGTATATTACAGGAATGGAAAACATAAGAGATGTTATTCCTTTCCCAAGAACACCAAACAATTGCGATTTTTAATTAATATATTTTGTATAATAGGAAAGTTTCATAACTCCCTATTATACAAGAAAAATCACGGTTTCCGTGATTTTTTTAGACTGTTGACAATATTTTGTTCAACAGTCTTTATTTTTTTTATTGTTCAGACTTTAATAATAAGTATTTTAATTTCACATATTTACTTTATTCAGTATATGTTTTATATCTTATTTCTTTTATAAAATTCGCTCCAATTAATAATTTTATTTTATCTTTTGTCTTACATATTCATATAAAATAACACTTGTTGCAACTGCCGCATTCAGGCTTTCTGTTTTTCCAAGCATCGGAATAATTACCTTTTTATCTGCAATATCTAACACTTCCTTAGAAACTCCATTTGCCTCATTACCAATAACTATAACTTTCTTTTTATATTCAATATCATAAATATTCTCTGTTCCCCCTAATGATGTTGCCATTATCTTAAATTTGTTTTTCTTTATCTCTTTTAATGTTGCAACTAAATTTTCCGCTTCTATCACCTTAACCCTGAATATAGCTCCCATAGTCGACCTAACAACCTTTGGATTATATACATCAGCAGTTTTATTAGATACTATTATTTGTTTTAAATTAACACTATCTGCAGTTCTTAATATTGTTCCTAAATTACCTGGATCCTGGATTCCATCTAATACTAAAATAATATCTTGAGAATAATCAATAGGTGTATTATTTGAATTTTTTCTAACCACAGCAAGCATCCCCTGTGGTGCTACAACAGTTGTTAAAGATTCAAAAACTTTTTTGCTAACATAAATACAATCATACTTTGCAATTTCATACAAAAGCTTTTGATTAATTTCACTGCTTTGTATACATTCTTCACAAATTACAATCTTCTCAATAATCGCTTTTTCTTCAATTGCTTCTTCAATTATCTTTATGCCTTCAATTAAATAACAGCCTTCTTCATCTCTATATTTTTTATCTTTTAATTTTTTTATGCTTTTTACAACATCATTATCTTTACTGGTAATAACCTGCATCTCAAAAATCCTTCCATATAAAATTTAAAAAAATATTTACAAATCGCTTTAATATATTATAATATATATATAAACAAAGAGACAAGATGCCACTTGAAAAGTGGTTTGTCATCTCAGTATAGAATAATCCACACCGAGGTTATAACAAATTTAAGAGGTGTGGATTATTATTTATTTTATTTAATCATTACTAAAAAATAGCTTTATTGCTATTATTAAGGTTATAATTAGTGGGATTATTGTTATACCTCTATTATATCTTGTCTCTTGAAATGTAATTATATTATCATTATTATTGCATTTCAAGCTTTTTTATCGTTCGATTTATTTTTTCATCTACATAAATTTTCATTTATATATAAATTATATCATTTTATCTATAAATTCTTCAATTTCCTTTAATAATTTTGAATCAGATATATCTGTAATCTTTAATGTTATGTAAGATACAACTCCTGGCGAAAACCTTAATCTAGGTCCATATATTTGTATTAATTTATCTATTTTTTCTCCATCTAAGTTGAATTTTTCTGTATCAATAAAGAACATTACAGATTTTTGTTTTTGTGCTATTTTTATTATACCCGTTTTTCTTGCTAATATTTTTATTCTTGCAATTTCTATTAAATTCAAAACTTCCTCTGGAATTGTTCCAAACCTATCTGTAATTTCATCTATAACATCTTCTATATCTGCATCTTCTCTTGCCAAAGCAATATCTTGATAAACTTCTATTTTCTGTTTTCCATCTTCAATATATGTTTCTGGAATATAACTTGATATGTCTAAATCTATTTGAATTTCTTTTTCTTCTTTTACTTCAACACCTTGCATCTCTTTTATAACTTCGTCTAATAATTTGCAATATGTTTCATATCCTACTTGTTCCATGTGACCATGCTGAACTTCTCCTAAAATACTTCCAGCGCCTCTAATCTCTAAATCTCTCATTGCTATTTTAAAACCTGAACCAAACTCTGTAAATTCTCTAATAGCCTTTAAACGTTTATCAGCAACTTCCGATAAAAGCTTATCTCTTTTATATGTAATATAAGCATAACCCTGTCTATCACTACGTCCAACTCTACCTCGTATTTGATATAGCTGTGCTAATCCAAGTCTATCTGCATTTTCTACAATTATAGTATTCGCATTTGGAATATCTATTCCAGATTCCAAAATTGTTGTACATACCAATACATTTATTTTTTTGCCGATAAAATCTTCCATTATTTCTTCAATTTCATTACCAGTCATCTTTCCATGTGCAAATCCAACCTGTGCCTCTGGAACCAATCTTGATATTTCATCCGCTTTTTTCTGTATTGTTTCTACATTGTTAAATAAATAAAATACCTGTCCGCCTCTTTCCAGTTCCTTTGTTATTGCCTCTTTTATAACCTCTGCATCATATTCTAATACATAGGTCTGAACCGGCTTTCTGTTATGAGGTGGTTCGTATATAACAGACATATCTCTTATTCCAACAATTGACATATGAAGAGTTCTTGGTATTGGAGTTGCTGTCATTGTTAATACATCAACATTCTCCTTTATCTTTTTTATTTTTTCTTTATCTTTAACTCCAAATCTATGCTCTTCGTCGATTATAAGAAGTCCTAGGTCTTTAAACTCTACATCTTTGCTTAATATTCTATGAGTTCCTATTACAACATCAACTTCGCCTAGCTTCAATTTTTTTATAACTTCATCTTGTTCTTTTTTGGTTCTAAATCTATTTAGCAATTCAACATTTACTGCAAATTCTCCCATTCTTTCTTTAAATTCTTCATATTGCTGATTTGCCAAAATTGTTGTTGGAACCAAATATGCAACTTGTTTTTGATCCATTACAGCTTTAAATGCTGCTCGAATTGCAACTTCAGTTTTTCCATATCCAACATCTCCACACAAAAGCCTATCCATAGGTTTTTGTGCTTCCATATCTTTTTTTACTTCTGCTATACATCTTAATTGATCATCTGTTTCTGTATAAGGGAAATCATCTTCAAACTGTTTTTGCCATGGAGTATCTTTAGAAAAAGCATATCCTTTACTATTCTGTCTTTTAGCATATAACTCTATTAAGTCTTTCGCAACTTCTTTCAAATTAGATTTAACTTTTCTTTTAGTATTTTCCCATTCCTTGCTTCCTAATTTATTAAGCTTTGGTGCTATATCACCTGTTCCTATATATTTTCTAACATTATCCAACATATCTGTAGGAACATATAAAACATCATCATTTCTATACTTTATTTTTATATAATCTTTTGTTACATTTTCTGTAGTAATAGTATTTACACCTATATACTGCCCAATTCCTTGCGTTTTATGTACTACATAATCTCCCATTTCTAGGTCTGCAAAAACAATTTTTTCTCCTTGAGAATACGAGTCATTTTTCCTTATTCTCTTTTTCTCTACAGCTAAAAATTCTTCACCTGTAATTACCAATAAGTTCAAGTCGTAATTTCTGTATCCTGAAGACAACACACCTGTTGATATTATTATTTGATTTTTATAATAATCTTCTTTTGGACTGTTTTTATATATTTTATCTTTGCTATCATCTTTTAAATATTCTATGTATTTGTATGTAATTCCCTCTTGCTCTAATAACTTTCCAATCTTTTTACATCCTGCTTCATTGCCGGCCAATATTATGATTTTTGTTTTTTTATCAATAGAATCTTTTACTTCATTTAATAAAATATTTATTTCACTCTTATAAAAATGAACATCTCTATATTTAAAATTATATACATTTGCAGATAATTTTTGATTAGTGCTTTGACTTAACACATCTGTTTCTTCTAAAAAAACAATTTGTCTATCGGCTTCGTTCTCTAAGTTTATTTTATCTATATTATTAATACTATCTGGTACGATTCTAGCTTTTTCAATAAGTGATTTTATTAACTGATTATTATCGTTTATAATATTATCCTGTCTTTTATTTATTTTGCTAATATCATCTATACATAGTAAAAAATCTTTAGGAATATACTCTAAGAACTTTGACTGTGTTTTATAAAAGCTATTAAAATATTTATCTATCTTTGCAAAAAATCCATTATTTTTTAATATGTCGATATCTTCTTCATCATATATTTTTCTTTTTTCTATTTCTTTGCAAACATTTTGAATACTTTCTGTCAAAATAAACTCATTCGATGGATATATTATAGCTTCTTGTAGCATATTGTTTGATCTTTGTGATGCTATATTAAAAGTTCTTATAGAATCTACATCATCTCCCCAAAATTCTATTCTTATTCCTTTAAAATTTGAGGTTCCAATATCCACAATTCCTCCCCTAATGCTGAATTGTCCCTTACCGTCAACTATGTTTGCTCTTTCATATCCTAAAGTTATTAACTCTTTTTTTAGTTCTTCTAGGTCATATGTAAGTCCAACTTTAAATTCCAACACCTTCGAATATAAATCTTCTCTCGAAATCATTTTTTGCATAAGAGCTTCTATTGTTGTTACTATTATGTATCTATCACCTTTTTTATTTGTTGAAAATTTTAATATTTCATAAATTTTATTTAATGTTTCAATCCTTTCATATGGTAAATCTTTATTTCTTGTATCATAATCATATGGTGCTATTTCTCTTTTGGGAAAATATAATACATTTTCAGAAAAATACTTTAAATCTTCAACTATCTTTTTAGCTTGTATCTCGTTATACGTTACAAGCAATATATTTTTATCTGCGTATTGTTTAGTTGCTTCTACGAGCTCAATTTTTCCCACGCTAGATAAGCCCGATAATTCTATCGGACTTGTTTTACTCAATAAACTTTTTTCATACTCTTTAAACTTTTCTAACTTCCCAAGTTCTTCAATTAGTATATTCATTCTTGCCTCTTATAGTTTATTTTCCTCTTTTATTTTTTCTAATGCAATTGCAATCTGGTCAGGGCAAGATGTGTTTTTCATTCCACATTTTATTCCTTTTAGTTTTGCAATCACATCATCAATATTCATACCTTTTACTAAATTTGAAATTCCTTTTAAATTTCCGTTGCAACCATGTACAACTTGTAAATTTTTAATTATATTGTTTTCTATATCTACAATTATCTCTGTAGAACATACACCTTGTGGTTTATATCTATATTCCATATTTCATTTCTAATAATATATTTGCTAATATATTATCTCTCCTTCCAGAAAAATTTACTTTATTATTTTATCATAAAACCTAACAATTTTCAATGTTTTCCATTAGTGAAGTTCAGTTAACATATTCTATTAATACGGATGTTATTAAGATTTCACTCAAAAAGAGTTGGACTTGTTTGCCAAAAAAATACATGCCTTCTATTTGAATTCAAAATACCTTATGTCGATTTTTGCAAAATTTTGTTGTATTTTATCTTTCCTCGTAGTATAATGAAAATATACCCTATTTATTAAAATTAGCAAGGAGATGTTTGTTGTGAAGTTTTTTATCACCCCCGGAAATTCTTGTGTAAACATTTATTTTCCTTATCGGAAGGAAGAATCAGAAGAAACAATAAACTTGAAGGGTTCGCTTTGCAGAAGCTATATTGTGGAAATTTTTGAAACGCGGTTTAAAAAGCTCTCTCCTGCATACTATGTAGGAAGCTTTTGCAAATTTTCCAAAGAAGATAAGTGCTATATCATGTTTTCTGTAGCATTTCCTTCTTCTCCATACTATAAGCATGCTGTAAATGACCTTATGCATGACCTAGCTTTCGAAAGAGGATATCAGGGATTTCTCCCTGCTCTAGCTCATGCATGAACTAATTTAGAGACAATCGTGAATTCGGTTGTCTCTTTTTTATTTTTCGTTGCATTTTATGTAAATTTATGGTATAATTATAATAGATTTGGCAAACCGGCCATATCGTAAATAACATACCAATGCCAATTAGCATTGGACGCCGAAAGGAGAAAAGTTTGATTTACCCTAATACTGAAAAAAATCGGGACTGCCTGGTTACCACTGTTTATGCTGACAAGCCTGATTCTCGAAACATCGAGAGTTTGACTCTTCGTGTTTTGAACACTGCCGTTGCTCTTATTGATAAGAGCAAAGAAGCTTTTCCCAAGCTCACCTTCAGTGCCTGGGATATGGGGGGTATTCTGGTACATTCTGGAGCTCTCCATATGATTTCTATCGAAGGAGATTCCAAAGATCTGGCTGGATACCGCAACTACATCTTGAATGGGGATTATCATTCTCTGGCAAGCTAAACTACTGACACCTGAGCAAATTGCTTAGGTGTCATCTTTTTGGCTCTTATATATTTCAGAAATTTCTTTAATCAGATAATCTATCTCTTCTGCAGTATTCTCTTCCCCTAATGATATCCTTATTGTACCATCAATCCATTCTTTATCTAATCCTATTGCAAGTAAAACATGCGATGGGGCTCTTTCTCCTGACGAACACGCTGAACCTCCAGATGCACATATTCCTCTTTTATCTAGTTCTAGTAACAACATACTACTGTCTATGTTTTTAAAAGAAATATTTATATTTCCTGGTAACCTATTATTCCAGTCTCCATTTAATCTAAAATTTTCTTTTCCAATAGTTTGTTCTATTCCCTTTAAAAATCTTTTTCTCAATGCTGATAATTTATTATTGTATTGTTCAATATTATAGGTTGCAATTTCTATCGCCTTACCAAGTCCTACTATTCCTGCAACATTTTCTGTTCCAGACCTTTTATTTCTTTCTTGATGTCCTCCGTCTTGAATTCTTTCAAATTCAATGCCTTCTTTAACATATAGTGCTCCAACACCTTTTGGTCCATAAAATTTATGTGCTGACATTGACAACATATCTATATTCATTCTCTGTACATCTATTTCTATATTTCCTACCGCTTGCACTGCATCTGTATGAAAAATTATATTTTTCTTTCTTGCAAAAGCTCCTATCTCTTCTATTTTTTGTATAGTTCCAATCTCATTATTTGCAGTCATAATAGTTATTAATATCGTATCATCTCTTACACTATTTTTTAATTCATCTAATCTAACAAATCCTTTATCATCTACATTTAGATATGTTACTTCAAATCCTTGCCTCTCTAATGTTTTACATGTATTTAATACCGCTGGATGTTCTATCCTGCTAGTTATTATATGCTTCCCCTTATTTTTATTTGCATAGCAAAATCCCTTTATTGCTAAATTGTCGCTTTCGCTTCCACATGATGTAAAATAAATCTCTTTACAATTTGCATTTATTGCTCTTGCCACTTGCCTTCGTGCATTTGTAATTACCTGTTTATTTCGTCGACCAATTTCGTATAATGATGAAGGATTACCATATTCTTCTACATAATACGGTATCATAGAACATAAAACTTCCCTTTTTACAGAAGTAGTCGCGGCATGATCACAATATATTATCCTCATACTCTCTAACTCCTTTCGAGTATATCTATATATTATTATATGCCACGACTATTTTTTTGTTATTCTTTTATTTAGAATTTGCTTCCCATCTTTTAACTTTAATATCTCTGTAAATATCCATTACATCTCTGTATTTTTGATATTCATCTTCCCATATTATTGTTGGTACTTTTTCAAAAGCATCAGACATTTTCTCTGCAGCTTTTAAAAATATTATCTGCTCCTGTGGAGACATTTTTTCATATTTTTTAGCAAATGCATACAACTTATCAAGTTCTTGATTCGCGTTTATAAAAGACCAAAAGTCTTTTACTTCAATGCCAGCCATTTGTATTTGAATAACAGCAAACATTACTAATGAAAATATTATAAATAGCAATACTAATATAGTTGCAATAATCTCCACTTTAAAATCCCTTCTTCTTTTGAAATTTTCTATTTACTCTAAATTATATTATTCAGAGAAAATAGCCTCAAATTCTTCTCCAGATATTTTTTCTTTTTCTAATAAAACTTGTGCTACAGCGTGTAATTTTTGAACATTATTTTGTAATATCTGAGTTGCTGTTTTATAACAGTTGTCTATTATTTTCTTCATTTCTTCATCTATTATTCCAGCAGTTTCTTCTGAATATGTTTTTTCTTGTGCGAAATCTCTTCCTAAAAATACTTGTTCTTGATCAGATCCTAATGTAATTGTTCCAACTCTTTCGCTCATTCCATATTTTGTAACCATAGATTTTGCTATTTTTGTAGCTCTTTCTATGTCATTGCTTGCTCCTGTTGAAATATCATCTAATATCAATGCTTCTGATGCTCTTCCACCTAATAAAGATATTATTTGTTCTAGCATCTCTGTTTTAGACATAAATGATTTATCTTCTGTTGGTTGATACATTGTATATCCACCAGCCATTCCTCTTGGAACTATTGAAATTTCATGAACTGCATCTTGTGTAGGTAAAAATCTACTTACAACTGCATGACCAGCTTCATGGTAAGCAACTAATTTCTTTTCTTTTTCGCTTCTTACTCTTGTTGTTTTTTCTGGTCCCATTGTAACCTTAACCATTGCATCTTCAATTTCTCTTTCACCTATTGCTGATAAATTTCTTCTAGCTGCTAAAAGAGCCGCTTCATTTAATACATTCTCTAAATCTGCTCCTGCAAATCCTGCTGTATTTTTTGCTATTATTTTTAAGTTAACATCATCTGCAAATTTTTTCTTTCTGCTATGAACTTCTAATATTTGTTCTCTTGCCCTAACATCTGGAAGAGATACAACAATTTGTCTATCAAATCTTCCTGGTCTTAATAAAGCTTTATCTAATACATCTGGTCTATTAGTTGCTGCAAGGACTATAACTCCTTCATTAGCAGCAAATCCATCCATTTCAACTAATAATTGATTTAATGTTTGCTCTCTTTCATCGTGTCCGCCGCCAAGACCTGCACCTCTTTGACGTCCAACAGCATCAATTTCATCTATAAAGATTATACATGGAGCTTTCTTTTTTGCTTCTTCAAATAAATCTCTTACACGTGATGCACCAACACCAACAAACATTTCAACAAAGTCTGATCCACTTATTATAAAGAATGGAACTCCAGCTTCACCTGCAACTGCTTTTGCAAGTAATGTTTTACCAGTTCCTGGTTGACCAACAAGCAATACTCCTTTAGGGATTCTTGCTCCCATCTCTGTGAATTTTTTAGGATTTTTTAGAAATTCTACTATTTCTTCTAACTCTTCTTTTTCTTCGTCAACACCAGCAACATCATCAAATGTTACTCTATTTTTATCATTTGGATTTAACATTCTAGCTTTGCTCTTTCCAAATGTCATTGTCTTGTTACCACCTTGGGCTCCAGCACCACTCATCACAAAAAGCCAGAATACTAAGAATATTACCACTATTCCTAATGGTGTTAAGAATGTTAAGAAAATCATAAATAAAGATTCAGATTTTTCTATAACTTTTACATTTCCAGTTTTCATTGTTTCTTCCAAGTTTTCCATTAAATTATCTACACTTGGAATATTAACTGTCTTTCTTATATTATCATTTTTCACTTTAACTTGAGCTGAGGTTCCGTCTGCTTCTAATTCGATTTCTTCAACTTCTCCTGCTTCTATTTTTGCTACTAATTCTGAATAGGCTAATTTAGTATCTGTGTTTTCCAATATTGCAGATATTGCAACCACTAATATTATTCCTATAATTAACCATACTGCTAATGTTTTTAAACTATTTTTCAATTTTTTTCCTCCTTTAACGTTAATCCCCTAGTTCTTCCTCAAAATATATCACAACAATAAAATTATTTCAATACTTTTTCAAATGATACTTTTCCAGATTTTACAAAAACTTTTAAACTTTTGTTAGGTGTAAGATATTTGTTTCCCACATTGTTATCACATAGTTTTATAATATCTTGTATATGTATTTTTTCTATCCCTTTGGTAGTTCCATATAGTTTATTTATAACATTTAAAATTATTCTTGATTTTATTGCATCATCGTATTTTATAAAATCTTTTAATCTTAACACTATTCTACTTTCTGTCTCTTCTGAACACAACAAATTATATGCTTCTTCTGAAACCTTTTTCATATACATGTCTTCATTATATATTATTTCTGATAATCTATTTAATGTCACTATTATATTAGGATTGAACTCTTTTTTTATATATGGTATAAGTTGATTCCTTATTTTGTTTCGTACATATATATTTTCATCATTTGTTTTATCATGTTTAGGTTCTAGCTTTTCTTCTTCACAATAATTTTCTATTTCTTGTCTATTACACTTTATTATTGGTCTAATGTATTTTCCTTCTCTATTAGGTGTTATTCCAGCCAAGCCTGAAACTCCAGTTCCTCTAAGTAAATGCATTAAAACTGTTTCTGCATTGTCATTGTAATTATGTGCTATCGCAATTTTATTTGCACTTATCTTATCTGCCACTTCGTCAAAAAATTTATATCTTTCTTCTCTACCTGCTAATTCCTCACTTATTTTATTTTTTACTGATATTTCTTTTATATTCACGTATTTTGTAAAAACTTCTATATTTTTATTTTTACAAAAATCTTCAACATATTTAGTTTCTTCCCTTGCTTCTTCTCTTAACATATGATTAACATGTGCAACTGCCAGTTTATCTATTTTCAGCTTTTCTCTTAAATTATATAAAGAATTTAAAAGACACATAGAATCTGGACCTCCAGATACAGCAACTAATACAGTATCTTTTGGCTTTATTAAATTATATTCATATATAGTTGATAAAATTTTATCTTCTAAATTTTTCCTTCTAGTTGCCATTTAATCTTTTCTCCTTCATTCTAAAGAATTTCAAGTTTGTAATTTCACTAACTATTCTCTGTATTTTTCTAGGTTTGCAAATTTTGTATAATTTCCAAGCCATGCTAATTCTACAGTTCCAGTAGAACCCGATCTTTGTTTTGCAATTATAACTTCTGCAATGTTTTTCTTTTCCGAATCTTCATTATAATAATCATCTCTATACAAAAACATTACAATGTCCGCATCCTGCTCAATAGCTCCAGATTCACGCAAGTCTGAAAGCATAGGTCTGTGGTCTGGTCTACCTTCCACAGCTCTAGATAGCTGTGACAATGCTATTACAGGAACATTAATTTCCTTTGCAAGAATTTTTAAAGATCTACTAATTTCTGATATTTCTTGCTCCCTACTTGCTCCTCTTTTACCTGAACCTTGTATTAACTGCAAGTAATCTATTATTACTAAACCAATATTTTTTTCCAACTTTAACTTTCTACACTTTGCACGAATTTCCATTACAGATATACCTGGCGTATCGTCTACGTAAATCTCTGCATTTGAAAGCTCTCCTGATGTTTCTGCAAGTTTTGCCCATTCTTCATCCTCTAGCTTACCAGTTCTTACTTTATTACTATCAACTAAAGCTTCACTACATAAAATTCTGTTTCCTAATTGTTCTTTAGACATTTCCAAGCTGAATATTGCAACTGGTACATTTGCCCTTGTTGCAGCATAAGTTCCTATATTAAGTGCAAACGCTGTTTTTCCCATAGCAGGTCTTGCTGCAATTAATATTAGCTCAGAACCATGTAATCCAGCTGTTCTATTATCTAGCTCTATAAATCCAGTAGGTACACCTGTTACATGTTGTTTTTGATTGTACAATTCTTCCAATTGCGTAAATGATTCTACCAAAATGTCTTTTATAGCTGTATATCCTTTTTGATTTTTTCTTTGCATAACATCAAATATCTTTTTTTCTGCCGTATCCATTATATCTTCAACATTTTCTGTTTCATCATATCCTAAACTGATAATTTCATTTGCCGTTTTAACCAGTTTTCTTAGCATTGACTTTTCTTCTACAATTTTTATATATCTCTCAACATTTGCTGTCGTTGGAACCTTATCAGGCAATTGAACTATGTATTCCAAACCTCCAACACTATCTAATTTTCCCATAGAAGATAGCTCAGCCTTTAGAGTTATAATATCTATAGGCTCAGCTCTATTATATATATTCATAATTGCTTCAAAAATAATTTTGTTGTCTTCTCTGTAGAAATCTTCAGGTCTTAAAGTTTCTATAGCTGCTATAACAGCGTCTTGGTCTGTTAAAGTACTACCAAGTACAGCTTGTTCTGCTTCCACATCCTGTGGTGGGACTTTTCCTAATTCCATATTGATTTCTCCTCATATTTACATGATTATATTTTTTGTTTAATACTATTTTTAATATTCCATTTTAAGTTTTAATTCTTATTACTATTTTTTTACTAGCTCTTAACTTCAACTTTTAACTTACCAATTACACCCTCAAAAAGCTTTATTTCCACATTAAATACACCTAATGTTTTTATTGTTTGTTGCATAGTAATTTTCTTTTTGTCTATTGCTATTTTATATTGCTTATTTAATTCTTCAGAGATTTCCTTGCTAGTAACTCCTCCAAATATTTTTCCATTGTCTCCAGCTTTTACAGTTATTGTTAGCACTATGTCTTTTAATTTCTTTGCAATAGCTTCTGCTTCTTGTTTTTCTAAATCTTTTTTATATTTATTAGAATCCTCTTTAGCCTTCAACTTGCTCATGTTTTCGTTATTAGCTTCTACTGCAAGCTTTTTAGGTAAAAGATAATTTCTAGCATACCCATCTGCTGCATTAATAATTTGATCCTTTTTTCCTACTCCCTTAATATTATCTAATAAAATTACTTTCATCTTTTTGCCTCCTTTTGATATTCATATAAAACCTTATGCTCCAACTTCAGTGAAGTACTCGTTTATCCTAATTATCAATTCTTGTTTAACCTCTTGTAATGTCATGCCTTCTAGCTGTGCACCAGCAACTGTTATGTGACCTCCGCCACCTAATTTTTCTAGTATAACCTGAACATTTATATCTCCAATAGACCTTCCGCTTATACATACTTTGTCGCCCAATTTTCCCATTACAAAAGATGCCGTTATATTACTAATAGTTAGTAATTCATCTGCTGCTTTTGCACATGTTATATTAGCATCAGGGTCATCTCTATCATATATTGCAACAGCTATATTATTGTTTGTTATCTCCGCATTTGCAACTATCTCCGAAATCTTATTATATGTTTCTAAATCACTTTGGAACCATTTTTTTACACGGATAATATCAACCCCACATCTGCGTAAATATGCTGCAGCTTCAAAGGTTCTTACACCTGTTTTAAATGTAAAGTTCTTTGTATCCATCATTATACCTGCATACAAAGCTTCTACTTCTATTTTTTCTAATTTTATTTCTCTTTCTGAATACTCTAATAATTCTGTTACTAGCTCACATGCTGAAGAAGCATATACTTCATGGAATGTAAGAATTGCATTCTCTATATAATCAGTTCCTCTTCTATGATGATCTATTACAACTATTTTACTTGTTTCATTTAAAAGCTCTGGTACTTCCACATAATTCTTTTTATCAGTATCTGTTACTATTAATAAAGTATCTGGATTAACTTTAGCCATAGCCTCGTTTTTATCAATAATAGCATCAGCATATTCTTTAATCTCTTTAGCATCCTTTATAAAATTATCTAAACTAGTACCAGTTGTATTATTAACCATATATGCTTCTTTTCCTAAAGAAATAGCAATTCTATACAGCCCCATACTAGACCCCATAGCATCTATATCACTATTTGTGTGTCCCATTATAATTACATTGCTAGCACCATTTATAAGCTCTTCCAATGCTTGAGACACAGTTCTAGCCTTGACTTTAGTACGTTTTTCCAACTCTGGAGTTCTTCCCCCAAAGAATGTATATTTTCCGTTTTGTTTAATAATTGCCTGGTCTCCACCTCTACCTAAAGCTATCTCTATAACAGCTTTAGCTGATTTATACTTTTCAAAATTTGTTTCTCCATCTTCCGAAATAGCTATACTTAACGTAGACTGCAATTTATCAGATGTCTTTATTTCTTTAATTTCATCTAAAATATCAAACTTCTGCTCTTTTATATCCTTCATATATTTTTCTTCAAAAATACATATAAAAGTATCTCTTTCAGATTTTATAGAAATTCCACTAAATTTATTAACCCAAGCATATATATTTCTTTCTATTTCTGATATTAAACCTGCTTTTTCTTCATCTGTAGCTCTTTGCATCAACTCTTCATAATTATCAATCATAATAATTCCAACACATATTTTAGAATTATTATATTCTTTTAATAGCTCTTCATATTTTGTTTCATCTAAGAAATATATTGTTGCCATATACGATTTCGAATTTTTCTTTTCTCTATCCTTAGACTTAACATACTCTCCTATAATCTTGTATGTTTTACTTCCTATAACCATTTTCTCACTTATAGAAATTTCTGACAAATTCTCTGCATTTTCTATTTTCAATTTTAGTTCTTTTATTATATCTGTTAAATAATTTTCTATATCTATATTAGAAAATTCCTTTATAAACTTACTACTCTTCCATATTATATTTCCATTTGTTTCTAATATAACAAGTGGAAAAGGTGAGTTTATAATAGTACTCTGAGCTGCTTTATCCACATTTAAAGTTAACTCATTTATTTGTTCAGATATCTCTGTTTTCCTTTTATTATTCGCCCATATTGTATACAACACTATTAATATATACGTTATTATAGCTGGTATAATTGCTCTTGTATTCATTACGCACAACACAATTAATAAAATTGCTATTATTACTAAGTATATTTTTATTCTTGAAACTAAACTTTCAATCTTAAATTTATTATTCGGCATAAAATCCTCCAATTATTTTCTTAACCATTTTACATTACCTATTTTACTCCAAAACGCTGTATTTGTCAATTTAAACCAGAGACTTACTTCATTCAGTTCGTTCCCACAGTAACGATATTAAGATAAAAAGACGAGGTTGTCCCCGTCTCTTCAAATAAGATCGTTCTTCATTCACAGTAGTTTATTGATATACTTTCAGTATGAACAAAATCCTTAAGTAATATACTTAATTCAAAACTTATTTTTATGT
>USNR01000026.1 GCA_900556135.1 uncultured Clostridium sp. | reverse complement strand
CCCCGACCCCAGGCTTAGAAGGCCTGTGCTCTATCCAACTGAGCTACTGACCCATAACTGTAACTGCAATAACTATTATATTGCCAAAATTGAAATTTGTCAATAAAAAATATAAATTTTATGAAAAAATGTGGAAAATTTATATTTTTTAATGTAAAATAGTAATATCTGATTAAAAATAAAAGTAGAAGAGATATTAGGATTATTGTGAAAATTGATATGCAATTGGGAAAGGAATGGAAAAAATGAAAAAGCAAACAGTACACCAGATTGTATGGTATATGTTGATTTTTAGTATATTAGGTTTAATTGTTGAAACTATATATGGGTATGCTACTACAGGAATTTTAGAAAGTAGAAAAGGTTTAATATTAGGACCTTTTTGCCCAATATATGGTGTTGGGGCTGTGATTATTTTATTACTGTTAGATAGATTTAAAGGACATAAGATTAAACTTTTTATATACGGAGCGGTATTAGGAAGTTTTATAGAGTATATATTAAGCTTTATGTTAGAGGCAATGTATGGAAGTAGATTCTGGAGTTATTCGAATTTTATGAATATCAATGGAAGAATCTGTTTGTTATACAGTACTTTTTGGGGAGTTCTATCTATAATTTTAATTGAATTTGTAAAAAAATACATAGATAAATTTATTGATAAAATAAAAGGAAAGGCTAGAATTATAACAGATATTGCTTTGATAATATTCTTTTCAGTTGATATATTATTAACAGTTTGGGGAATAAATGTGTATAAAGCTAGGGCGAAAGACGTATATAATGACGTTAAAGTTTTTGAAGAAAAAAATATAATTCAAAAAGCTGGAGATGCAATTTTTACAGATGATATAATGTCTAAAGTATTTCCAAATCTTAGATTAGTAGATGAAAGTGGAAACGAGATATGGATAAAAGATATAATAAATAAATAATAATAAATATGTAATAAAATAAACTTTCCATTATTTAGGAAAGTTTATTTTTGAATCTTTTTTATTCTTTCTAAAAAGAGTTATTTTATTTCCGATTGTTTGAACCAATACTGAATTAGTACTTTTAGCTAATTCTTCACCAACAAATTTTACATCTGAAGGAGCAGTTTCTAAAACACTTAATTTAATAAGTTCTCTAGCTTCTATAGCATCATCAACTTGTTTTATTAGATTATCTGATATACCATTTTTTCCTATTTGAAATATAGGTGTTATTGTGTTGGCTAAACCTCTTAAATATGCACGTTCTTTACTTGTCATTTTTATTGTCCTTTCTTGAATCTTATATATAATGTAATTATAATACCACAAATTTATTAATAAATCAAACAGGTAAGAGATTAGCTTAAATATATCTGATAAAAACATATTCTGTGAAAGTTGTGTGAAAATTATAAAATAGATATTGCATATGCAAATTTAAAGTGATAATATCATAAATGTTATTAGGGAAATAAGAGATTGGAGGAAAGCAAAAGTGATAGAAGTAAAAAATGTCACCAAAAAGTATGGTAATTTTACTGCAGTAAAAGATGTAAGTTTTACTGTAAATGATGGAGAAATTGTTGGCTTCCTTGGTCCAAACGGAGCAGGAAAAAGTACAACAATGAATATGATTACAGGTTATATAGAGCCAACAGAAGGTTCTGTAATTATAAATGGATATGATATATTAAAGAAACCATTAAAAGCTAAAAAACAAATTGGCTATATGCCAGAGGGAGTTCCTTTATATTATGATTTAACAGTTAAAGAGTTTGTTACATATATGGCAGAATTAAAAAAAGTTGATAAAAAAGAGAAGAAGAATGAAGTAGAAAAAGCCATAAATGAAACAGGTCTTAAAGATGTTGAAAAAAAGCTTATCAGAAACTTATCTAGAGGCTATAAACAAAGAGTAAGTATGGCAGGAGCTTTAGTTGGAAATCCTGATGTACTAATATTAGATGAACCAACTGTAGGATTAGATCCTAAACAAATAACAGAAATTAGAAATTTAATAAAAGATTTAGGAAAAGAACATACAGTAATCTTAAGTTCACATATATTATCAGAAGTAAGTCAAATTTGTAAAAAAGTTATTATAATTAATAAGGGCGAAATTGTTGCAATTGATACACCAGAACATCTTGAAGAGCAGACGAAGGAAAAAGATATTATTATTTTGACAGTGGAAGATAAAGAAGAAAATATGAAAAAAATTAAAACCATACTTCCAGAACTTAAGAGTTGCAAAGAGATTAAGGATAATAATGATGGAACAAAACAATATATGTTAGAAGCTAATGAAAATGTAGATTTGCGTAAGAAATTATTTGATGTCTTACCAAAGTATAATGTGACTATATTTGAGCTAAAAAAGGCAGAAACATCATTAGAGGATGCTTTCTTAAGTTTGATTGACAAGAACACTAAGGCTAAAAAAGAAGAAAGCAATAAAGACGTGGAAAAACATAATGACAATAAGAAGAAAAGTTGGATAGAAAAAATAAAAAATAAAAGTGAAAAAAAAGGAGGTAAAAATAATGTGGGCAGTATTTAAAAAAGAATTAAAAGGCTATTTCTTATCTCCTGTGGGATATGTAGTAATAGGAATATTTTTATTATGGTTTAGTGTAATGTTCTATTTGTCGGTATTTTCAGCTGGCTCTGTTGACCTTGGTGGATTGTATTATTATACTGCATTATTTGGATTAATTATTATTGTACCAATATTGACTATGAGGATGTTTGCTGAAGAAAGAAAGTCGGGAACTGAACAGCTATTATTAACATTGCCAACAGGAATGTTTAGTGTTGTAATGGGAAAATTCCTAGCAGCACTTGCTGTAATAGTAATAACATTAGTATTGTCTTTAATGTTTTTTGGAATTTTATGTTTCTTTGGAAAACCTAATATTGTTACAGCATTAGGTCAAATACTAGGATTTATTTTTATTAGTATGGCAGCAATTTCAGTAGGAATGCTTGCATCTAGTTTAACCGAAAATCAAATAATTGCAGGAGTTATAACTGTTGCCTTTTTAGTGATTTCTTTATTTGCTAGTGGGATAAGTGAAGCCTTAGCAGGACTTACATTAATTGATTATTATCTTAAATTTGCACAGGGTGTAATTTCAGTAGAAAATATAATTTCTTTATTGCTATTTACTTTTGTATTTATGAGTTTAACAATAATAGTAATGAAAAGAAGAAAATTGGTTAAGTAAGGAGATGAAAAAAAGTGAAAAATAATAGAACTGAAAAAGCGTTGTCAACATTTGAAGAAAAGGAAGACGGAAAAATAAAGAAATGTTTTAATAAATTTGTAGAGTTTTTAAGTAAGAAGTGGCTTGTAAATGGAGCAACAACAATATTATTAGTGGCAATAATAATTGCAATATATCTTGGAGTTACAATGTTATTAGACAAAGTTACTTTGCCAGAAATAGACCTTACGTCAGAAAAAATATATTCTTTATCTGACGAAACAAAGAGCAAGGTTGGGGCATTAGATAAAGATGTTACTATAACCTTAATAAATTATAAGGATAATGCAGATTTAATTAAAAAATATGAAGGTCTAAATAAAAAGATTAAAATTGTTGAAATTGATGATTTGACATCAAGATCTGATTTGATGAGTAAATATTCATTAAGTGAAGATAGTTCATTAATAATTGTTGATTCAGGTGAAAAAGAAACAATATTAACATCAAGTGATTTAGTTACATATGACTTTTCAACAAATAAAGAAGTTGATAAAACAGAAGAGGCTGTTACTAATGCAATAGTTGATGTTACAAGTGAAGTAAAGCCTAAGATATATTTTTTGTCGAGCCATACAATGTATCAAACTTCCGATTTTACTATAATAATGCAAACATTAAAAGATGATGCAAATGAAATTGATACTGTGGATTTATTAACTGCTGGTAGAGTGCCAGAAGATTGCGATTGTTTGGTAATTACAACATTAAAGAGCGATATTACAGAAAGTGAAAAAGACTATATAATTAATTATATTAATAATGGCGGAAAATTATTGTTACTATGTGGAGCAAATATGTCAAATGTTGACCTAACAAACTTTAATCAAGTTTTAGCAGTATATGGTGTTACAATAGAAAATGGTGTAATATATGAGGGAAATACAAATAATATGCTAAGTGTTTATCCAAAAGCAATAGTAGAAGAAGTCGAATCTAATAGTACAACTAAAAATATGAATATGAACTTAAAGGTAGCATTTAAAGATGCTGCACCGATAACAGTTACTAGTGATGAAGAGAAAATTGAAGAATTGGGAGTGGAATATGAAACGTTGTTAACAACAACATCATTATCTTTTGTAAGAACAAACTTGAATATAACTTTCCCAAGTAAAACATCTGAAGATGGGGATACAATGTCTTATAAAATAGGTGTTTTAGTAACAAAAAAAATAGATGATGAAAAAACATCAAAATTAATACTTTATTCGAATGATATTTTTGCAAAGAATAGTTATGTGATTGGCGAATATTCATATTATATGCCATATGTGTATAACAATCAAGATATTGTAGCAAATGCTGTTGCTTACTTAAATGAAAGAGAAGATACCATAACAATTAGAAAAAAATATGATTCTGTAACATTCACATATACAGATGCACAGAATAGTATAGTTAAGGCAATTATATTTGGAGTTCCAGTATTAATTATAATTATAGGAATACTAGTATGGATTGCTAGAAGAAAAAAACAATAAAATACAAATAAAAGTCTTAATATAAAAATCCCTTCATAAATATTATGGAGGGGGTTTTTTTGTGAAAAATAAAAATTCATTAAATATAATTTCCGTTATATTATGTACGTTTATTGGAGCAGGATTTGCGTCTGGGAAGGAAATATATAATTTTTTCGGTAGATTTGGTAGAGTTGGAATTTTGGGAATATTTCTGTCGGGAGTTATTACAGGACTGATAATTTTTATTACTATAAAGATTTCTAAAAACTTTAAAATAGAAAGCAATGTAAAATTCATGAAAAAAATAAGGGCTCCAAGAATTATGTATAACATAGTAAATATTTTTTTGCTAATATCGTTTTATATAATGATTGCGGGATTTGCAGGATATTTTAAACAGGAATTTAATATTTCTTTGTATATAGCAAGCGGAGTGTTGTGTTTTTTATTATATATTGCTTTGATAAATCAGATTGATGGAATAGTGAAAATAAATACATACATAGCACCAATATTGCTTTCTATAATGATATATGTGTGTATAAAGTATGGCAAAGGAAATGAAAATATAATTTATGAAAATGTAAATTGGGGAAGGAGTATATTTAATGCTGTTTTATATTCTAGTTACAATAGCATAATACTAATTCCGATTTTAGTTAGCTTATCTAAATTTGTAAATTCTAAAAAAGAGAACGTGAAAATAAGTGTGTTATCAGCATTGATAATTATAATCTTAACGTTTGGGATATATCAAGTTTTAATAAATAGCAATTTAGATATTAGTATGATAGAACTTCCAGTTGTGGCAATTATAGATAATAAAGTAGAAAAAGTTTTATATTCTATAGCAATTGAAACAGCAATATTTACATCAGCTATTTCAGCAGGCTATGGAGTGTTTGAAAATTTAAGCAAGAGAACTAAAGAAAATAGAAAAAAATATAGGTTTATAGTTGTATTGATTTGCATATTAGGAATCCCTATATCTGCTATAGGCTTTGGAAATTTAGTTAATACATTATATCCTGTGTTCGGGGTTTTAGGGCTTGTGCAGATAATACTGATGTTTAAAGTTAGGGAAAAAATATAATCAAATACTATTGAAAAAAAACATTGAAACTGATATAAATATAGAAGAAGTAATGAAAGGAATATATAGATATGATTTTTGATAAGGAGAAAAAGGATAACATAACTTATCTTAAAGATACAAAAGAAAAGAAAATCAATAAAAAGAAATTAGCAGTATTAATTACTGTACTTTCAATAATAGCTGTAATTACTATTGTATTTGTAATATATGCTTTTAATGAACAATTTAGAGGGCTTTTGGATACATATGTTTTAAGGAAAAATATTGAAGAAGATAATTTGCCGTCTATAAAAATAGAAAATGTAAATACAGAGAATATATTTGCATATTCAAATTATATAGGAATACTTAAGGAAAATACAGTAACCACATATAATTCAAGTGCTAAAAAGGTTTCTGAAATGAGTGTGGAAATTACAACACCTCTAATAGATGCAAGCGGAGACTATGTGGGAATAGCTGAAAAGGGTGGTAAGAAATTCTACTTGATTCAAAAAAATAATATTTTATGGCAAAAAGAAGTAGAAGGAAACATTTCTAGAATAAATGTAAATTCTAATGGATATGTATCTTTAGTAATATCGGGCACTTCTCATAAATCTGTTATAGTGGTATATGATAATTTAGGAAGTGAGATTTTCAAAACGTATTTAGCTAGCACAATTGCGGTTGATACTGATATCTCTGAAGATAACAAATATATGGGATTTGCGGAAGTAAATATATCTGGTACACTTATTCAATCTAATATAAAAGTTATATCAATAGATAAAGCAAAAGAAAATCCATCAGATGCAATTATATACAAATACTCTGCTGATTCTGGTAGTTTGATAATGAATGTAAAATATCAAAATAAGGGAAAACTTGTATGTATGTATGATGACTCAATTCATGTGATAGAAAATGAGCAAGATAAAAAAATATTAGATATAAAGGATCAGGACACGAAAATAACGTTTGCGGACATAGAATTAAAGAATTATGCAGTAACTGCTTCAGAGGAAAGTGATGGATTGTTTAGCACAAAAACAGCAATAACTTTATTAAATACATCCTCAGAAAAAAGCAGTGTTTATAACCTAACAGGAAGTGTAAAAGAGCTATATTGCTATAATGATAAGGTTGGAATTAATGTTGGAGCTGACGTTCATTTTGTAGATATGAATGGATGGCTAATTAAAAAATATACATCAACACAAGAAATTAGAGGTGTAGTAATAAGTAATAATTTGGCTGGAATTATACATAAAAATAAGATAGAGATTATAAATTTATAAAGAATAAATAAAAAAGGAGAAAAAAGATGGGAATAATTGTAGATTTGATTTTAATAGTGTGTTTAGCAGTATTTATTATAATTGGTTACAGGAAAGGATTAACAGGAAGTTTACTTAAACTAATATCTTTTGCTGTGGCAATAGTACTGGCAATTATATTGTACAAACCATTAGCAAGTGCAATTATAAATAATACCAAAATTGATGAAAATATGAAAGCTTCAATAATTGATACTTTTAATAAGGAAGAAAATGGAACAGCAGAAGAAAAAAGTGAAGAAAAAGGAATAGAAAGTGCAATAGTAAAAGATATAAGTAAAGAAATAGAAAATGCTACGGCAGAAGCTAAAACAGCTATTATTGAGAAGTCTGCCAATGACATAACAATAACAATTATAAATATTGGTTCTGCAATTATTGTATATTTGGTTGCAAGAGTTATACTTATAATAATAAGTTTCTTTGTAAATGGAATAACTCAATTGCCAATAATAAAACAAATTGATAAAACAGGAGGAATTATTTACGGATTATTAGAAGGAGCCGTTATAATCTATATAGTTTTAGGAATTATATCATTTGCAAATGTTATGTGGCCGGGAAATGCAATAGCTCAAGCAATAAACAAATCAGCAATAGGAAGTATGATGTACGGAAATAATATAATTTTAAATATATTGTTTAAGTAATTATGGAGTTATATAAAAAAATAATAAGGAGATAAAAGATTGTGGATGATAACAAAAGTATAAAATTAAAAAAAGTAAAGAATTGTTCGGGAATTACTTTGATGGCACTTGTTGTTACTATAGTTGTGTTATTAATCTTGGCAGGTGTTAGTATTAGATTAGTATTGGATAACAATGGAATAATAACCAGAGCAGGAGATACAAAAGATAAGTATCAAATAGAGGCTATAAAAGAAGCAAAAGCAATGTGGAGAGCTGAAAAAGGACTAGATTCAACAACGGAAAGTCTTGCAGATTATTTATATAAACAAGGAGTAATAGAGGAAGAAGAAAAGCAGGTTGTAGATGATGGGGGAACAATAACAAAGGGAAAGTATTCGGTGAGTTTCTTAAAAACATTGGTAGAAGCTTTTAATGATGGAGATTTGAAGATAGGAGATTGGGTGGACTATGAAAATCCAGAAACTGTTGCAGATGAAATAAAGGCAACGGATGAAAATTACAGTGATACTGGTTATAAATGTATTGGAACAAGAACTGGAATGAGTATATCTGATGGATATTCTGTAGATTTAGATCAAGAATATTCGTTATCAAATAATGGTAAACAATTAAATTGGAGAATATTAGGATTAAGTGAGGATGGAACACAATTAATGCTGACAACAGGAAGTCCTTTGCAAAGAAATTATGATGAGACGCAGGCTTTAAGTGATACAAATAATCCATATTTATGGCTTAGAGGAGCAAAAGGTGCGTCGACAGAGTATGGATTAAAAGAGTTAAACAGAATTTGTGCAATATATAAAAATAATTTTGCAGCCGAGGTAAGGAGCTTAACAATAGAAGATATAAATAGATTATGCAATGTAACAGTTAATATAGAAGAGAAAAAAGTAATTAATATTAGCGGTACTAATATGTGCGAGGGAGGAAATATAGGAACAGAAAAAACATATAGTAATCAATTTCAAAGTCCGGAAGATTATATTGCTAATCCTACTTCTGGAAAAGTAGAAAGTTTTTCAAAAGTAAGTAATTTGTATGATTATCCGGGAAAAGAAGCAATAGATAGTGAATCTGAATTGTATGATGTATTGTTTGCACGTACAGGACAAGATAATGGAGATTATAGGTGGTATTGGTTAGCTTCACGTGCAACTTATGTGTTGTCTGGTGGTTGTATTTGGGGACCTGGAGATGTAAACAGAGGAAAAGCAAGTTCATTTAGTAGTTATCTATTCTATTCAACGGGAAAGCAACTAAATGATGGTGGAGCAGTTAGACCAGTGGTTTACTTAAATTCTGACGTGACCATACAGGATATACATAAAATTGAAGTTCCGACAGTCGGAGAGGAAGCATGGAATTATAGTTGGTAATAATTACATATGTTAAATAGAAAATCCAAAAAAATGTTACAAATAGCAAGAAAACCTTGCTATTTTTTTTATGGTTTGATATACTCTTGTTACATAAATAATATAGGAGTGAGAACTTTGGGGAATAAAAACAATACAAAAGAAAATAAAAGGGATAATGTTAATACAAAAGATAAAAAACAAAAAAATATGAAGAAAACTAAAAAGCCAAGAAAAGTATTAAGAGCAGTTGTTGCAATTTTAATAATTTTTGTAATTTCGGTGTTTGCTTTTTTAGGTTATAAAATTCATAAAAATGGAGGAGGACTATCTGGATTACTTGCTACAGTATTAGGAGAGAGTGAAGAAACCTTAGAAGATCTGGAACCAATACAAATTTTAGTTATGGGAATTAGTGGTGTTGATGATTATAAATTAGCAGATACAATTATGATTGCTTCTTATAATCCAAAGACACAATCAGCTTCGCTAATGTCTATCCCAAGAGACACATATGTTGGAAAGAAAAATAGAAAAACAGCAACTCAAAATTACATAGCAAGCTATAAGATTAATACTGTTTTTAGAAATGGAACTAACATACCAGAGGCAATAGATAGAATTAATGATTTAACAGGATTGGAATTAGAAAATTATGTAATTATAGATACAAAAGCACTAGTAAAATTGGTAGATGCGATTGGTGGAGTTACATTTGATGTTCCGATTGATATGGATTATGAAGATTCTTCTCAGGATTTATATATTCATTTAAAAGCAGGAGAACAGCTAATAGATGGAGAGAAGGCAGAGCAGTTATTAAGATTTAGACATAATGATGATGGTTCAACATATCCTTCAAGCTATGGTCAACAAGATTTAGGAAGAATGAGAACACAAAGAGAATTTATAACAGCAACATTAAAGCAAACCTTAAAAATGCAAAATTTGCCTAAACTTAAAAAGATTATGGATATTGCAAATGAAAACGTTAACACGAATATAGATTTTGCATTATTAAAGAAGTATTTGCCTTATGCAGTAAATTTCAATGCAGATAATATACAAACTGGAATGTTACCAGGTGATGTGGAAATGTGTAATGGAGTGTCTATATATGTAGCTAACAAGGCTGATTCTGCAGAGTTGGTTAATAAACTTTTCCCAGTTGAACAAAAGGATTCAACTGATGAGGAGAAAGATAATACAACCACAAACACAACAACAACTACAGAAACAACAAAATCAACTAATACAACAAATATGGTTAAAGATGTATCAACAAGTAATAATGATGAGAAAAAATCAGATGTTAAAATACAAGTATTGAACGGTTCAAGTTCAGAAAGTAATTTAACAGAAGTTGTAAAGAAGTTAAAGGAAGCAGGATATACAGTTTCTAAACAAGGAACCACAAATGCTACAAGTAAAACAAGCATTATAAATAGAACAAATCAAAGTGATGAAATAATATCAAATATAAAACAATTGATTGGTACTGCAAGTACCTCAACCGGTTCGGAAATGTCTAAAGTGGATGTAACGGTAATTATTGGAAAAGATTATAAATAGAATAAATTTGAAAATTGAAAGTTTCAGTAAATTTGTTCGCGTGCGAAAATTTATGAAATAGATTTTCTGTACAATATATTTTATATAATAAAAACAGGGGAAGCATATAAATAACTTCCTCTATTTTGTTTTTTGATATATTATATTAAGCTTTAAAGTTACTTGTAGATGGGTAAAAATCAAAATCATAATACATTCTTTTTGAAGATTTATTCTTTTTATTCTTAGAACGTTTTGAAGCTGATGTCTTTTTATAATTTTTTGAATTACTAGAGTATTTTGATTTGTTATTATTTGAGCGTTTCATAAACAATGAAATTAAAGCTAAAACAACCAAAATCAATAAAATCTCTAATATTATTTTTATAATGTCAAATTGATATACATCATGAGAGGCAACTAAATCTGCTGTAAATGTCTCTCCGTTAGCAGTATATGTTATTTGCCCGACAACTGAACCTTTGGTTATTGGAGCAGTTATATCAGTGTTTAAAGTAATGTTTTTCTCTATTGAAGAAGTATCAAAGTCGTTTGGTAAATATGCTGAGATATCTTCTGTAGTTATTAAATCAAGTTTCTTTGTTTCCTCTGTGGCACCACTTACAGTAATAGTTTGCTCTATGCTGTCTGAAGTGCTAATCGTTCTTAAAGAAAAATTGTTGAAACCATATTCAAATAATGTTTTACAATCTGCAGCTCTTGTATTAAGTCCTTCATCTGTTTTCTCGTCATGTAATATTACAACAATTAAATCGGTAGAATCCTTTGAAGCAGTTGCTATAATGCAATTCTTAGCAGCATCAGTATAACCTGTTTTAGCTCCTGTTGCGTATTTGTAATATGTTGAAGAAGAAGGTGATTTTAGAAGTTCATTTGTTGTTGCAAAAATACGATCTTCTTTATCATATTTGTTTGTTATAGGTAAAGTATATGTTGTGGTTGAAACGATTTTTCTAAAAATAGCGTTTTTCATTGCATATTGTCCCATTAGGGCTAAATCATAGGCAGTAGAATAATGGTTTTCATCATGAATGCCGTTAGGATTAACAAAATGAGTATTTTTGCAACCTAATTCAACCGCTTTTTCATTCATCATTGTAGCAAAATTTTCTACACTACCGCCAATGTGCTCGGCTAATGCAAAAGCTGCATCGTTGGCAGAGGGAATTAAAAGAACATATAAAAGTTGCTCTACTGTTAATTGTTCACCTTCTCTTAAACTTGCATGAGAGTAAGTTGAAGGAACGTCAAATACTGCATCATGGCTAACTGTTACAATATCATTTAAATTGCATTTTTCTAAAGTTAAAATAGCTGTCATAACTTTAGTTGTACTTGCAGGATACATCTTGGCATTTGCGTTTTTGCTATATAGTATTTTGCCAGTGCTTGATTCCATTAAAATGCAGGCTGGTGCATAAATATTTAAATTGGGTTCTGTTGCATTAGAATGAAGAGGCACTATGCAAATAAATATCATCATTAAAAATATACATATCAATTTCTTATGTAAAAGCTTAATATTGTGCATAGAAAATCTCCTTAACGTAGTTTAATAAATAATATATTAAAAATGGGAAAATTTCAATTGTTTTTGTTAAAATAATTAATTAAAATTAAGAGATTAAACGTGTTTTATAGTATATGCAAATGAGAGAAAGAAAAGTACAAAAGAGATAAATAGTATAAAACTAAAGAGTTATAAAGGTTTGTATATATTAATTTATTGGAGGTAGAAATTTGAAAGATTTAAATTTAAAGCAATTAATAATTATAGGTGCTATTGCAGTTGTGGTTGTATTTACAATAGGAGTGTATATTTATAAAATGGCAAATAAAAGTGCTATTAATTATGATGAAGACATGCTAGAAACTTTAGATGAAGTTGAAGAGAATACAGAAGATGAGGATGCAAAAAATGAAGATAATAAAATAATGGTGCATGTGACTGGATGTGTTGAAAATAGCGGAATTGTTGTGCTAGAAGAAGGAGATAGAATAATAGATGCAATCGAGGCTGCTGGCGGAGAAAAAGAAGATGCTGATTTAAATAAACTTAATTTAGCATATGTGCTAAAAGATGGGGATAAGCTTTATGTGCCATCAAAATTGGAGGATAAGGAAGATATAGAGTATATATCTGGTAAAAGTGGAGATAATGTAGTAATAGAAGGAGCTGGAAAAACAATGGAAGATAAAGAAGTTATAAATATCAATACTGCAACAAAGGCCGAATTAGTAACATTAAATGGAATTGGAGATGCCACCGCAGATAAAATTATTGCATATAGACAGGAAAATGGAAAGTTTAAAACAATAGAAGACTTAAAAAAGGTACCTGGGATAGGTGATTCAAAATTTGAAAATATTAAAAGTAAAATAACAGTCTAAATAAAAGGAAAAGGACAGGCAGGAGGTGTATCTCCTGCCTAAGAAAGCTTATAAAAATAATAAGAATATGTAATAATCTTAAAAAATATGCATATACTATATAACAAATGTATTTTTATTTGTATATTTCAGAAATTTATCAAAATGTATTGACAAGAAGCATTTTTAGTATTATACTTAAATAGTTCAAACATCGCGGGGTGGAGCAGTTGGCAGCTCGTTGGGCTCATAACCCAAAGGTCGGAGGTTCGAGTCCTCCCCCCGCAACCAAAACGGACATAAAAGAAATTTTACCTATTTTCAAGGTGGTTTCATTTTATGCACAACAATAAGAAAACAAGGTTGAAATATACCTTGTTTTTCTATTCGAATATGGCATTTTTCCATAGTTCAACTTTTTCTACAATTGTATACTTAGTATTAGCGCTACTAGATGATGGAACATATTTATAATTGAAATGTATATTTTTCTTTTTTAAATATTTTTTAAAACCTTTCTCAGCTTCTTTGCCGTTTACTAATACTATTCTAATATTTTTATTTTCGTTCAAAAACTCATTAATATTGTTGAATTCTCTATTTTGGATATTGGTATCAAGAGAGCCTCTTCTTTCTGCTGAACAATATACGTCCCATAATGCAATATAATGTTTGTCCAAAAACTGTTTTTTTTCATTATAATTTTTGAATTTGTTTTTTTTATTCTCAAAAACCAAACTAATAATGTCCCAAAATTGATTTTGCTTATTTTCATAATATTCATTTGTCATAATTGATTTATCACTTGGCAAACTACCTAAAATTAATATTTTTGAATTATCATTTACTATTGGCTTAAATGCTATCTTTATATTTTTATTTTCCATACTTTAAAGACCTTTCATATTGTACATAATATTAGCATAGAAAAATTAAACATACAATAATTCTGTAAAAATTTGTCTAACATTTATTTGCTCTTATGGTATAATAAGGGCAGATTTAATATTCATTTAATATGTTTAAAATACAATAAAAAAAGTGATAATATGAGAATTTTAAGTGTAGAAGATGAGTTTAAAATTGCAAATGTAATTGCAAGTAGATTAAGAAAAGAGCTATATATTGTTGATGTATCTGGAGATGGAGAAGAAGGATTAGATAATGCTTTAACCAATATATATGATTTGATAATTTTGGATGTTATGTTGCCAAAGATAAATGGGTTCAAAGTGTTGGAAGAAATACGAAAAGAAAAAATAAATGCAAAAGTTATAATGCTTACAGCCAAATCAATGATAGAGTACAAGCAAAAAGTATAGAATTGAAATTAGATAGCACATCAAAAATAAAGCTAACAGGTGACTCTTATGTAACTTCTTTAGAAGATGCAGATACAACATATAGTAATATAGACTTTAATGGATATAAGTTATATGTAAATGGAGTGGCAATAAATTAAATTAAAAGTATCATTGCAGATTGCAATGGTACTTTTGACTTTGTATAATGGAAAGAAAATTTATAGAGAAGTATAAATAGTAGAGTAAAGACTGAAATTTGAAAGTTTTCAGATTTGTTCTATTAAAATATAAATGGAAAAATATTGAGAATAACAGGAAAATATGATATAAATTAGAAAAAGGAGAGTGAAAAAGTATGAAATGTTTAATTGTATCGGATGTACATGGTTCAGGATATTATGCAGATAAAATATTAGAAATAGTAGAAAAGGAAAATCCGGAAAAAATAATCTTGTTAGGGGATTTATATTATCTTGGTCCAAGAAATAATTTACCTAAGGAATATAACCCGATGAAAGTAGCTGGAATTTTTAATTCAATGAAAGATAAGCTGATAGTAATAAGAGGAAACTGTGATGCAGAGGTGGACGAAACAATATCAGAGTTTGTGTTTAATGAACATATATTGATGGACATAAATGGGAAGAAGTTTTATTTTACACACGGACATAAACATAATATAGAAAAATTGCCTTGTGATAAGTTTGATATAATGATTTATGGACATATTCATCAAGGATTTATAAGAGAAAAAAAAGGTTTAATATTTGCAAATCCAGGTTCAATATCATTACCAAAATGCAATACAGCACATAGTTATATCACATTAGATGAAAATAAAATAACATTAAAAGACGTGGACGGAGAGATAATACAAGAATATGAGTATTAGAGAATATGCAAGGAGTTGATAAGGTGCTGAAAATCTATAATATAATGGAAAGAATGGAGTTGTTGGAAGAAGTAGCTACACTTGAACATGAAGAATGGGCTGAAGAGCCAGAGAATGACAAAGCCAATAGAATTTTAAGGAAGATAGAAAGAATAAAAAATAGTTTGAATAGAAGAGATTTTTGTAAATTGGTTTTAGTAGATGATGATAAGTTGATAGGATTTATTTCGATATTTCCTGAAGACTGTGACGAATGTGAGGAACTTAGTCCATGGTATGCCACAATGTATGTAAAAAAGGAGTACAGAGGTCATGGATATTCAAGAATCTTAAATGATGCAATTTTAGATGAAGCAAGAAGAAGATTATATAAAGAGATATACTTAAAAACAACTTTAAATAATTATTATGAGAAATTTGGAGCTGTGCATATGAAAGAATTAAGTGATGGAGAAAAATTATATAAATTTATATTGTAAATGAACAAACAAATAAAAATGGAAGGAGATTGTTAATTATGAAAGTTTTAATAGGCACGAACAATAAAGGAAAGGTTGAAGGTGCAAAACAAGCATTTGAAAAATTTTATAGTGATGTTGAAGTTGTGGGGGTGTCTGTAGATTCAGGTGTGGGTGATGAGCCTGTTAATGATGAAATTTATAAAGGAGCCAGCAATAGAGTAAATAATTTGATTAAATATGCTGAAGAAAATAATGTAGAAGCAGATTTCTTTATAGGTGTTGAATCTGGAATTACAAATAAGCTTGGAAAGTGGTGCATTATTCAAATTGCTGTGATAAAAGATAAAAATGGATATGAAAGCTTTGGAACAGGACCTGCTTTTCCAATTCCAAATAAATATGTAGAGGAAACTATAAAAACTGATTTGGGAATTGTTATGGATAAAATATTTAATGGAAATGGATTAAAAAATGAAAAAGGTGGAATAGCTCACCTTACGAATGATGTTATAACAAGGTACGATTTGACAAGGGAAGCATTCATAATGGCATTAACAGAATTTATAAATGGAGACCTTTGGAGGGATTAATATGATTACATATAGTGGAAGTGAAAGCTTAATAAAGCCGTGTGGAATAAAAAAGCTAGATGGGATAAGAGATAGAAACTATGAATTACCACATATTGCAGTCGGTGTGTTCTCAGAATACCTATTAGAGGATATAGTGGAGAAATATGAATGTACAAAAGTTGGAGTAATTAGCTGTGCTAATTGTAGACGTCCAATATACATTATGAAGTATGAGAATATAAAAATAACGTTATTTTTGGCGGGAGTGAGTGGACCATGGATAAGTGCTGATATAGAGGAACTAAGCTTAAATGGTGTGAATACATTTATAATCTTTGGAAATTGTGGCGTTTTGGATAGAAAAATTGAAGACTGTTCCATAATCATTCCTAATAAAGCTTTTAGAGATGAAGGAACTAGCTATCATTATTTACCTGATTCAGAATTTATAGAAATGAATGAGGAATACAAGCACTTGTTTAAACAAGTGTTGATTGAAAACGATTATAAATATGAAGAAGGAGCAACATGGACAACGGATGCTTTTTATAGAGAGACTAAAGAAAAAATGAGGATGTTTCAGAAGAAGGGAGCAATCTGTGTTGAGATGGAAGGTGCAGCTATTGCGGCTGTTTGTACATATAAAGGTTTGAAATATTTCACTTTTTATTATGCAGGGGATAACTTGGATGCTGTGGAATGGGAAGAAAGAAGTATAAGTCAACTTACAAATTTTGAAAAGAAAGCAAGTGTGCCATATTTAGCATTTGAATTAGCCAGAAAAATTGAAAATCAGGAAAATATTGAATTGACATATAATACAAACAAAGAAAAAGAACAAGGAATGAATGCAGTAAAAAAATATAGATATACATATAATAAACTAGTAAGAGACAAAATTCCGGAAAATATAGAGAAAGAGGAAGGCAGAAAGTGCAAGTATAGAAGCCTAAATGATGAAGAATATTTGGAGGAATTAAATAGAAAAGTATTAGAGGAAGCAAATGAGTTTATAGAGGAGAACAGCATTGAAGAGCTTGGAGACTTAATGGAAGTAATAAATGCAATAATGAAATTAAAGGGCTATAAATTTGAAGAAGTCGAGAAGGTTATGAAAGCAAAAGAAAAAAAGAAAGGAGCGTTTTATAATAAAATATTTTTGGAATATGTTGACGAAGAAAAGCGAAATATAGCAGAAGAAATAGAGCTTAATAAAAAATTTAGGAGGAGATAATATGGCATACGAACCAGGAGATTTAGCCATAAAAATGGATGGCTATAAATTAAATATAAGAGCTGTTGGGGTGATAATACATAATGGAAAAGTTTTACTACATAAGGGAAAATTGGCGGACTATTATGCACTGCTAGGTGGACATGTAAGAATAGGAGAAAGTTCACAAGATACAATAAAACGTGAGATGCAAGAAGAATTAGGCAAAGAAATAGAAATAACAGGATACATATCAACAATTGAAAATTTCTTTGAACTAAAAGGCTTGAAATATCATGAAATAATGTTTGTATATAAAGCAGAGTTTTGCAATGAAGAAGATAAAAAAATAGAATATACAATGGAAAATGTAGAAGAAGGTGGAGAGAGTGATATTCACTATGAATGGATTGATATAAAAGATTTAGAAAAATGCAACCTAAAACCACAAAATATTATAGACGTTATAAAGAATGGAGAATACCCAGTGCATCTAATAAATGAAGATTAAGATAAATAGATGGGCAAAAGACTATGGAAACAACAGTATATCTAATAAGACATTCAGTTAGACTTAATATGAAGAACAATATAGAAAGATACAATACGACTCAGGAAAGTCTAATAAAAAGTGAGAAAATAATACTAAGCTACAATGGAAAAATCATCTTTAATAAAAGACTAAATTCACCAGAAGTATTTAAGTTGACATTAGATGAAAAAACAATGTGAAAAATATAGAAAACATAGAATTTGCAGACTTAGAATTTGATGATTTTAATATATAAAAATTGAAATGAAAATTATATACTGAAATTATAAATAATTCCAAAACTAAATAATTTAAACGAGTATATAGAACAATTTGTGGAAAGTTGCCCCAAATTTTCTGATATACTCGTAAGATTAAAATGAAAGTTTTTACTGGAGCTAAAAAATAAACTAGATATTAAAAGACTGAGCTTAATTCTGCTCAGTCTTTTCTCCTAAATCTTGCATAAATCTTAATAAATATCCATTTGGATCTTGTACTAAAAACTCTTTACATCCCATTAGAATATTATCTTTTCTATACCAATGTTCTTCCATTTCTATAAATATTTTATATTTTGCTGTTTTTAATCTATTATATATTTCATCTATATTAGTTACATCTATTTGAAAATTAATGCCAACTCCTAGTGGGTATTCTAATTTTCCAGTTCCCCATTTATTATTCTCATTGTCTATTTCTTGTATCATAAGTTGTACATTTTCTAATTGCAAAAAAGCAAATTTATCTTCTTTTCTATCATACACTACATTAAAACCAATTAAATCTATATAAAACTGTAAACTATCTTCTAAATTAAAAACATCAAACTCTGGTAACATTTGATTCCATTCCATTTATTTCTCCTCCTTTTTTACATTAGTATTAATATTCATATTTATATCATAAAAGAAAAGAATATATTATAATTTTATTCAATTTTAAAATTAGTTCATCAATAGGTTCTGTATAGATACCTTGTTTTAATTTATCATTTTTAAATTGTATTAAGGCATTTAAAATTATGTTAGTTTCTATATTCTTAATAGGTAATTTTATTTTTTTCATTATAACCACACTCCAACAAATTATATATTAATTATAATACTACTAATAAAAATAATTAAATGTGCAAATTATATGAAAGTTTCTTTTCTTTTA
>USNR01000025.1 GCA_900556135.1 uncultured Clostridium sp. | reverse complement strand
GTTGCAGCAGATGACGGTGTTATGCCTCAAACAGTTGAAGCTATAAATCATGCAAAAGCAGCTGGAATCCCAATAATTGTTGCAATAAATAAAATTGATGTACCAGGAGCTAACCCAGAAAAGGTTAAACAAGAATTAATGAAATATGAATTAGTTCCAGAAGAGTGGGGCGGAGATACAATTTTTGTTGAAATATCTGCAAAACAACATACTAATATTGATCAATTATTAGAAATGGTATTATTGGTTTCAGATATGCAAGACTTAAAAGTGAATCCAAATAAACAAGCAAAAGGTGTTGTAATAGAAGCAAGACTAGATAAAGCAAAAGGCCCTATTGCATCTGTATTAGTTCAAAGAGGTAAATTAGATGTTGGAGATACAATAGTTGTAGGCACAACAATTGGTAGAATAAGAGCAATGAAGGATGATAAAGGAAAATCAGCAAAGAGTGCTGGTCCTTCTACACCGGTTGAAATAATGGGATTAACAAAAGTTCCAGAAGCAGGTGAGACATTCTACGAAGTAAAAGATGAAAAAATGGCAAAACATTTGATAGAAAAGAGAGAAAGAAAAGAAAGAGAAGCTGCCATGAACCTTTACAACAAAGTTACTTTGGATAATCTATTTGAAAAAATGGAAAACGAAGATTTGAAGCACTTAAATATAATTGTAAAAGCAGATGTTCAAGGAACTGCAGAGGCATTAAAACAATCATTAGAAAAATTGTCAGATAGCGAAGTTGCTGTAAGAGTTATACATTCTAATGCAGGAAGCATAACAGAATCTGATGTAAACTTAGCAAAAGCTTCAGAAGCGATAATAATAGGATTTAATGTACGTCCTAATTCAATGGCAAAAGATGTTGCAGAAAAACTAGGAGTAGAAATTAAATTATATTCTGTAATATATCAAGCTTTGGAAGATGTTGAAGCTGCTATGAACGGAATGTTGGATCCAATTTACGAAGAAAAAGTTATTGGAAATGTAGAAGTAAGACAAACATTCAAAATATCAAATGTTGGTACTATCGCTGGTGGATATGTAAAAGAAGGAAGAATAGAAAGAAATGCTGGGGTTAGAGTAATACGTGAAGATATAGTAGTTCATGAAGGCAAACTTATATCTTTAAAGAGATTCAAAGATGATGTTAAAGAAGTAGCAAAAGGATTTGAATGTGGATTGCAAATAGAAGGATACAACGACTTAAAAGAAGGCGATATCATAGAGGTTTATATAATGGAAGAAAAACCTCGTACAAGAAAATCTAAATTAAATGAAACTAAAAAATAATGCAATATTGATGTGACATGACGGAATTTTATACATAAAATTCCGTTAACATCACATTAGAAAACTAGTTTTAAAGCATAAATTATATAGCTTTAGAAAGGGATTGAAAAGATGAGTAATAAAAATGAAGCCAGACTTGGCAGAATTAATGAAGAGCTAAAAAAGGAGATAAGTCATATTTTAACATTTGAACTGAAAAATCCAGATGTAACAGGTTTAATAAGTGTTACAAGAGTTAAAATTACACCTGATTTAAAATATGCTAAAGTATATGTAAGTTTATTAAATTCTAAGAGTAAAACAAAAACAATGAATGGTTTAAAAGATTCTGCAAAATTCATTAGATCTCAAGTTGCAAAAACAGTTAATTTAAGAATTACACCTGAATTAGTATTTGAACTAGACGATTCTATGGAATATGGTGAGAGAATTGATAATATATTAAAAGAGTTAAATGAAAATAAATAATTATGGATGTTGAAAAATATTATAAAAATAAAATATAATAAAAAATAATAATAATATAATTATTTTTATCAGAGGAGGAAACATGACATTAGACAACATATTGGAAGAAATAAAAAAGGCTGAAACAATTGTTATATTAACACATGAAAATCCAGATGGAGATGCTGTGGGAAGTGCTACTGCTATGCATTTGGCTTTGAAACAGCTAGGTAAAGAATCAGATATTTTAATTGCGGAATATCCTAAAGCATTTTCTTTCTTACCTGGAATGGAAGATGTAAAAAAACAAAGTGAAATAGATAGATATGATTTAGCTATAACGGTAGATTGTGCTAATATAAAAATGTTGAATGGATTTGCTCCAGTATTTGAAAATGCAAAAAGTAAAATAGTAATAGATCATCATGGCTCTAATACTATGTATGGAGATTTTAACTATGTGGACCAAGATGCTCCTGCATGTTGCCAGCTATTACTAGTATTATTTAGTTATTTTAATATAGAAGTTACAAAGGAAATAGGAACATCTATATTAACAGGAATAATAACTGATACAGGAGGATTTAGATATGATGGAGTAACAGCAGAAACATTTAAGTTTGTGGCAAAACTATCTGAATCTGGAGTAAAAGTTTCAAGAATATATCAGAAAGTATTTGCAAGCATGTCTAAATCTAAGTTTGATTTACATAGAATAGCTTTAAACAGATTAGAATTTTTATATGACGGAAAAATAGCCTTTACATATATAACTAAAAAAGACGAAGAAGAAGTAAATGCCGAAAACGGTGATTATGATGGAATAGTTGAACAAGGCAGAGACGTTGAAGGAGTTGAAGTATCAGCATTTTTAAGAGAGACAGATAAGGGAATAAAAGTATCACTTCGCTCAAAGGACTATGTTAATGTATCTGAAGTATGTAGAATATTTGGCGGAGGCGGTCATATTCGTGCTGCTGGATGCACTATTCAAGGTTCAATAGAACAAGTAAAAAATCAATTAATAAATCAAATAAAAGCTGTAATAAAATAAGGAAAAACTATGATAAGTGGAATTGTTATTATTAATAAAGAAAAAGGTTGCACTTCAAATGATGTTGTAAGAAAAACCAAAAAGATATTCAATACAAAGGTGGGACACACTGGTACATTAGATCCTAATGCTACTGGTGTTCTGCCACTTTTATTAGGTGATGCTACAAAAATATCGAAGTATTTAATTAATCATAATAAGGAATATGAAGCTGTAATTCAGTTAGGTGAAAAAAGAACAACTGCAGATGTTGAAGGTGAAGTAATTGAAAAAAAGATAGTAGATAGCAATATGTTAGAAAAAGACAAGATTGAAAAGGCATTAAAATCATTTGTTGGAAAAAACAAGCAAATTCCCCCAATATATTCTGCAATAAAAGTTGATGGAAAAAAATTATATGAATATGCAAGGGCTGGAAAACAAGTAGAAATTAGGCCAAGACATATAGAGATTTATGATATAGAGTTAGTAAGCGTTAATAAAGAGGAAAAACAGATAACCTTTAAAGTAAAATGCTCTAAAGGCACATATATTAGAACTTTATGTGAAGATATCTCTGCAAAGCTGGGGGCCGTGGGATATATGAAAGAACTAAATAGAATAGAAGTAGGAGAATTTAATATAAAAGATGCTATAACTATTTCTGATTTAGAAGAAAAGATAAAAAATAATGATTTTAGCAGTGTGTTACAAATAGAGGACATATTCAAAGACTGTGAAAGAATGGAACTAAAAGAAAAAGACTATTTAAAATATCTAAATGGTATAAGTTTAAAAGCAAATGAAAATTTAAAAGATGGAGTTTGTAAAGTATATGTAAATGACCAGTTCACAGGATTAGGCATAATAAGAAATGGAACGATTAAAAGAGATTTAGTTCTAACAAAATAAAAGTTTGAAGAAACAAAACAAATATGATATAAAACTAATAGAGAGGGAGGACAAGCATAATGGCAACATTTCCGATATATCAATTGTATGTGAAATTGCAAGATTACGAACCAAAAATGTGGCGAAGATTTCAGGTTATGAACGATATTACAATAGCCAAATTGGCATATATTCTTATGACTTTATTTGAATTGAGAAATAATTATGCTTATGAATTTCGAACTGATGAATTAACATCATATTTACGAAGGCATCCGGAATATGAAAAACACCCTGAGAGATTAGAATCAATGAATAAAACCTTTAAAAAGTACAGATATGGAATAGTCTCGAAAAAAAATATGTATCTATATAAAAAGGTAGAGGGCTATGAACCAATAGAAGATGCTACAAAGGTACAATTGAAAACATTGTTGGTAGCAGAAAAAGACAATGCAATATTTTACTATGACCCTGAGGCGGATTGGAAAATAAATATTGTCTTAGAAAAAATAACAATTGATAGGAATTTGTATGCGAAGGAATTGCCAAGAGTGCTTGGAGGAGAAGGCTTTGGCATAATTGAAACATATGGAAATGCTAAGAATTTAAAAAAGTTTAGAGATACCTTAAAAGCAAATAGATGGAGAAACAGTATAAATTATAAATATTATACAACAGAGCAAAGTAAAAGTTTTTACTTTGATAGATTTGACACAGAAGATATGAATTTTAGAATTAAGACTTTACCTAGGTCATTTCAAGATACTTACGAGCAGAATATGTATGTATCTAATAGGATGATGAGAATAATGAAAAGAAAATATAAAGTATATAAGAAGCAATGATATTTGAGTATTTAATTAAAAAAATATCGAAAACATAAACTTGAGGGCTTTATGTATTGACAAATTACAAAAAAAAATGTATAATTTTAAAGTACTGAATAAATTGATATATATATTATATACATAAGCTAACTAATAAGGAGGGAAAAGAAAATGGCACAACCAAAAAGAAGATGGTCTAAAGCAAGAACAGGTTTAAAAAGATCAACATGGAAATTAGAAAATAAAAACTTAGTAGAATGTCCACAATGTCACGAAAAAATGATGCAACATAGAGTATGCCCAAGTTGTGGTTACTATAACGGAAAAAAGGTAGTATCTGTTGATACAGCTGAATAATATTTTTGATAACAATACGAAAACAAAGTATTGTTATTTTTTTTTTTTTAATATATAATTAACAAAAACGTAGAAAGGAAGGCAGATATTAAATTTTAATATCTAAAATCAAATGAAAAATAGCAAAGAAAAAAATACTAAATTAAATGAGAATAATAAAAAATTAAAATTTAGAGAGAGAAATATATTTTGTTATGCAATAATAATGATAGTATCTATATTAGTATCACTACCGTTCTTGAAGATTTCCTTATTAGGAACTGGAGATACAAGAATACATTTACTAAGAATTATAGGATTGAGAAATTCTATTTTATACTCTAATTTTCCATATATAATAGCACCATTTTATTGTAATAATTTTGGATATGCTACAAATTTGTTTTATCCTCAATTTGTTACATATATTCCATATATGCTTAAAATGTTTACGTCATCATATGAAAATGCTATGGAATTATTTGCCTTTTTTACTATTTTTGCATCAGGAATTACAATGTATAATTTTACACATCAAGTATCTAAAAATAAAATAATAGCATTAATATCAAGTATTATATATTTAACCTTTCCATATAGATTTGAATGTATTTATGAAAGGTTTGCCATAGGAGAGTTTACGGCATTGATATTTATTCCAGTTCTATTTCAAGGATTATACAACTTAACAGAAGGGGATAAATCCAAACATTATTTAATAGCAATAGGAACAATAGGGATGTTATTGTGTCATACTATAACTACTGTATATTCAGCCATATTTTGTGTGATTTATTTAGCGTTTAATTACAAAAAATTCTTTAAAAAAGATGTTATCAAATTATGTGTAATAAATGCTGTGTTTATAATACTAATAACATCATTTTTTACTATACCATTAATAGAGCATAAAATGTCAACAGATTATGCAATTTTTAATGCAGAGATAATGAGAGGTGAAGGAGAAGATGTTTGGGATAATAGTGCTTCTTTTAAGCAATTATTAACTGATGCTGGCAGTGATAAGACCGTGTCTTTTATAATAGGAATACCTATTATAATTTATGTGTTGTTAGGAATTGGAGCATATAAGAAAATAGAAACAGAAGATAAAAAATGGTATGGGGAATTTGCTATATTATCTGCAATTAGTTTGTTTATGGTAACAAAATTGTTTCCATGGATGATTATGCCAAATACATTAACTATGGTGCAGTTTTCTTGGAGAATACTAGTATTTCTTAATTTGTTTTTATCGCCAATATGTGCAATAAATATTTATACAATATTCAAAAATATAAATAATAAAAAAATAGCAATAGGATTTTTAACAATATGTACTGCTATATTGGTTGTGTTTACATCAGCAAGACTATTAGAATTTGTAAGAGAAAAAACAGAAACTGCTAAAGGCAATGAAACTTATGAACAAAGAGTGTTAGAAAAACCTAAAATATCACCAATGAGTATTAATAGAGAATATTTGCCAATAAAAGCACTTCAAGATGGTTGCGAGTATATAAAAAAGAGAAAAGATAATGTGTATGTTCTAGAGGGAAATTGTTCTATATTTGATGAAAAAAAAGATGCTTTAAATTTGTCGTTTTCAATAGATAATGAAGGAAAAACAATTTTGGAATTGCCTTTTATATATTATTTAGGATATGACGTTAAAATAGAAGAAAATGGAAATGTTCAACAATTAAACTATTCGGAATCTGAGAATGGATTTATACAAATAACCATTCCAGATAATATAAGAAGTGCAAATTTATCAATAACATACTCTGGAACAACAATTGAGAAGATGGCATATGTGATATCTATTATTGGAGTAATAATCTTTATAGTATATGGAATATGTTGGCGTAAATCGTATAGGGGGAGAAAATTATGAAAAAACAGGAATATAAAGTTATAATTTTATTAATGTTAGCAATTCTCTTACTGTTATCAACAAATATTTTTGCTAGACAACTAAAAAACCTTGATGAGGTTTGGAATTATAATTTATCTAGAAATATTGCAGAAAATAGAGTAGCATATAAAGACTTTAATATTGTTCAGATGCCATTGTTTTTTATGATCACTTCAATTTTTTTAAGGATATCTAATGAATTAATTGTTACAAGGATATTAGCAGTTGTATTATGCACAATGATAATGTTTTATACTTATAGGCTATTACGAAAACTGAAAATTAATCAATATGTAGCATGCTTTGCTACGTTTCTAATTGCATATGTATTTTTAGAGTATTTTTGCTTAGATTATAATTTCTTTAACTTATTATTAATATTAATTTTGATGTTATTGGAATTGCAGAATATAAAAATAGATAATTCTAATAACGATAAAAGAATAATAAATCATTTAAATGATAATAATAAGATAAATTCAAAATTTGAGTTGTTGGTAGGAATTATTGCTGGATGTAGTTTCTTAGTTAAACAAACTACTGGAGCATTTGTTATGATTGCAGTAATTTTGATTAATTTATTATATATTAAAAAAGATAATTTAAAAGTTACTGTTATGCGTTTAGTTGGTATATGTATACCTATTGCAATATTTGCAATATATTTAACTTTAAGTAATTCATGGAAAGACTTTATAGATTACACGATATTAGGAATTTTTACGTTTAGTAATAAAAAATCATATTTGGAGTTATTAGTAAGTGATGAATTGTACATTAAGATGTTAAGCATAATTGTTCCAGTATATTTTATAGGAATGATAGTTATATGGATATGGAAAAGAGAAAGAAGAGATTTAGTGTTGGTATTGTACTCTTTAGCCTCGTTTATAATTGTATATCCAATTTCAGATAATATTCATTTTTTGGTAGGAGCTTTACCAGCTATAATAGGATTAATTTATGTAGTATATAATTTAATATACAAGGTTAAAGAAAAGTATTTAAAAGAGAAATTAGTAGTATTTGCAAAATACATGTTACAGTGTGCTTTTTATATCACATCAATATTGATAATAGTTTTGCAAACAGTAACTTTAGTTAAGATTGTGAATGAAAATTCTAATTTCAAAGAATTAGAACATTTTAAATATATACCAGTTGATGGAAGACTTTTACAAAGAATAAAGAAAGTTGACGAATATATTATAAATTCAGATAAGCCAACATACATTTTAGACGCTACTGCTGCTTTGTATATGATACCAATAAATAGATATAATAAAGATTTCGATATGTTCTTAAAAGGAAATATTGGTGGAAGCGGAGAAGATGGTCAAATTGATAAGATAAAGAATATGGAAGATGTGTATATTCTAATAATGAGAAATAAGAAAAATAAAAATTGGCAAACACCTACAAAGGTAATGGATTTTATAGAGAATGAATTACAGAAAGTAAATGAGATTGAAAATTTTGATGTATATGCAACCAGGCGATAAAGAAATAAATTTTCTGTGTAACGTAATTTTATATGTTAAGAAAGTTGCATAATATAAAAATTTGATAAAAAGTATTGCACGACATGATAAAATGTGATATTATATTAACATAAAAATAAAGGCAATGAAAAAGAGGAGTAAGTTTATACTGCTAGATAGAGAGTAGAAGCAAATGGTGGAAGCTTCTTGTAGTAAGCAAACTGAAGGTAGCTTTGGAGCCGATATATTGAAAATAAAGTAGATATATCCGTATGGTTTACGTTATAAACTTTTGAGATGTATATTATTAAATTTATATAGTATATAAATAAGGTGGTACCGCGGAGACTCGCCCTTACATAATGTAAGAGCGAGTTTTTTGATATAAATTTAAATAATATAGTAATAGTCTCACAAAGCGAGATTTATAAGTCTTATTAAGTATTTAAAGTTAAGAAAGAAGGGAATGATTGTAGTATGGAAAAAGAAAATTTAGAGGGAAAATATAACCCTAAAGACTTTGAAGAAAACCTATATGCAGAATGGGAAAAAAATGGTTACTTTAAACCTAACATGAACAAAGATGCAGAAAGTTATTGCATTATGATGCCACCACCAAATGTTACAGGAAAACTTCATATGGGGCATGCTTTAGATGGAACAATACAAGATGTTCTTATTCGTTTTAAAAGAATGCAAGGATTTAATACGTTATGGCTTCCTGGTTCAGATCATGCTGCTATTGCCACAGAGGCTAAAGTTGTTGCAAAACTAAAAGGAGAAGGAATTACAAAGGCAGATTTAGGTAGAGAAAAGTTTTTAGAAGAAGCATGGGATTGGACTAGATTGTATGGAGGTACTATTCAGCAACAGCAACGTAAGATTGGTTGTTCTTGTGATTGGGATAGACGTAGATTTACTTTGGATGAGGGACTTTCAAAGGCTGTTGCAGAAGAGTTTGTTAATTTATATAATGATGGGTTAATTTATAAAGGAAAAAGAATGATAAATTGGTGCCCAGTTTGCCATACAGCAATTTCTGATGCAGAAGTTGAATATGAAGAAGAAGCATCACACTTATGGCATATTAGATATCAAATTAAGGGAACGGACAAATATGTTGAAGTTGCAACAACAAGACCAGAAACTATGCTAGGAGATACAGCGGTTGCTGTTCATCCAGAGGATGAAAGATATAAAGATATTATAGGAAAAACATGTATTCTTCCTATTGTAAATAGAGAAATACCAATTATTGCAGATGAATTTGTGGATAAGGAATTTGGAACTGGTTGTGTAAAGGTAACTCCAGCACATGATCCTAATGATTATAAAGCAGGTCTTGCACACAATTTAGATATCATAGAAGTATTTGATGACCATTCAAACATGACAGATTTAGTACCTGAATATAAAGGAATGAAATCTATTGATGCACGTCCTTTAATCGTAGATAAGTTAAAAGAATTAGGAGCATTAGTAGAGATAGAAGATTATACTCACAATGTTGGAAAATGCTACAGATGTCATAATACAGTAGAGCCAAGAATTTCTGAACAATGGTTTGTTAGAATGGCAGATTTGGCAAAGCCTGCAATAGATGCAGTAAAAAATGATGATATAAAATTTGTTCCTAAAAGATATGAAAAAACATATTTTAATTGGATGGAGAATATACAAGATTGGTGTATTTCAAGACAGATATGGTGGGGGCATAGAATACCAGCTTATTATTGTAATGAGTGTGGTCACACTAATGTTTCAAAACAACAGCCAGAAAAATGTGAAAGATGTGGATGTACAGATTTAACACAAGATGCAGACACACTTGATACTTGGTTTAGCTCTGCATTATGGCCATTTTCTACATTAGGTTGGCCAGATGAGAACTCTGAGGATTTAAAAACATTTTATCCAACTGATGTTTTAGTTACAGCTTATGACATTATATTCTTTTGGGTAGCAAGAATGATATTTTCTGGTTTATATGCAAGAAGAGAAAAGCCGTTTTCAGATGTATTAATTCATGGAATTGTAAGAGATTCTCAAGGAAGAAAGATGTCAAAAAGCTTAGGTAATGGAATTGATCCTTTAGAGATTATAGAAAAATATGGAGCAGATAGTTTAAGATTTTCATTACTTTCTGGAACAACAATGGGAAATGACATAAAATATATGCCAGAGAAATTAGACCAAGCATCAAACTTTGCAAATAAAATCTGGAATGCTGCTAAGTTTATAAACATGAACCTAGTAGATAAAGAAGCTATATTAAAATTTTATGAGGATAATTACAACAAAGAAACTAATACGTACAAAGATGATTCTTTAAAAATTGAAGATAAATGGATTATAAATAAGTTAAATCAATTGGTTGTTGAAACAACAAAAAATATAGAAAATTATGATTTAGGTATAGCTTTGGATAAGATATATTCATTTATATGGAATGAATTTTGCGACTGGTATATAGAAATGGTAAAACCTAGAATGTATAGTGAAGACATGGAAGATAAGGTTAGAGTTTCATATGTATTAAATCATATATTTGGAACATCTATGAAATTATTGCATCCATTTATGCCATTTATAACAACAAAGATTTACAGAAGCTTGATTCATGATGAGGATACAGAATTAATGATTTCAAAATGGCCAGAAGCAAATGCAAACTTTAATTTTGATATGGAAGAAAAAGCTGTAGAAAAAATTAAAGAAATAATAACAGGAATTCGTAATGTAAGAGCAAATATGAATATTCATCCATCAAAAAAAGAAGAACTAATATTTGTAACTGATAAATACGAAAAAGTCATTTTAGAAGCGCAAGACTTTATATTAAAATTAGGTTTTGGAAATAAGATTACAATACAAAAAGGAAAAGAGAACATACCAGAAAATGCAATAAGTGTTTTAACGGATGACATTGCTGTGTATATGCCTTTAGAAGGTTTAATAGATATAGGAGAAGAAAGGGCAAGATTAGAACAGGAAAAAACAAAGTTAGAAGCAGAAGTTGCAAGAGGAGAGAAAATGTTATCAAATCCTGGATTTGTAAATAAAGCACCAGAAGCTAAAATAAATCAAGAAAAAGAAAAGTTGGCTAATTATAAAAAGAAATTAGAGGAAACAATTGATAGACTTGCACAATTACAATAAGTTGGTTTGAGTGTATATAAAAACTAGAGGATATTTTTCCTCTAGTTTTTGTATGTTGACTTATAAGCACTGAAAGCAGCGTGTTTAGATGGAAAATAATGAAAAGAACATCCGCTCTTTTGGCATAATAAAATGCTGCAAATTAGGAAAAGAATTTTTCCTTCTGTAACCATGATAAAGACGAGAGTTCATAGTTAAGAGAAAATTTCAATCCCTAATTATACATCATTTTTATTATACCATACGCTAGAGAGTGAAAAAAACTAGTAAACATTATAATTGCAGGCTCTAAGCAATCTATTTGTAATAGCAAGTCCTAAACCTTTTGTAGAAACACCTTGAATTATAATTAAGTCAGCTTTGTATTTATCAGCTTTTCTTAAATCTGTAAAAACATTCTTAGAAACATCTTCTAGAGTAGCTCCCATATTTATGATTTCTATATTACCATTAAAGACATTTTTGAAAAATTCTACATTATCGTTTAAACACATTATCAAAGGTGTTTTTTCTTGTGTAATTGAGTTATTAGCGAGTTCTAATATCTTGTTTTGAAGTTTCTTGTTATCTTCGTCATATACTAAAACGCAATCCGTTTTAGGGGCATAATGTTTATATTTCATTCCAGGTGATAGAACTTTTTTATCAGGTTCCAACTTTCCTAAAACATGCTTATCTACAACAACATCTCCTGCGATTTCTTTTATATCTTCGGCAGTTATTTTTCCAGGTCTCAAAATGTGTGGTATGCCATCGATTACTCTTACAACTGTGGATTCTAAACCGATATTGCAATCACCGCCATCTATAATATAATCTACTTTGTCAGCAAGTTCATCAAATATATCTTTAATATTTGTTCCACTAGGTCTTCCAGAAATGTTAGCGCTAGGTGCTGCAATAGGAACTCCTGAAAACTTTATTAAATTTCGTGCAATTTCATTATTAGGCATACGAACGCCAATTGTATCAAGACCGCCCGAAACTGCCATAGGAACATTATCTTTTTTACTTAAAATAATGGTAAAAGGTCCTGGCCAAAATGCGTTCATCAAACTAAATTCTACATCTGATATATTTTGGGCTATTTGTCCTAACATTTCTATATCACAAATATGCAAAATCAAGGGATTATCAGATTTTCTTCCTTTTGCGATATAAATTTTCTTTACGGCATTTTCGTCTAATCCATTAGCACCTAAACCATATACTGTTTCAGTTGGAAATAAAACTAAACCTCCTGATTTTATTATTTCTCCAGCTATACTTAATTTGGTATAATCATTTGCGTTATTAATTTGTCTTAAATTCAAATAATTTCCGTACTGAAAAATATCTTCTGCATCATTTTTATTCATTTTAATTAGTCCTTTCATTTTTGTAACCACTATATTATACTACAAAACGGGACGTTTTTCAAACTTTTACAGATATCTATTGAAAAAATCTTGAAAATAATATAATATAGGTATGCAAAACAATATGATAAAAAATAGGGGAAGGAGAGTATGATATAAGGCTGAATGTATCGTACAAAAACAATATGTATACTTTGATGGATGGAAAAGCACTAGCTGCCAAGATTAGAGGAGAACTTAAGAAAGAAACTGAAAAATTGGCAGAAAAGGGGATCGTTCCAAAACTTGCTGTTATATTGGTTGGAGATAACCCTGCTTCTAAAATTTATGTTAGAAACAAAAGCAAGGCTTGTGTTGAAAGTGGTGTTGAATATGAAGAAGTATTATTAGGAGCAGAAACTAGTATGGAAGAATTACTTTCTATTATTGATAATCTTAATAATAGAAAAGACATAAATGGAATATTACTTCAAAGTCCAATACCTAACGGATTGGATATAAATAAAGCATTTGAGAGAATTGACTACACAAAGGATGTTGATGGATTCAATCCAATTAATGTTGGAAAATTATTAATTGGTGTAGATACTTTTATTTCATGTACACCTTATGGAATAATACGAATGCTTAAAGAATATAACATAGCAATAGAAGGGAAAAATGCTGTTGTTATAGGTAGAAGCAATATTGTTGGAAAGCCTATGGCACAATGTCTATTAAATGAAAATGCCACAGTTACAATTTGTCATTCGAAAACTAAAAATATTGCAGAAATAACAAAAAAAGCAGATATATTAATAAGCGCAGTTGGAAAATTAAATATGGTAACAGCAGATATGGTAAAAGAGGGAGCTGTTATTGTTGATGTTGGAATGAATAGAAAACAAGATGGCAAATTAGCTGGAGATGTTGATTTTGAAAATGTTAAGGAAAAAGCATCTCACATCACACCTGTTCCAGGTGGAGTTGGACCTATGACGATTGCAATGTTAATGACAAATGTTGTTAAAGCTTGTAAAGCTCAAAATAATATTAAATAAAATAGCTTAAATATTGAATTGAATAGTGTAAAACAAAAGCAAATTAGTTAATATTATCTTTTCTTTTAAAGTAACAATAAGGGGAGAAAAGAGGTATTATTATGAATGAATTTAAAAATATTAATTTGCTTACATGCAATGATAGCAAGTATCCAGAAAAGTTAAAACAGATTGTAGAATATCCAATATGCTTATTTTGTAAAGGTGACATAAGTTTGTTGCACGAGAAGAGTATTGCAATAATTGGTTCTAGAAAATGCACAGCTTATGGAAAGCAGGTAACTTCTGCTTTTGCGAATGGAATGGCAAAGAAAGGATTTACTATAATTAGCGGTGGAGCGAGAGGAATCGATACATTTGCTCATTTGGGTGCTCTTGCTGTAGGAGGAAAAACTATAATGGTTTTGGGAAACAGTTTGGAATATGTTTATCCGCCAGAGAATAAAAATTTAGAGGAGCGAATTTTAAGAAATGGTGGGTTAATTGTTTCTGAATATATGACGGGAACCAGACCAAGTAAGTATACATTTCCTCAACGTAATAGAATAATTAGTGGGTTATCAGATGGAGTACTTGTAATTGAAGCGATGAAGAATAGTGGAGCTCTAATAACTGTTGATTTTGCGTTGGAACAAGGGAAAAATGTATTTGCTGTTCCAGGCAATATTACAAGTAAATGTTCAATTGGAAGTAACGACATTATAAAGCAGGGAGCTAAGTTAGTAACCACACTGCAAGACATTTTTGAAGAGTATGAATACTAAAAATATTCAAATACTTTTAATGTATTAGGAATTTGTAAATGACAGTATAAAATCAGTAGGAAAATACAAAAAAATTACAAAAAGCTTTTACTTTTATACGATTATGTAATATAATATTGATGTATTCAAAAAAGAAAAATAGGAGGACTATTTAATGGGAAATACAAACAAAAAAAAGTCAAGTGCCAAAAAAGCAAAGAATGTAAAAAGAAAAGACTTAGATAAAGAAATTGGTAAAAATAAAAAGAAAGGATTTTGGAAAAGACATCCAAAGTTCAAGAAAACAATAAGAATACTTATAATTTTGTTTATTTTGCTAATAATTGTAGGAGCTGGAATAATCGCGGGAATTTTCTTTAGCGATAAATGGGAGATATCAGAAGAAAATCTTACATTAAGCAAAATAAATACAACAGTATATGATAAGGATGGCAATGAAATTGCAACAGTATCTGGCGATGAAAAGAGAAAGGTAGTACATTTAAGTGATATTCCACAACAATTGCAAGACGCATTTGTATCAATAGAAGATAAAACATTTTATACACACCATGGAGTTAACTTAAAAAGAACAGTTGGAGCCACTTTAACATATGCGATAAATAGAGGTAAAGGCTCTTCTTATGGTGGAAGTACCATAACGCAACAATTAGTTAAGAATTTGATGAATGATAAAGATGATTCAGGAATGGCTGGTGTTCAAAGAAAGATAAGAGAAATTTCTAGAGCATATCAGGTTGAAAAAATTCTATCTAAAGACCAAATACTGGAATTATACTTAAACCTTATATTTATGGGTGGAGATGTTTATGGTGTTGAACTTGGTTCACAATATTACTTTAATAAATCATGTAATGAGCTGGACTTAGCACAATGTGCATTTTTAGCGGGAATAAACCATTCTCCAAATAGTTATAATCCATTTACTGAAACTGATAATTCAGAAAAGATAAAGAAAAGAACAAAAACAGTTTTAGGCGAAATGAAAAGCCTAGGAAAAATTACTGAAGAAGAGTATAACTCAGCAGTTGCTGAGGTTGATACAGGATTAGCTTTCGAAAGAGGCACTACAACATCTGCTGCAACAATGTCATATTTAGCAAAAGCAGCATTAAACCAGGTTGTAAAACAATATGCCGAGGAAAAAGACCTTGATGTGGATTATGCTACAACTAAGATATATGGTGGTGGATATAGAATTTATACTACTCAAGATAATTCTATACAAACTATTATGGAAAATCTTTATAAAGATAACGATTATATCTATTCTGGTAGACAAAAAGATAAAGATGGAAATCTAATAAACAAGCATGTTCAATCTGCAATGGTTGTAATAGACCACAAAACTGGTCAGGTTGTAGGATGTATTGGAGGAATGGGAGATGATGTAGATTCTAATGGATTAAATAGAGCTACTCAATCACCAAGACAACCAGGATCATCTATTAAACCTATAGCATCAATTGCACCTGCGTTGGAAAAAGGAATAATAACAGCTGGAACAGTTTATGATGAGTCTAACACATACTTTGGAAATTATAATCCTACAAACTCACATAAAGGATTAATTACAGTTAGAAAAGCTATAGAGATTTCTGCAAATACTACAGAAGTTAAGATAATGTCTGAACTAGGACCTAAAAATTCAATAGATTTTATGAGACAAATGGGAATTACATCTCTTGTAACAGCATCAGAAAATTCTAGTCATAACGACGAAAACTTAGCATTAGTTCTTGGTGGTGTTACAAACGGTATATCTGCTTTAGAAATGGCGGGAGCATATGCAACAATAGCTAATGGTGGAGTGTATATAACACCAACATTCTATACAAAAATGACGGATGCGTCTGGAAATGTTATATTAGAACCAGTTCAAGAAAAAAATAGAGTAATGTCAGAAGGAAATAGCTATATAGCAAGAAGCATATTAACAGGCCCTGTTGGCTCTGGTGGAACAGCACCATACTGTAAGATATCTGGTCAAGAAACTGGAGGAAAAACAGGAACTACAACAGATAATAAAGATAGATGGTTCTGTGGATTTACATCATATTATACGGCTGCAACATGGTTTGGTTATGACCAGCCAGAATATATATCTTCAAGTACAAACCCAGCAGCTAGATTGTGGGCATATGCAATGAAAAAGATACATGCTGATTTAGCTGATTCAAGCTTTGAAAAGCCAAGCAATATAGTATCTGCAACGATTTGCAAGGATTCTGGAAAGGTTGCTACAAGCTCATGTACAAACACATATACTGAATATTATGTTAAAGGTACGGTACCAGATGAATGTGATGGTCATAAAGTACTAACCATTTGTACAGATACAGGCAAGATTGCTAATGAATTCTGTCCTAATACTGAGGAAAAATCATATACTTCAAGACCAGAGAAAGAAGATACAACATTGTGGAAAACAGATGGTTCAGATAAGTATGACGTTCCAACAGAGGTGTGTACAGAGCATACCAAAAAGACTATAAAAATGATAAATGTTGTTGGATTAAGTAAAGATGACGCAATTTCAAAAATAAAAGCTTTAGGATTAAAAGTTACAGTAGAGACAAAAGAGTCAGATAAAAAAGAGGGAACTGTACTATCTCAAAGTAAACAAGAGGGAGCAGAACTTTCTGCTGATGAAACAATAACAATTGTTGTTAGTAAAAAGAAAACAACTTCAGATAATGATGATAAGAAAAATGAAATAAAAGAGAATAAAGAAAATGTAAATGAAGTTGTTGAAGATTAAATGAAAGGTTGATAAAAGTAATGGATTTAATTTTATATAATACACTTACAAAACAAAAAGAAAAATTCATTCCTTTAGAAAAAAATGAAGTAAAACTATATAGCTGTGGTCCCACAGTATATAGTTTTGCTCATATAGGTAATTTTAGAGCATACATTTTTATGGATACACTAAGAAGAACATTGAAATATAATGGGTATTCATTAAAACATGTAATGAACATAACAGACGTAGGTCATCTAGAGTCTGACGCTGATGAAGGCGAAGACAAGATGGTTAAAGCTGCTAAGAAGGAACATAAAGATCCATATGAAATAGCAGCTTATTATACGGATGTGTTTTTAAAGGATATGACAAAATTAAATATTGATAAACCAGAAATAATAACTAAGGCAACAGAAAATATTCCACAGATGATTGAGTATGTAAAGGATATTATTAAAAATGGATATGCTTATGAAACAAGCAAAGGAATATATTTTGATATTTCAAAATTGGATAAATATCCAGTGTTATCTAATAGAAAATTGGATGAACAAATTGCAGGAGCAAGGGTTGAGGTTGATCCAGAAAAAAGAAATCCATATGATTTTGCTATATGGATTAAGGCTCCAGAAAATCATATAATGAAATGGGAGAGCCCATGGGGACTTTCATACCCAGGATGGCATTTAGAATGCTCTACAATGGGAAGAAGATTCTTAGGAGAAGAATTTGATATCCATACAGGTGGTGTAGACCATATACCAACACATCACGAAAATGAGATTGCTCAAGCTAAGGGAGCTACAGGAAAGATACCTGCTAGAACTTGGATGCATTGTGAATTTTTATTAGTAGATGGCGGAAAAATGTCTAAAAGCCTCGGAAATGTTTATACTGTTTCACAATTAGCAGAAAAAGGAATAACTCCATTAGCATATAAATTATTTTGTTTTACTGCACATTATAGAACAAAATTAAACTTTACATTTGAAGGCGCAATGGCTTCTCAAGTAGCATTACAAAGACTATTTGATAGCTATTTAAAACACATTAATGGAACAGAAACAGTTGAAGAAAATATTATAAACGAATACAAAAAAAGATTTTTAGAATGTATTAATGACGATATGAACATGCCAGCTGCTATGAGTGTGGTATGGGAAGTTGCTAGAAATAGCAAAAAATCAAAACAGTTTGCAGAGTTACTTTTAGACTTTGATAAAGTATTAGGTTTAGACATAAAAAATGCAAAAACTTACTTAGAAGAGAATAAAGAGGAAATCCCAGAAGAAATACAAAAACTTGTTGAGAAAAGAAAAATCGCAAGAGAGAATAAACAATGGGCAGAATCAGACAGATTAAGAGATTTGATAATCAAAAAAGGTTATACAATTAAAGATACTGCTGATGGAGCTGTTGTAGAGAAGAAAAATTAATAATAAATAAACTATTGCACAAAATATTGTTGTGGAAAGGAATGAGGCATCAATGCAAGGTAGTGAAAAACAAAAAGAAAATTCAAAAAAAACAAAAGATAAAATACCTTTCTTCAAAAAGGTATTAATAAGCATTAAAGATTTCGAAAAATACGAAATGTTTGCAAAAGAAAATGTAGGACAAGCTGTACTATATCTGGTAAAGATAATGGCTATTTTTTCAGTTTTAATAACGGTACTATCAGTGTGTACTTTTTCTAAAAATTTGAGTAATGTGATGAAAAAGTTTGATGAAAATGTTGATAGTTTAAATTATGCTGAAGGTATTGTTACTATAAATAATAACGAGAAAACTGAAATAAACGATTTTGATGATAGTATTGGCACAGTTATTATTGATACATCAGAACTAAATGATGAACAATTACAACAGTACAAAAAAGATATAAATGAGAGAGGTACTGGTGCGATAATTCTAAGAGATAAAGTAATTATTATTAATCAAAAAATATCTGCATTGGCAGAAAGTGATTATGACACAATGCTTAAGGCCTATAATATTGAGTCTTTAGACAAACAAACAATTTTAGATTATTATAACAAAAATTATGTATCTATCTATATTGCTATTACTTTATTAATGTTTGCATATATGTTTGCAATATATACAATAAATGTATTGATAGATTGCTTAATGTTAGCAGTATTGGCATTCTTTACAAGTAGAATTGTAAGATTAAAAATGAAGTTTTCAGCATCATTTAATATTGCTGTGCATGCACTTACTTTACCTTTAGTATTGAATATGATATATATAGTGCTTAACTTCTTTACAGGAATTACAATAAAATATTTCCAAGTAATGTATACAACAATAGCATATATTTATATAATAACTGCTATACTTATGATTAAATCAGATTATATAAAAAATCAAATGGAAGTTCAAAAAATAGTAAGCGAGCAAGAGAAAGTTAAGGAAGAAATAAAAGAAAAACAAGAAAATGAAAAAAATGAAAGAGAAAAAGAAGAGGTAAAAAAGAGAGATAAACAAAAAGAAAAGAAGGAAGAGGGTCCGTTACCTAGAATTGGAAACAAACCTGAACGAGACAATGCATAAGATAATTGTTAATTAATAATTAGAAAGGGAATTTGATAACATGAGTAATGAATCAAAAAAAGACGATAATAAAAAAAGAAAAGGTAAGCAAGATAAGAAAAAAATAACATTGTATATAGTTATTGCTATATTAGCTGTTATTATAATGGCTTCTTCAATATATTTAGTTTTATCGAACAATAAAAAAGATGAAACAGAGATAAAAGAAGGAGAAATTGCTTATACAGAATTAATAAAAGAAATTGATGCAGGCAATATTGAACAAATAAAAATGACAGTGGGAAGCACATCTATCAAAGTAAAAATGAGAGATGATGAGGAAATAAAAAAGGCAATAGTTCCAAGCACTCAAGCTTTTATGGAATTAATTCAAGATAAAGTTCAAGAAGGAAATGATATAGAGTTAATTCAAGAAAAACAAAGTTCATTAGTAACTATAGGAGAAAAATTATTTTCCTTGATACCTACAATTATGTTGGTTGTATTGTTTGTTTTCCTAATGCAAATGCAAGGATTGGGAAGCAAAGGAAAAGTTTATGATCCAGAAGAGGAAGATGTAAAAACAACATTTGACGATGTAGCTGGAATTGACGAAGAAAAAGAAGAAATGTTAGAAATTGTTAATTTCTTAAAAAATCCAGATAAATTTTATAATATGGGTGCGAAAATTCCAAGAGGTGTATTGCTTTGTGGAGAACCAGGAACCGGAAAAACTTTAATTGCTAAGGCAATAGCAGGACAAGCAGGTGTGCCATTTATTCCAATGAGTGGTTCAGAGTTTATAGAAATGTTTGCAGGATTAGGAGCTTCAAGAGTAAGAAAATTATTTGAAAAAGCAGAAAAGATGTCTCCATGTATAATATTTATAGATGAGATAGACGCTATTGGTGCAAGAAGAACAGACGCATCAGGAGCAGAAACAGAAAACAATCAAACATTAAATCAATTATTAGTTGAAATGGA
>USNR01000024.1 GCA_900556135.1 uncultured Clostridium sp. | reverse complement strand
GTCTGTATCTCCATTACTTATCACCAAACCCATATTTTTTACTGCACATAAGATATAAGAAAAAAGGTCCGCCAATAAAAGCTGTCAATATACCTATTGGTAATTCTGTTTTTAGCAAAAGACTTCGTGCCAATACATCACACCACAGCATATAAATAGCTCCGCCCAATATAGAATACGGTAAGAGCTTTAAATGATTATTACCACAAACAATACGTACTATATGTGGTATAACAAGGCCAACAAAGCCAATTATTCCCGTTGCAGCTACAATCATACTTACCAGAATAGCAACGGCTATCAAAAAAAATATTCTGCTTTTTTCTAATGATACACCAAGTATCAACGCCATATCTTCACCTAAAAGCGAAGCATTAAGTATGCGAAAATTATATATGAAAAAGCGATTTTTAAATCATTTATATAAAAGAGTTACTATTCATATTACAATTCATAAATATTATAAAATATGTTATAGATTTACATTTTGTTAAAATTAAGAATTGCAATATGAATAGATTTTACTCTTATATAATATTAACGATCTAAAACATCATCAATTTTTTTATTTTCTTTAATTTCTTCTTTTACAGGAGCTTTACGACCAGTCCTACCTATACTTTTTACTCTTGAAGTTTCTTTTACAGATGATTTTTTACCCCCATAATTAACAGCAGATCTTTGTCTTGCTTCTTCTATTGAAGTAATATTATCTATATTTTTTAAAGATTTTCTTAATTCATCAGATAGATCCGCATTCTCCATGTTAGAAGTAGGATCAATGTCTTCTGAATCTAAAAATACACGTTTTAAAGTTGAGAATATACTCATATATTTATGTTCTTAAAGCGTCTTTAAGAACTTCACCTCCGTTCATAAAATAAAACAATACTATCTATAGTTTACCATAAAATATAGAAAAATGCAAGGATTATTCGATTTTCCTTGCACTATTTCTGGAATTTTCGGTATTTGAAGCCAATTTTTCATATTCCTTGCATCGTATTTTATACTCCATTTGCTGACTCAAATATCTGTAATACATATATGCTTGCTCATATTGCATCATAGGATTAAACATATTGCTATCCATGGGATTGCTAGCATTAGGGTCATTTGTATCATATCCCCAATAAGGTGGGGCACCATAATTATTCATATTGAAATAATCTTTGTCCATAATAAAAAACTCCTTTCTAGAAAAGCCAAAACTTTTATTTCAACTTTGTAATACTAAATATTAAAATTAAAAAATCCAAAGTTCGATATTAATATATATGTGTAAGTGCCTGCAATAATGCCTTGTAAAAGTTTGGCAAATAAATATGTTTTTATAGATAAATCAGATTTCGAGATAATACTTAAAACTTGAAGCAATACTGATAAACCTCCAAAACCTAATAAGAACGCACATAGAACAATATTTGTTGTAAGAACTTTACATGGAATTCCAGAAACTAGAGATACGCCATTTGTTAGCTCTAACAAGCCAGTTAAAATTGGCTTTATAAATGAAATATCAATATTAAGTAGTTTGAAAATAGGTTGTAATGTGTATGCACAAATTGACAGCAAGTTGCTTGTATTTAAAATTGAAATTATAACAGAAAACAATACAACAAAGCCACCAATTACAAGTGTTGTCTTTATGGCACTTAAAATACTATTTCCAAGAACCTCACCTAAATTGGATAAATTACATTGTTTACTGTTAAAACTGGTGTAACCTGAATTTGAGATATTTTCAACTGTATATTTGAATTGGAATCTGCTAATAATACCAAGAATAATTCCAACTGTAATTGAGGCTAAAATGTGTGTAACTAATAGTAAAATGCCTATAGTACTGCTGTTAAATAGGGTTATACCAACAGTTCCAATAACAAAAAGTGGACCAGAATTATTTGTAAAAGCCAACATTCTATTACCTTCGTTTTTAGAACATTTATTAGAATTTCTGAGTGAAGTTACAATTTTGGCACCCACTGGATAACCGCTAATTAACCCCAAGATAAATGCATAAGCGACATTGCCAGGTACATTAAAAATAGGTCTCATTATTTTTTCTAAAAGCCTACTTAATTTTTCACATACATTTGTATAAGACAATAGTTCTGTTGCAACAAAAAAAGGAAAAAGAGCTGGTACCACATTATTTGCCCACAAGGCTAATCCTTTTTTGGCGGCAACTAAATTACTATTAGAAAAAAATACTAAACAAATAGTAAATGTCACAAATAAAATAGACAAGATTTTTTTTCTTAACGAAAAAGAAAAAATAAAGGTCTTATTTGAAGTTACAGAATTGGAATGACTCATAATAAAATCTCCTAACAATCTATAAGAAATAATATTATTATAATTATATAAAAATAATTTAATAGTATGCTAAAAAATGGAAATCGAAAATTAAATAATAATTTTTTAAATATTTTGTCGAACGATTTTTGAAAAATTTTAATAAAATCTATTGCAAAAATAAAAAAATATATTATAATTAATTAAGGTTAGACGTCAAGGATCACCAAATTAAGTTGGAGAATTTACAATCAAAGATTGTAAAAAAAACAGGCATTCTGTACAATGCCTGTTTTTTCCATTTTTTCTTTTGCGATTCTTAAACATCAAGGAAATCACCTCCTTTCACTAAAGAACGACATAATTATAAAACATAAAAAACAAAAAGTCTGTCGGAATTTGTAAACCCAAAATAAAAATTTACAATTTTATTACAAAAGGAATTTATAATTGAAAAGAGCAATTCAATATGATATTATAAAATTATAATTAGATAAAAATCAGAAGAGAAGTAAGGAGAAAAGAAAAATGATTAAAAAAAATACAGAGGGAATTACGCTTATAGTTTTAGTAATTACCATAGTTGTTTTGATGATATTAGCAAGTGTAACTGTAAGCACACTTATTGGAGAAAATGGGCTTATATCATTTTCTAAAGAAACTAAAACAGAGAAAATAGATGAACAGGTAAAGAAAAGTATACAAACAGAATTACTAGAAAAAAAGTTGGAAAATAGTAATGGAGAGATTTCAAATGAAGAAATTGTAGCAATTTTAGAAAAATACGGAACAATAAACTACGATTCTGACGGAAATATTGAGTCATTACAAGTAACTGAAACAGATACAGAAATATCATTTGACGAGTTATATAACCAAAATGTAAAAACAGTTTCAGACGGCGTTACAATTCCAGAAGGCTTTTATTATGTTGGTGGTTCGAAAAATACAGGACTTGTAATATCAGATAATATTGCAGACAAAGAAAAATATAAAGGCAAATCAAAGGTAGGAACAGATTTAGAAGGAAATCAGTTTGTGTGGATAGAAGTTCCAAAAACAACAACAGTATATCCAACTGCAGGGTTAAGAATAACAGATTTTACGGATGCTGAATACACAAAAATAGAAACAGACCTGCACACATATGCAAACGACTATAGATGTAGCATAAGTTATAAAGACGAATATTATTCAGATGCAACAACAGGATTAACAAGTTCGCAGTATAGTGCATTAAAGAAGGAAATGATAAAAAGCGTTTACCAGCGCGGAGGATTCTGGATAGGAAGATACGAAATAGGGGATGAAAATGCAACATCAACAAACACAGGAAGAACATCTAGTACAGGGACTGGAAATACACCACTAATAAAGGCAAATAAAATACCATACAATTATATAACATGTAGCCAGGCAGAAAGTTTAGCAGAAACGTTTGCACCAAGAGGATGTACAAGTAGTTTAATGTTTGGAGTGCAATGGGACTTAGTGCTAAAATATTTAGAAACAAAAGGAGTATCACAAGCAGATTTAAAAACAGACAGTACAAGTTGGGGAAATTACTATGGTGCGAGTTTCGTAGTAACTAATATAAACGCGAAATATTCAACAGATAATGGTGCAAATTGGACGTCAGTTCCAACAGCAGGATATACAAAGCCTACAGGTTCGGTCTTATTAACAACAGGAGCAGATGCAAGGAATATTAAGATGAACATATATGATCTTGCTGGCAATGTATGGGAGTGGACCTTAGAAAATACGCCGGATTCTTGGATGCCGTGCAATATGAGAGGAGGGGTTTGCAGAAATCACGGCTCGGCTGTGCCTGTAGCTGAATGGTCTTCTGGTTTTACAAACAGTAGCGACGAATACACTGGTGCACGTGTCGCACTCTATTAAGGGTAGACTTGACTTCTAAATGTGAAAAAATGAAAAAAATTAGCAGACTCTACATAAAAACAAAAGCCCCCTTGTCAACATCCTGATTTTATGTTATTATTAATCTATTGATATTTTGGAAAGGAAATCATTTAAGATGATTGATATTATAAAAGATACATTAATAGATGGAATAAAATTACTTCCGTTTTTATTCATTACATATTTAATAATGGAATATATTGAACACAAAACAGGGAATAAGACACAAAATATTGTGAAAAAATCAGGAAAGTTTGGACCTTTATTTGGAGGAATATTAGGAGTATTTCCTCAATGTGGATTTTCAGCAGCAGCAGCAAATTTGTATTCTGCTAGAATTATATCAATAGGAACTTTAATAGCAGTATTCTTATCTACATCTGATGAAATGCTACCTATTTTAATTTCGGAATCTGCTTCAGTTGGTTTGATTTTACAAATATTAGCAATAAAGCTTGTTATAGGTGTTGTTGCAGGATTTTCAGTTGATATAATTACAAGATTTATTAACAAGAAAAAAGAAGACAATGTAGTAGAAAATGTGTCACATCTATGTGAACATGAACATTGCGATTGTGAACATGGAATATTTAAATCATCATTAAAACACACATTAAATATATTTCTATTTATTATAATAATTACATTTATACTTAACATTGGAATACATTTAATAGGAGAGGAAAATATTTCAAACTTTATAACAAGATTTCCTACTGTTGGAATATTGATATGTGCATTAGTTGGATTTATTCCTAATTGTGCAAGTTCAGTAATTATTACAGAATTGTATTTAACAAATTTAATTAGTATGGGAGCAATGATTTCTGGATTATTAGTAGGTTCAGGAATAGGAATGTTAGTACTATTTAAATCTAATAAAAATATAAAAGAAAATTTGAAAATAGCTGGAATTTTATATCTTATAGGTATAATTTCAGGATTTATAATAAATTTAGTTATATAAATGAGCAGTAAAAGCTCTCTCAAAAAAATATCGAGAGAGCTTTTGGAAAATAATAAAAAATTGTTTAAGTTTACCTGGTATTTCTTATTTGTTCTATATCCCAAGAATTTTTTTAGCTTTTTCAACATCTTCAGTAGTAGCAACCCTTGTCCCTTCTAAAGGATATTCTAGTCCTAAGTTTATCCATTTATATTTGCCCATGTCGTGATATGGTAGAATTTCTACTTTATCTACTGTTTTTAATGTTGAAATAAAATCCTTCAATTTTTTTAAATCATCTTCTTTATCTGTATAATCTGGAACTAAAACCTGTCTTATCCACATATGTTTGCCATGATTGCTCAAGTATTCGGCAAATTCCAATTCTTTTTTATTAGAGACACCAGTTAAATCTTTACAAATCTCATCATTAATACATTTTATATCTAATAGAAAAAGGTCAGTTAATTCTATTACTTCTTGAATTTTAGGCGTGATATAAAACACGCCAGAAGTATCTATTGCAGTGGGAAAGCCATTACGTTTTAACTCTTTAAATAATGCAATTAGGAAGTCTAAGTGGAGAAGAGGTTCTCCTCCACTTACTGTAACTCCGCCACCAGAAGGAATTATATAATTTTTATATCTATATATTTTATCTAAAACTTCTGCTACAGAATATTTTGTTCCACCAGTATGGCACCAAGTATCTCTATTTTGACAATATTTGCATTTTAAGTTACAACCTTGTGTAAAAATTACAAATCTAATTCCAGGTCCATCAACAGCCCCAAAAGTTTCAAAAGAATGAATAGGGCAGGTGATTTCTAAATCGTTTTCCATAATGTTTCACATCCTTATAGTGCATTAAATTCTTTCATGAATTGTTCTGTTAACTACATCTAATTGTTGTTCTCTAGTTAATTTTGTAAAGTTTACAGCATAACCAGAAACACGTATTGTTAATTGAGGATATTTTTCAGGGTGATCCATTGCATCTAAAAGTAAAGCTCTATCAAAAACATTTACATTTATATGATGACCAGATTGAAGGAAATATCCATCTAGCATACTAACTAAATTATTTATTTTGGTTTCATCATCCTTTCCTAATGTACTAGGAGAGATTGAGAATGTAAAAGATATTCCATCTTCAGAATAATCGTAAGGTAATCTTGCGATAGTGTTCATTACAGCTAATGCACCAGAACTGTCTCTACCATGAAGAGGGTTAGCACCTGGTCCAAATGGAGCACCAGCTCTTCTTCCATCAGGAGTGTTACCTGTATTTTTACCATAAACAACATTTGAAGTTATAGTTAAAACTGATAGTGTTGGCTTAGAGTTTCTATAAGTGTAATGACGTTCTAGTTTCTTCATAAATGTTTTTACTAAATCAACTGCAATACTATCAACTCTATCATCATCATTTCCGTATTTTGGATAATCTCCTTCAACAATATAATCTGTAGCAAGTCCTGTTTCATCACGAACAACTTTTACTTTTGCATATTTTATAGCTGAAAGGGAATCAGCAACAACAGATAAACCAGCTATACCACAAGCCATTGTACGTAAAATTTCTTTATCATGTAATGCCATTTCTAAAGCTTCATATGAATATTTATCATGCATATAATGAATGGCATTTAAAGCTTTTATATAAATCATAGCAACATAGTCTAGCATTTGGTCGTATTTTCTAACTACTTCGTCATAGTCTAAATATTCACTTTTTATAGATTCAAACTCAGGAGTTACCTGTTTACCTGTGTTCTCATCACGTCCACCATTTATGGCATATAGCAAAGCTTTTGCAAGGTTTGCTCTGGCTCCAAAGAATTGCATTTGTTTACCAATTTTCATTGCAGAAACACAACAAGCAATACCGTAATCATCTCCTAAAGTGATCCTCATTAAATCATCATTTTCATATTGAATAGAAGATGTTGCAATTGATATTTTTGCACAATAATCTTTAAAAGCTTTTGGTAAATGTTTAGACCAAAGAACAGTTAAATTTGGTTCTGGAGCAGCACCTAAATTTTCTAGTGTATGAAGAATTCTAAAAGAGTTTTTAGTAACTAAAGTCCTGCCATCAATTCCCATACCACCAATGCTTTCTGTAACCCATACAGGATCACCACTAAATAAGCTGTTATATTCAGGAGCACGTAAAAAACGTACCATTCTAAGTTTCATAACAAATTGATCCATAAGTTCTTGAACTTCAGATTCTGTGATAGAACCGTTTTTTAAATCTCTTTCGAAGTATATATCTAAAAATGTAGAAGTTCTACCCAAAGACATTGCAGCACCATTTTGATCTTTTATAGCACCTAAATAAGCAAAATATAGCCATTGTACTGCTTCTTTAGAATTTGAAGCAGGTATAGAAATGTCAAAGCCATAGCCATTTGCCATTTTCTTTAAATCTTCTAAAGCCTTAATTTGTTCTGCAGTTTCTTCACGACTTCTAATTACAGATTCAGTAAATTCGTCTACATTTAAAATATCAAGCTCTTCCTTTTTTTCATCAATCAAAGCGTCAACACCATAAAGGGGAACACGTCTATAATCCCCAATTATACGTCCACGACCGTATCCATCAGGTAAACCAGTTAATAAATGATGTGACCTAGCAATACGAATATCGGGTGTGTATACATCAAAAACACCATCATTATGAGTTTTTCTTAAATTGTGATAAATATATTCAACTTCATCATCAACTTTATATCCATATGCTTCACAAGACTTTTCTACTATACGAATACCACCATTAGGCATTATAGCTCTTTTTAGAGGTGCATCAGTTTGAAATCCTACAATATCTTCTAAATCTTTATCAAGATATCCAGGTTGATATCTATTTATTCCAGAAGGAGTTTTGGTGTCAACATCAAGAACACCCTTATCCTTTTCCTCTTTATATAAATCCAAAACCTTATTCCATAATTTTGTAACTTTTTCTGTTGGTCCGGCTAGAAAACTCTCATCACCTTCATAAGGCGTGTAATTATGGAAAATAAAATCTCTAACATTAATTTCATCTTGCCATCTTCCACTATTAAAATCTTTCCATTGTTCAAATTTCATATAATTATCATCCTTTCTCTTTAAGTAAAATAATAACTTTTTGAATAAAAAAATTATAAAAATTTATACTATTAATATTAACATATCACATAATAAATATCAATGAAAAAAATGGAAGAATGACAAAAATCATTCTTCCTCTTCAGCGATTATTTTTGATAATTTATAAATTAGTTTTTGTTTCTTTGGTGAACATTTTTCTAATATATCATTAAACTCAGAAGATAAATAATGTTCATCCATGTTAGAAACTCCGTTAAGAACCGTTCCTTCAGAAATTCCTAATGCAGAACAAAATTCAGTTAATCTTCGTAAGTTTATGTGTGAACTACCTCTTTCAACTCTACTTATAAAAGCAACAGAAAGATTTAATTTTTCTGCTAACTCTTGTTGTGTCATATCTGCACTTTTTCTTGCATTTTTTAGCCTTTGTCCAATTATTACATAATCAACTGCCATAATAACCTCCAATTCTTAAGACACTTATTATTAGAAAAAATTTCTATATGTAAAAATATAGCATGTATAAATAAAATTTTACAGAAACTAATATGTATAGATATACCTATTGGTATAATTGTGTGCAGAAAATTAAAAAATATTATTTAGATATTAATTAATATTAAAAACGAATAATTATATTACGAAAAAGCAAAAAACTATTGACAGAAAATTGAGTGAATGTTATTTTTATAATTGATAGAATAATAAAAATATAGGAGGATTTTATTATGAAAAAATCAAATGTAATTATAATTTGTATTATTGCAATTATAGCAATTATTGCAATAGCAATGGTTAATGGGTATAACGGTATGGTATCAAAGAAAGAAAATGTAGAGAGTTCATTATCAAATTTAGATGTAATGCTACAAAGAAGAGCAGATTTAATACCAAATTTAGTTAGCACAGTTAAAGGTTATGCAAGTCATGAAAATGAGATTATAGACAAAGTAACAGATGCAAGAACTAAATTAGTAAACGCAAAAAGTATTGAAGATAAGTCAAGTGCTAATAATGAATTAACAAATTCCTTGAATGCTTTGATGGTAGTGGTGGAAAATTATCCAGACTTAAAGTCATCAGAAAATTTTAAACAATTATCTGATGAACTAGCAGGAACTGAAAATCGTATTGCAGTTGCAAGAAGAGATTACAATAATTCTGTAAAAAATCTAAATACAACAATAAAAAGATTTCCAAATAATATATTAGCAGGAATGTTTGGATTTGAAAAGGCAACATATTTTGAGGCAGAAGAGAGTAGCTCGGAGGTGCCAAGTGTTAATTTTGAATAAAAAAAGTATCTGGATTAAAATTATAATAATATGTGTTATATTATTAAATGTTTTAAATATAAAAGCTTTTGCTATTGTAAATCCAACTACAGATTTCTATGTTAATGATTATGCAGGGCTTCTTAGCGAAGAAACAAAAAATTATATTATAAATGCAAATAAAAGCTTATATAATCAGACAGGGGCTCAAATAGTAGTTGTTACAGTACCTAATTTAGAAGGAAATTCTTTAGAAGACTATGCGGTGCAATTATTTAGAAAGTTTGGCATAGGAGATAAAACGAAAAATAATGGAGTTCTTTTATTACTTGCACTTGAAGAGAGACAGTTTAGAATTGAAGTAGGATATGGATTAGAAGGTATACTTCCAGATGGAAAAACAGGCAGAATACAAGACGAGTACATTATTCCTTATCTGAAACAAAATAATTGGAATGACGGAATAAAAAATGGGTTCAGTGCAATTTTAAGTGTAGTTGCAGAAGAATATAATGTTGATGTTGGAGCTGAGAGTGCAGTAAAGACAACTGAAACTGAGGGAAACGCAGAAACAATTAAAGCTATGTTTGGTTTTATTGGATTCCCATTGATTTCATCAATAATTGGAGCAGTGTTGAGAAGCTTAAAGGTAACGGGAAAGATAAATAGAAGGCAAAAAACATCGATATCAATTCTGTATTTGTTTTTCGTTGCAGTATGTTACTATTTTATTTTTAGAGATGCAGCTTTTTCAGGGATTGAATCTTATATATTAAAGCAAATTGTTATAGTAGTTTTCTTTGTGCTATTTAATTTTATAGCAATGATTTCTAATATATCAGGTGGAAGTGGCATGGGTAGATCTTCAGGGGGATTCTCTTCAGGAGGCGGTTCTTTTGGTGGAGGTGGCTCTTCAGGAGGCGGAGGAAGCTCAAGAAGTTTTTAGATAATAATAAATAGGGACGCTTTTGTCTGGCTGAGATTTTCAGTCAAACAGGAGCGTCTTATTGTGTTTTTTATGCCTTTTTACAAAATTAGTTCTGTGTGCTGAAAAAATAAGAAAAGTAAAATTGGATATAAAAGTGACTTACGAAATAAAACAATTTATTATAATATTTAAGCGATTAAAAAGTAAAACAGGATTACATAAAAATAAATTTTGAATTAAGTATATTACTTAAGGAAAACTCCCGTCTTTTCAAATTAATGCATATCACTGATTTTCTTACATTTTACTAAATCTTATTTTAAAATCAAAAAATAATTTTATAAAAATTCTTTAAAACTTTTTGTTATTAAATGTTGATTTTTCAGTAGTTTATTGCTATACTCTCATTATAAACAAAATCTTTAAGTAATATACTTAATACCAATATTGTGTGTCTTTTGACGTCCGCTCATTTTGCCTAATAATATGTTACAAATTAGGAAAAGAAATTTCCCTTATCGTCCTACGAGAAAGTCATAAGTTTATAGTTAAGAGAAAATTTCAATCCCTAATTGTGTCCCATATTTATTAGTCAATGCGCTAGGTAGAGATAATTATAATGCATCTGACATCCGCTCTTTTGACTAATAATATGATTCAAATTAGGGAACCCAGAAATTTCCCTTATCGTCCTACGAGCAAGTTATATATTCATAGTTAAGAGAAAATTTCAATCCCTAATTGTGTCTCATATTTATCAGTCAATGCGCTAGGGAAAAATAATTATAATGCGTTTGACGTCCGCTCATTTTGACTAATAGTATGATTCAAATTAGGAAACCCAGAAATTTCCCTTATCATCCTACGAGCAAGTTATATATTCATAGTTAAGCGAAAATTTCAATCCCTAATTGTGTCTCATATTTATTAGTTAATGCGCTGGGTAGAGGTGATTTTGAGTATTTATATAAAAAGGAAAAATATTTTTAGGAGGAATCTTAAATGGAAAAGAACAAAGGTAAGATAATTGGAGAAATTAAAAATTCTAAAGGAATTACATTATTAGCTTTGGCTGTTACTATTGTGGTTTTATTAATATTAACTAGTATAGGTATAAAACTTACACTAGGTAATAATGGGATTATCGGAGAAGCGAAGAATGCAAAGGAGCAAGCTGAAATTGACGAGGAGAAAGGGATCGTAAAAAGAGCAACTACAGTTTCTTTGATAAAGAGCAAAGGTTCAAGAGTTGAGCAAGATACCTTAGAAAAAGCCTTGAATGATGAGACAGGTGAAGGTAAAACAGAGGTAAATGATGCTGGAGATGTTTTTGAAATATTGTTTACTGATTCAGATAGATATTATGAGGTTGATAGTGAAGGTAATATTAGTGATGCAAATAAGATTACAAAGGACGAATATGCTGGTGATATAACTAAAGGTGGAAGATGTGATGGAAGCGAGGAAAAACCTTATGAGATAAGTTGCATAGAGGATTTAGTAATATTAGCTAATAGAACAAATGGAAAGGGAAATTATATAGATGAAAATGGAGAAGTAAAGGATGTTGTTGCTGTTACTCAACCTTTTAAGGACAAAAACTTTATATTAACAAAAACATTGAATTTCGAATCTAAATTTTCATATTCAAAATCAGAATTAAAATGGACATATGATTCAGAAAATGATGCATATAAAATAGATGACTCGAGTACTACTACATTACAAGAAATAATAACAGATAAAACAGGAGTTGGTTTTGTACCAATAGGACCTGATACAGGTAATAGTTCTAAAATGTTTTGGGGAAACTTAGAGGGACAGAATAATATGATAAAAAACTTATACGAGAACAGAACTGAAAGTGCTGGCTTTTTTGGGGCATTATGCAGAAGTACAATAAAGAATTTAAGACTTTCAGGAAATATAAAAGCATCAAGTGTAGGAGTTTTTTCTTATAGAGCTTCTGGAGGCGAATTTTATAATTGCAGTAATTTAGTAAATATTGAAGCAGATCGTGCAAGTGGATTTGCTAGTGAGGTTTATGGAAATATAACACTGATAAATTGTATAAATAAAGGGAATGATATGTCGGGAGGATTAATAAGGTGGGATGATGTTAGTGGAACAACAACAATTGTTAACTGTTATAATAGTGGAACAATAAAGGGAAGTGAAAGTACAAGCTCATCATACAATTATGCAAGTGGAATAATGGGGTGCTCATATAGCTCGGGCACCAGAAATATCATAAATACATGCAGTTTAGGGAAGATAACAAATTATGGAAATAATTTTTATTATGCTTATGGCGGAGCCACAGTTGATTTAACTAATTGCTTTTATCCAAGTAGTATGACTAAGAATAATTCAAACATAGAAGTGAATGAGGGAAGTATTTCTTTTGATGATTCAAATGTGCAAGAAGTGGTAAACACACTTAATGCATATGTAAAAGAACATAAAAATGACTATGAGGTTCCGTTAAAAGAATGGAAAATAGGAACGGTAAATGGAGAAAAAGCGCCAGTGCTAATAGATGATTAATTGAGAGAACTGATAAAAATTAGAACATAAAAAGTATGTAAATAATTATAGATTTTACATACTTTTTCATTTAACTACTATGATTAAAAAATCTAATTAATTTTTTAATCACACCGAAAAGATTATAAATAAGTAATATGAGGAGTAAGAAAATTGCCAAATATTCTAGAAAATCTTTTGTAAAGAAATGGTAAAAAGGTGTCAATAGTTTTCATAAGCTACCGACACTTTTTTATATTAAAAATCCATAAACTCGGTATTATATAAAATATATTGTAAGTAAATTAAAATAAGATAATTGCAATTTGAAAATTTTCGGATTTGTTCCTTGAAAAAATTCTTATTTTAAAATATAATATACATACAGGAGAGGATAAAAAATGGCAGTTTTTGAATGTGAATACACAATAGGACTTACAGATGTAGGAGAGTCAAACTTATTAACAAATAAAGCAATAATAAAGGTTTTAGAAAATGCAGGCGGAATGCATTCAGAAAAAGTTGGATATGGACTAAATGAAATAGATGAAACCAAATTAAGTTGGATTTTATTAAGTTGGAAAGTTAAAGTTTTAAATAGAGCAAAATATAATTCTAAAATTAAAGTTAAAACATGGGCGAGAGATACAAACAGAGTGTTTACATATAGAGATTATGAGATATATGATGAACAAGAAAATTTAATAGTATTAGCTAGTAGTAAATGGGCTTTAATAAATATAGATACAAAATCTCTAGCGAGACTGCCAGAAGATTTAATAGGAAAATATAAACCAGAAAATAAAAAAGTATTTGAAGAAACTGAAATACCTAAACTAAAAGAAGCGAATTCTTATAGTAGTGAGGTTAACCTAAAAGTTTTAAGAAATCAAATAGATGTAAATGACCATGTTCATAATTTATTCTATTTAGACTTTGCATATGAAGCTTTACCAGAAAATGTTTACAAAGAAAATAGATTTAATAATATAGATATAATGTATAAAAAACAGATAAAATATAATGATAAAATTAAATGTTTATATTCATTTGAAAATAATAAGCATATAATAGCAATAAAATCAGAAGATGATAGCATTATACATGCTATAGTTAACGTATACTAGCATAGGTATTAAAGTGCTGTAAGGAAGGATTATAAAATATGAGAAGAGAAACAAAAGATATTAGTACATATATAATAGTTAATATAATTTTATTAATAGTTGCAACTTTATTAACCTTTTCTATTATTGCAATTTATAGAATAAATAAAAATGACATGTTTGCAAATGTGGAAACAATAAGCAATATTGAAGAATCTAGTATACAGGTGGAAAAGCAAGAAAAAGATGACAATAAAAATCAAATTGACCAAAATGTTCAAACAATAGTACCAATAATAATAAATGATAATCAAGAAGAACAGCAACAACCAATATCAGAAAGTAATTCATACAAATATTATTATTATCAATTAAGTGATAATGCAAAAAAGATTTATAATACAATAGAAAAAAATATGGATAATATGAAAAGTGGAACTTATGAGATTAAGTTGTCAGAAGATATTGCATCAAGATTAAAAGAAGCAAACGGAAAAGAATTACTAAATACAGATTTTCAATCTGCATGGGATGCAATTATAATGGATAGAGTAGAACTGTTTTATATAGATGTTTCAAAAATTAATTTAAGCATAAAAACAATTACTCGAGGAAGTAATGTACAATATAAATTATCAATGGGGCCAGGAAGTAGCGGTAGTTATTTAGAAGATGGTTTTCAAAACGAACAAATAGTAGATATGGCATTTGGTCAAATTGAAAATATAAGAAATCAGATTATATCAACCTTGTCAGGAGATGATTATAGCAAAATAACAAAAGTCCACGATTGGCTAGTGGATAATGTGGATTATGGCACAGAAGTTTCGGGTAAAAATTCTTATAATATATATGGAACATTTGTTATGAAGTCTGTGGTATGTGAAGGATATGCAAAAGGATTTAAATACATAATGGACCAGTTAGGAATACCATGCATTTTAGTTAGTGGTACTGCACAAAATTCGGAAGGAACAACAGAAAATCACGAATGGAATTATGTTCAATTAGATGGAAAATGGTATGCAATAGATGCAACTTGGGATGACCCAATAATAGTTGGAGGAGGAACTTTAACATATGCTTCTAGATACAGATATTTTATGAAGGGAAGTTTGGCAATGAATATAAACCACTTTCCTAATGGGCAAGTTTCAGAAAAAGGGATGACATTTAAATATCCAAATTTAGAAAATAGTAATTATTAGTTTTTTGTATAAATAATTTAAACTTGAAAGAAAATAAATAGAAGAGAACAAATATAATATAAAGCTCAAAAAAAGAAGAAAAATCATGGTTAAAATTTTTCTTCTTTTTTGGCATATAAATTATTCACCTATAATCATAGGACCAATATTCGTTACAGTACCTGCACCTATTGTTAAAACTATATCATTAGGCATAACCCTGTCACGGATATATTTTGCAATATCTGCAAAATCGTGCATATAAATTGCATGCTTTTGAACTTTGTTTATTTGTTCTACTAAATCTTGTGCAGAAACACCCAAGGTGTCAGATTCTCTTGCTGCATAAATATCAGTAACTATAATGTTGTTAAAACCGCTAAGTGATTGTGCAAAATCATTAAGCAAATTTTTAGTTCTACTATATGTATGTGGTTGGAAAACAACCCAAGATCTATTAAAATCTTTTTGCTCCATAGCATCATATACAGCTTTTATTTCTGATGGATGATGAGCATAATCGTCATATATTGTTGCACCATTAACTTCTCCAACATATTCAAATCTTCTATGAGCACCTGTATATTTTAACAATGCTGATTTGATAATTTCCTTATCTATTCCATATTCATAACATGTAGCAATACAAGCAAGTGCATTGTATACGTTGTGACGTCCTGGAACAGAAAGCTTAAAGGTTTTGAAGAAAGAGTTATTTCTATAAACATCAAAAGATGGAAAACCATTTCTGTCAAAAGAAATATTTCTAGCAACAAAATTAGATTTAGAATTATCCAAGCTGAATGTTACAACTTTTGCATTTGTGTATTTGTATAAATCAGCACAGTACTCGTTGTCTGTATTCAAAACTAATAAACCATCATCTGGTAGTAATTTTACATACTTAATAAATGCTTCTTTTATATTATCAATATTTTTAAAGTAATCTAAATGGTCATTATCAATATTAAGAATAACTTCCGTTTTAGGGAAGAACTTTAAGAAACTTTCAACATACTCGCAAGCTTCTAAAATGAAATAATTGCTATTTCCAACTCTGTAATTTCCGTTTATTGGTTTTAAAAGTGCACCAACTTGAATACTTGGATCCATGTTAGCTTCTATAAAACAAACTGAAATCATAGATGTAGTAGTTGTTTTTCCATGAGTTCCTGATATACATATAGATTCAGAAAAAGCTTTTGTAATAAGACCTAAGAAAGTAGATCTTTCCATTAGAGTAATTCCTAATCTTTTGGCTTCTTGTATTTCGGGATCTGCTTGAGAAATAGCAGCACTATATACAACTATATCAGCCTTGCGTAAGCCCTCAAAATCATGACCTATAGTAACATGAATGTTTCTACTTTGTAGCTCCTCCGTAAGTTCAGAAGCAGAAGCATCAGAACCAGTTACAAGAAATCCCCAATTTTTAAGTAGAGCAGCGATACCACTCATACTAGTTCCACCTATTCCTAACATATGTATATGTCTATAATGTTTTAAATCTTCTAGATTAGCCAATATATTACACTCCTTTAAATTCATTTCAGCGTACATTATATAACGAAAATTAAAGTTTTTCAACCAGTTAAATAAAATAATTTTATAAAGCTTGAAATTTATGTGAGATTTGCATATATATTTAAAATTTACATTAAAAATATATCTACAAAATAATATGTAAAAAATAAAAAATGGTTACAAATTATAACTTCCAAATAAAAATGCAAATATTTTGTAAAAAATAGAAGGAAAAAATAAAAGAATGGAGAATAATATAGTAGTACATAAAAAATGTACTAAATAAACATTGGAAGGTGGTACTCAGATATGGAAATTACAGATGTACGTTTAAAAAAATTCAACACAGAAGGAAAGATGAAAGCTATAGCTTCTATAACATTCGATAATGAATTTGTTGTTCATGAAATAAAAGTTATAGAAACATCAAAAGGCACAATCATTGCTATGCCAAGTAAAGGTAAAAATGGAAAATTTAATGATATAGCTCATCCTATTAAGCCAGAAACAAGAGCTAAAATTACTGAGGCTATAATGAAGGCTTATGATGAAGCTGAAGATCCAGCTCCAGCTGATACAAATGCAGTTGAGGGTGAAGAATAAAATATAAATAAGAGCCATGCGAAAGCATGGTCTTTTTGTTGATTATAGATAAATTCTGTCAATGGAAAACAGTTGAAAGATAGGTATTAATATGATATAATATACACGCAAATTAAAGAAAAGAAAGTGGGTATTAATACATAATGGCTGATGACAGGTATTCGATATACAGAGGATACATTGAGACACAAAGGACAGAGTATGAAAAAGCTATTATACAAATATATCAAATAATACAAAAACTAAAAGACGGAATAGTAATAGGAGATAAAAAAATAAGGGTAAAAGGAAGTTTAGAAGTTGAAGGAAGAATAAAAGCTTTCATGTCAGCTTTTAAAAATGATAAGACAAAAGAAAAAGCATTGGATGATTGCTTTGGAATTAGAGTAGTTGGGAAAAATGCAATAGAAGTTAAGCTTGTACAACAGATATTAAAAAGAATGCAGAATCCTAAGATTAGAGAAGCTTTAGGAGATGCAATTTTTGATGACAGTAATTTTGCCGTTATAAGAGAAAAAAATCATGCAGAAAGAGTAGAAACAAACTATAATGCAGTTCATCAAATAGTAGTTAGAAATGAAGAAAACTTAAATAGTCCATTAATAGAAATACAGTATTGGGATGAAGAAACTAAAGATAGATGTTTATATGGAGATTTGAATCATATAAAATATAAAAAAGTTGCAGAAAAAGATATTAAAATGAAAAAGCGAGAAATGGAAGCTGGAGAGATTGGAAAAGAGTTACCAGAATATTATTGCTTTGATAAAAATGGAAAACCATATGTGTTAAACAAAGAAGAAGCATTGAAGAAATTATTTCCTTATGAAGATGAATTAGAAATAGGTTAAAAAATAAAAATAAATATAGGGGGACTTATTAATGGAAAAAATAAAAGAATTTTTTAATAAAGCAACAGACAGCTATAAAAGTTACATGAAACAATATGTAGCAACAAATATAATAATTATAATAGCAACAATTTTTTTGACATTCGCAAACTATGATAATGATTATAAATTTATTGTATCGTTTATTATATCATCAGCAATAATGGCTATAAATTTCTTTACAATTGAAACATATAATTTAAATTTAAAACGTAAAGCACCTCTTTATGTTTTAGGAATATTAGTGGCTGTAGGATTAGAGAGACTAATTACATTAAATCCTTCAATGGGATACGGAAGATATGTTATAGGATATTCGTTTATTTTAATTCTTGTGGGTTTAATAAAAATTATAAAAAATTCTGAATTAGAAACTAGTCAATACTGCACAAGAGTTTTTAAAAATCTATTTAACGTGGGAATAGTATATTTAATATTAGCAATAGGCTTAACTGTAATATTATCTATTTTTATATCATTGCTTTTAACTAATGGAAATTATGAGCTGATAATTAGAATGCATATAGCACTGTTAGGATTGTACTTGGTACCAGCAGGATTAATATCCTTAAATAATACAAAACAAGAAACAAGTAAATTTATAGAAAAGTTGATTTTATTTGTATTACTTCCATTAACAATATTAACAACAGCTATAATATATATGTATATGGCAAAAATATTTTTATTTAAGCAAATTCCATCAAACTCGATATTTAAAATTGTAACGGGATTATTTATATGTGCTTTTCCAGTTTGGACTATGGCTTATAGCTTTAAAGATACATCTAAAGCTGTTAGTAGATTTTGCAAGATAATGCCAATAGCATTTGCACCTTTTATAGGATTACAAATATACTCTTTAGGTGCAAGAATTGTGGAAAATGGAATTACACCTGTTAGATATCTAGGGGGAATGTTTATAATATTTGAGGTAATAGCGATATTTGTATCTTTATATAAAGACAGAAAGTATCTAATACATATATTTACATCAGCAATAGTTATAATTTTAATTTCAACAATAATGCCAGTGATAAACATGCAAACAGTTTCTAATATAAATCAGGCACAAAGGCTAAAAAATGCATGGAGAAGTGATGAAAAATATGAAGATCTATCAAAAGAAGATAGAAAAAAGGCTCAAGGGGCTTATTATTATTTAAAGGGACAAAAAGGTCAAGAAAAGTATATACCTAGTTATATATCAGAAGAAAGTTTTGAAGAAAATTATGACATAGATAAAGACATTATTTTAAGAAATGATATATTCTTTTCACCAAATAAAGATGAATCTGTTGTAAGTGTGGAAGGATATAATAGAATAAAAGAAATAACAAGAAATTTATACCTATCAGATGTGAAGGAATTACAAAACATCAATTTAGATAATGTATATAGTATAAATATGGAAGATTATATAGAAAGATTAGTGGAACTAAATAAAAATAGCAAATCAGATACAAGAGATTATATACTAAATAATAGAAAAATAAAAATAAATGACGACAGAGACTTATATATAAAGAGTTTAGATTTATCATATACTTTAAATGAAGAGGGCAAATTAGAAAGTATAGATTATTGGAATCTAGAAGGATATATGTTGATAAAATAGAAGAAATCCTATAAAACTTTATAGGCAAGGGAATACTGGAAGATGAAATTAGAAAATAAAATTTTAAAATATATAATTGTATATATAGCAATTGTAGGAATACTATTTAGTGCATTAACATTAAGTTCGAAAATACCACAAGGTGCTATCAAAAAGAATATAGAGGAATCAGTGGAGTTTTTCGAAAAGAATGCAGGAGTAGAAGAGATAATAAAGAGAAGAGAATATTCAACGATACATTATTATGCAGACACCGTTTTATTAAATATAATATATTGTATAGATTTTCAACATTCAGTTGAAGCTACAATGTGGGCAAACTTTTACAAAAGCGCAGACGCGGATATAAATAATGACTTTATTGATGTGGTAAAAGGAGATCTTAAACCAAATGAACAATATTTAAGATATTGGCATGGAAGTATGTTAGTTTTAAGACCGTTATTAACTATCTTTAACATAGAGCAAATATATACATTAAATAAGATTGTAATGTATGGATTGGCAATAGTCTTATTTTTCATAATTTTTAAAAGAAGTAAAAAGGTATCAATAATATTTTTAATATCAATGGTTATGATAGCTTTTTACTTTGTACCATACTGTTTAGAATACTCATGGACTTTCTACATAATGCTAGTTACTTCAATTTTAGCATTATTACTAGAAAAGCAGGGCAATAAAAAAATATATATGTTATTTTTTATTTCTGGCATATTAACATGTTTTTTTGACTTTTTAACAACAGAGATAATAACTGTGCTAGTTCCAGTTTTATTGGTACTGCTAATAAGAAAAGAAGAAAACAGAGTAACAAGTTTTAGAGAGAGTATAAAATTTGTTGTGTCTTCATGTGCTTTGTGGGGGATGGCATATGTAGCTATGTGGTTTACTAAATGGATTTTAGCATCAATGATACTACATGTTAATGCAATACAATATGTAAAAGAAAATGCGATGTTAAGGATAAATGGGCTTCAAGGATTAGAAAGTAGAAAAACTATGTATATTGGAGCATTATATAATAATTGGCATGATTTATATCCAATCAATATAATAAAAAGAGATTCTACATTAATAAAATATACAATATTATTTTTTGTGATATTATTGGCATTAACGGATTGGAAAAATATAAAGAAAAAATGGTTTGCTGGATTATTGGTTTTAATTGCTGTAGTCCCATATTTTAGATATTTAGCACTTGCAAATCACTCATATAGACATGCTTTTTTCATGTTTAGAGAACAAATTATTTCTTGTATTGCAATAACAGCTGCTATACTTGAAATATTAAATTACAAAATATTATTTAAAGAAATTAAATGGGGGAAAAATTGGAAAAAATAGAATTAACAATATTAATGCCATGTCTGAATGAGGAAAAAACAATCGAAACTTGCATAATAAAAGCACACACTTTTATTAACAGCAATAACATAAAAGGAGAAGTTTTGATAGCAGATAATGGAAGTACAGATAAGTCTGTTTATATAGCAAAAAAGAGTGGTGCAAGAGTTATAGAAGTAAAAGAAAAAGGATATGGACATGCTCTAATTGAGGGAAGCAAATCGGCAAAAGGAAAATATACAATAATAGGAGATTGTGATGATAGTTACAATTTTCTGGAGTTAGATAAAATATTAGAAAAATTAAGACAGGGTGAAGAACTTGTAATAGGAAATAGATATAAAGGAACAATTGAAAAAGGAGCAATGAAAAAATTCCATCAGTATGTTGGAACTCCAATAATATCCGCTATTGGTAGAGCTATATATAATGTTAAAGTTGGAGATTTTAATTGTGGACTTAGAGGATATCAAACTAAGAAGATAAATGAGTTGCATTGTAAATGTGGTGGAATGGAATATGCAACAGAGATGATAATAAGAGCAAAAAAGAATAATTTGAAGATATGTGAAGTTCCTATAAATTTTTATAAGGATGGAAGAGATAGAAAGTCGCATTTGAGACCAATACAAGATGGAATAAGGCATATTAAGACTATTATTTTTCTTAAGTAGAAAACAAGAAAAATTTAATCCATAATTGTGTATTATATTTATTAGCGAATATACAAGGATAGTATATTGAAAAAATAAATTAAAAAAGTATTGCAAAAGAATAAAAGTAATTGATTCTCGTTTTTGGAAAAAAATTACTTTTATTTTTTAGTTTTATTTTGAATTTGGAAATAATATGGCTTGAAAAATAAAACATTCATTATGAGATTTAGAAGAATTAAAGATAAAGGTTGGTTACATAAAAATATACTTAATACTAATTTTAAAAAGTGTGAAAACATTATGACCGGTGCATGTAGCTGGAAAATAATGCGAAGGACGTCCGCTCTTTTGACTAATAATATGATTCAAATTAGGAAAAGAAATTTCCCTTATC
>USNR01000023.1 GCA_900556135.1 uncultured Clostridium sp. | reverse complement strand
CGTATCTCAGTCCCAATGTGGCCGTTCAACCTCTCAGTCCGGCTACTGATCGTCGACTTGGTAGGCCGTTACCCCACCAACTATCTAATCAGACGCGAGCCCATCTATTAGCGGATTGCTCCTTTCCCACTTCTATCATGTGATAGTTATGGCATATGCGGTATTAGCAATGATTTCTCACTGTTATTCCCCTCTAATAGGCAGATTGCTCACGCGTTACTCACCAGTCCGCCACTAAAGCCATTGTTATAAAATCGGTTTCAATCAGATAAATCTTCAATCAACTTCAATTATAACGACTTCCGTTCGACTTGCATGTCTTATGTGCGCCGCCAGCGTTTATCCTGAGCCAGGATCAAACTCTCATGTTATTCGCACAGTTCTAACCTTCGTTTTACTGCGTTGAATTTCAAAAAAGCTCTTTCGATATACATCAAGTATAATCTCTTTCGCTTTTTCTCATTCGCCTTGTATAACTCGGTTATAACTTTGCTTATTTGTGATTCAATAAATTTCTTTTCTTAAATCACTTTTATCTCAAATTGTTTGCACAATTTTAAAATCATGATTTGAGTTTTAAGCTCATTTATTTGTTTTTTATGGTAGTACAAATAACTACCGCTATTGGTCTTTTTTTCAAAGGTTTGTTATTTACTTTTCAATGTGCTTTTCGTCCTCACTTTTTTGTTCTTTGTGGAACGTTTGTTATTGTATCACGTTTGCAAGTTTGTGTCAATAGTTTTTTAAAAAATATTCTATATTTTTTAAATACCTTTTAAGGGCAAAATAATAAACTAGTAATTTATAATGTTCTCATATTTTTCATCGCTTTTTTCTTACTAATTTATATTAAAAAATATATTTTATTTTCCCCTGTGTTCGTGTACATTCTTATAATACCATATTGATTAAAACATGTCAATACTTTTTTTCGACTTTTTTCGTTTATTTTTTTATATCGTACATTCTCGTTTGTTTTAATGCCATATTTTTACTCCTGTTCATCAATATCTACCAGTATAATATCTTCTCCAATGCTCGTAATTTTCTGCCATGGAATAACTATATCATTACAATTAGAAAACATTGCTTTTATTTTCTTCTCTCCCGGAACAATTATGCTTGTTATCGCTCCTGTTGATAAGTCAGCACATACATCTTGAACATATCCTAGTCTTTTGGCATTCTTTATGTTTATTACCTCTTTATGTCTAAAATCCAATCCTTTTTCTCCCATAAAATTCCCTTCCTTTTTTATTTACTACTATTAATATATATTCTTTCTTATTTTTTTTATGCGTTTTTATTGTGTTTTACATAAAAATACCATCGTTTTAATCAAGCTTGAGTGTTTTGCTCCCATATATAAAGGCAGGATGCATAGATTCATCTATACATCCTTTTAATGTGATTTATTGCATTTTTTTCCAATCTAGAGACTTGGGCTTGTGAAATTCCTATTTCGTTTGCTACCTCCATTTGGGTTCTGCCCTCGTAAAATCTCTTATTCATAATATTCTTTTCTTTTTCATTTAGTCTTTTCATTGCTTCATTTATTGTTATCTTTTCAGCCCATAATTCATCACTGTTTTTCTTATCACTTATTTGATCCATCACAAATATATTTTCCGTATCATCTCCATATACAGGTTCTTGCAATGATACTGGTTCTTGGATAGCATCTAGGCAGAAGGCTATTTCCTCTTTGTCAACATCAAGTTCTTTTGCAATTTCGTCTATTGTTGGCTCTTTTAATTTTTCTTTCATACTTTTTTCTTTTATCGCCAGCACCTTATAAGCTAAATCTCGTATTGATCTGCTAACTCTTATGCTATTGTTATCTCTTAAATATCTTCTTATTTCTCCAACTATCATTGGTACTGCATATGTGCTAAACTGAACATTTTGTGTTGGGTCGAAATTATTCATCGCTTTTATCAATCCAATGCACCCTACTTGAAATAGGTCATCTAAATTTTCTCCTCTGCCATAAAACCTTCTTATAACGCTTAGCACTAATCTTAAATTTCCATTTACAAATTCATCTCTTGCTTCTTGATCTCCATTTTTTATTCTTTTTAACAGTTCTTCTTTTTCTCGATTTGATAGTACAGGTAATTTTGCAGTATTAACGCCACATATCTCTACCTTATTTATCAATCAAAAAACCTCCTTTGGAATATAATTCTTATTTTAATTATTTCCAAAGAAGATATTTTTATACATTTTAACCAGTTTTGCTCATTATATCTTTTTTCATCTTATTGATTATTTTCTTTTCTAGTCTTGATATATAGCTTTGGGAAATTCCGCAACATATCAGCAACTTCCTTTTGAGTTTTTTCTTTGCCAGTTATGAATCCAAATCTCATCTCCATAATATTTCTTTCTCTTGTATTTAATTTTTTTATCGAGGCTCTTAATAATGTTTTATCAACTTCATCTTCTAATCTTCTTGACGTAGTATCTGGATCTGTTCCAAGTATATCTGATAGAAGCAATTCATTTCCATCACCGTCCTGATTCAAAGGTTCATCTATTGATATTTCTCCTTTTATTTTATTACTTCTTCTAAGATACATGAGTATTTCATTTTCAATGCATCTGGATGAATATGTTGCAAGTTTTATATTTTTACTTGTGTCATATGTATTAATAGCTTTCATTAAGCCAATTGTTCCTATTGATATAAGGTCTTCTATTCCAACACCTGTATTTTCAAACTTTTTAGCTATATATACTACTAATCTTAAATTTCTTTCTACTAACGTTTGCCTAACGCTTTCATCTCCTGCTGATAATTTTTCTAGTTCAGCTTTTTCTTCTTCTGGTGATAAAGGAGGTGGAAGAGTTTGGCTTCCTGCTATATAAAATATCGGCATATTTTCAATTTCTTCATTTTTTATGTATCTTGCATAAATAGTGTTTATACTATCTTTTAACATTTGTAAAACATTCATATTAATAATATCCTTTCCTACAATAAAATATCTCTGTCTTGATTTTTAATCATTAACATTTAATAAATCTAATCCAACTAATCCATTGTAGCTATTTTCTTTTGTCATCTTACTATTATATAATCCTACAATTACATTATTTATATATTCTTCTTTCTCTTTGAATATTATTTTAATTTTTTCAACTTTAATTCCCACTAACATTCCATTTTGTTTTCCTAACGATGCAAATGGTATTAGTCTTATTTTAGATATAAATTCATTTTCTAATCCACTCGTTTCACCTCCCTGAATTGCTTTTACTGCTTTTATCAAATCTTTTGGTAATATATCTTCTATTGCATTTTCTTCAACCACTATAACCGGATAACCATTTATTGGATCTTTTAGCATATTTCCTGAATCAACTAAAGTTTTTATTCTTTTTTTCTTATTATTAATTTCTACCTCCACAATGCACATCATATCTGTAGCCGACAGTTTATTCTTGGTTATTCTAAAAGCTATTTGTATTATTATAAAAGCTACCACTCCTGCAAGTAACGTTACTTTTATTGGATATAATCCGGACTAGCACTCCATTGTTTATCTTTACATTTTCTGGACTTATAAAATAAATCAATGCAAATGAGCATCCTCCAAAAACAAAAGATATTAAGTAGAACATCAAAACATCCTTTAATAACATTTTGCATTTCGGTTCTGCAAATGATAGCCATACCATTATTATTGATAGAATAATTTTCATTATTATATTTGAAGCAATTTTAGTTATGTTCAAATATATAATGATTGCATAAACGCTACCTATTAAGCTTGCAATTATAATTCTGGTATGCTTAATGTTCCTTTTCATGACAATTCCTGTTGCAAATAAAATAATATAATTCATACATAAATTTTCGAACAAGATTATATCTAAATAAATTTTCATGAACTAATTATACTATGTTGTCTTTCAAAAGATTGTCATTTTTTAGGCAAGAAAAAAAGAAATAATCTACAATTTGTGATTATTTCTTTTTAAATACATATTTTTTGTTTTTATTACTATCTTTTTCAACATATTATCCATATATTGTTAGTAATATTTAATATAATTTTATACTTTTTTATTGTATATTTTTTATTATTTTCTCTTATTATTTCTTAAAAATGTTGGTATGTCTAAATCGCTTGAAGAAGTTACGCTATCTGAAACGTTTGTTGTTTGTTTAGAGTTCCATGCTTTGCTTGTTATATCTCCTATTGTTGGAGTAACATTTCCTTCTTTTTCAAATCCTGTTGCAATAACTGTTATAACTATGTCTTCATCTAAACTTTCATCTATTACAGCACCAAATATAATGTTAGCTTCTGGATCAACACTTCTTTGTACTAACTCTGCTGCTGTGTTTACTTCGTGCAATCCTAAGTTTGCTCCACCAGTAATATTTATAATAACTCCTCTTGCACCTTCTATTGATGTTTCTAGTAATGGACTTTGAATAGCTTGTTTTGCAGCATCTTCTGCTCTATTTTCTCCTGATGCTCTACCAATACCCATATGAGCCATTCCTGTATTCAACATTATTGTCTTTACATCGGCAAAGTCTAAGTTTACAAGACCTGGTATTGCAATTAAGTCTGATATACCTTGTACACCTTGTCTTAATACATCATCAGCCATTTTGAAAGCTTCTACTATAGATGTTTTTCTATCTATTATTTGTAATAATTTGTCGTTAGGTATAACAACTAATGTATCAACTTTTCCTTTTAAGCTTTCGATTCCTCTGTCGGCTTGTGTTAAACGTTTCTTTCCTTCAAATGTAAATGGTTTTGTTACAACACCTATAGTTAGTATTCCCATTTCTTTAGCTGCTGCTGCAACTATTGGCGCTGCACCTGTACCTGTTCCGCCACCCATTCCGGCTGTAACAAATACCATGTCAGCTCCTCTTAAAGCTTCTGCTATTTCTGCTTTGCTTTCTTCTGCTGCTTGAGCTCCTATATCTGGGTTAGCTCCTGCTCCTAGTCCTCTTGTAATTTTTTCACCTATTTGAATTTTTGATGCAGCTTTTGATAGAAGTAAAGCTTGTCTATCTGTATTAACAGCAATAAAGTCTACTCCTCTAATTCCAGAGTCAACCATTCTATTTACAGCATTAGTTCCTGCTCCTCCAACTCCTATTACTTTTATTGTTGCTGTTCCATCCATCATTGTATTTTCATCTGCTCCGTCCATAATCATAAAGTTATTCCTCCCTATTTTTAATTCTATTTATCATCCTTATTAATTACGAATAAAAAAACTCTTTTATTCTCTCTAGTATTTTCTTAAATATATTTTCTTCTGAATTAGAATCTATGCTACTTGATACGTTTTTTGCAAATGGTCTTGCTGCTATGTATCTAACTAGTGCATATGCTGTTCTTTGTGATTCTTTTATAGTGCTTATTAGTCTTCCTGTTGCATATTTTACTGGTATATTTAAAATTACCTTTCCAGCCACATCACTTTTATTTATGTTAGTTATACCCTGACCTGTTAAAATAACATTATTTATTCTAGATTTTATACATTGATTTGTTATGTCTTTATTAATTAATGTAAATATTTCTTCTATTCTTGCTTCTATAATTTCTATTAATTCAGAACTTTTTATTACTTTATTTTTTGAATCTTCACAAGTATTTAACACTATTTCGTTGTCATTGTCAATATATGATTTCATTGCTAAACCATATTGTCTTTTTAATCTTTCCGCTTCTTCCATCGAAATGTTTAATACCATTTGTATATCTCTGGTAATGTTTTCTCCTCCAAGAGGAATAGTATTTGTGTACTCAAAGGCTCCCCCCTCAAATACACCTATCTCAGTATTTCCTGATCCTATATCAACAATCATAACATTGTCGTTTAGCTCGTTTGTATCTAAAATTAAGTTTCTTTCGGCTAATGTTATCGGAATTATTCCATCAATGTCTAAATCTGCTTTTTTGCAAATATTAGAAATCTGTTTTATATAATCTCTATCGCCTAAAATAACCTGAGCATTTATTGTGAATGAAGATACTAGATTTCCAACTGGGTCATCTACACGTCTTCCATCATCTAAAATAAATTTGTCTGTAACTATATCAATTATTGTTCTTCCATCTGGTATGTCTATATCTTTTACTTGCATAAGTGCTGAAGATACGTCTTTCATCGACACTCCTGCATATTTATCTTTTATTTCTTTTTTTACACTATTTTGTACGATTGTTACGTACTTTCCTGGTATTGTTAGATAAGCAGAGTTTATTCTCATGTCTACTTCTTTTTCTGTTTCTTCTATTGTTTCTGTAATGGCTCTGGCAATTTCATCTTCATCTATTATTTTGCTTTTTTTTATTCCGCTACACTTTTGGTCTGAAGAATGAATCAATTCAATCTGATTGAAATTATTGACTTTTCCTACAACCAAGCTAACTTTAGAAGATCCAATGTCAATGCCAACTATTATATCTCCGATAGCCAAAATTAACTCCTCCAATTTATTGCTTTTAATTTTAATTAAGAATATTATATTTCACAAAAAAAGTCAATACTTTTGTCACATTTTTGTAATATTTTTGTAATAATGTGGCAATAGTATTTTCTTTTTCCTCTTTATGTGATTAAATTATTTATTATATATTATTTTTCTACAATTTTTTCACTATTTTCTTCTACTTTTTTTGCCTTATTTTTCTCTTCTATTTTCTTCATTAATATATCAACATAGTATCTTCTTATAATTGCTAAATTTGTGAACATACGTCCTACAAAAACAACAATCGCTGCTAAATATATGTCAACATTCAGCTTTTCTCCCAATATGGTTAATAGAATAGCCAATATTGCATTACCAAAAAATCCAGTTAAAAATATTGTAAGGTCAAAATTCTTTTTTAATGTTGATGTAATTCCTCCAAAAACGGAATCCAGCGCTGCTATAATTGCAATTGCTAAATATCCTGAATATGTATATGATATCATTGGTGCAAAAATTCCTATTGATGCTCCTATTAAACAGCCCGCTATAATTGCTATTAATATCATTGTTCATTTACCTCCTTCATATATTTTACCTCAAAGCTTTCCATGTACTTTGGTATTGTTACATTTCTTTGCTTTTCAACTTTTACAGACTGCCCCAAGTTACTATGAGAGTCTATAAAACCACTATTTTTCAAACTTAGTGTACTTACTAAATATGTTTGATTTCCTATTGCTTTTACAACATATGGTGATGACAATCTCTGTCTTGGTTTTATCAATATAAATCTATCTGATATATCAACTATATCTGTCATAGATGTAACTCTTATTCCATTTATAGATATTGCTTCTGCTCCTGCATATCTTAGTTCATTTACAAGTTCTAATAAATCACTTGCAGTTACTGTTGCCTCATCTGTATCAGCTAATGTAATTACAACGCCTTCTCCTTGAACTTCTGTATTTCCAAGTAATATATTAGATTGTAATAATTCATTATCTAATAATTCTGATGATTCTTCATTTGCTTCTATTTTTGAATTATAATCAGCTATTTTAGAGTTAACCTCTTCAAGCTTTTCGTTTGTTTCTTCGTATTGACTTTTTAATGTAGATAGTTGCTCTCTTAATTCTGCTTCTCTCATGTTTTCAATATCTGTTTCATTAACCTCTTCTACCGTTTTAAATTGAATCATCAATACTGTAACAAATACTATACACACCAGTAATATACTAATGAACATTGTTATATTGGCTTTATTTATTTTCAATTTTAATTTAAACAACTATTCTCAATCCTTTCTTTTATTCTGAGTACTTCATATATTTATATGTAATTACTCCTGTATGCTTTGCTATTGTTATATTGTTTGATTGTTTCACTGTTGTAACTATTCCAGTACTATTTAATTTTTCCACATAGCCTCCTGGTCTAGTAAGTGCAGAATACAAACCAAGTGAACTTCCTATTGCTTTTATTGTAAATGGTGAACTAACTTTTTGACCATTTACACTTATAACATTTCCTTCACATGTAATAGATGTTGTAGAAATTACTCTTTGGTCATTTATTGATATTGCTTCTGCTCCTGCATTTTCAAGTTCATTTACTATGCTTCTTATATCTTCTTCATGAACTAGATAATAGCTTATGTCATCGTATTCGCCAATGCTCTCTGCAGTAACTGTATTGTTATCTTTCATAGATACTGTTACTCCTTCACCAGTTACATCTGTTAAGCCTATTATCATGTTGTTCTTTTTTAGTTCCGCTTCTTTTTCTTCTGAACCTTCTGTATTTTCAGTTGCTGATTGTCTCACTTGTTCTAGCGTTTTTTCTGCTGATTGCAAACTAGCATATGCATTGTCATATTTTTCTTTCCACCTTAAAACTTGATCTCTTAAATCATTATTAGTTAAAGTTTTTGTTACTTCTTTGTTTGCATTGTTTATTGTTTTTATTTGTATAAAAATTGACATTGTCAGCAATAAGCATACACATCCTAATGTAATAGCAATTTGCTTTTTATTCAAATTTATCAACCTTCCTTTCTTTTAAACGCTTTCTCTAAAGAATGCATTTTCTACATTCAAATTCATATTTACAAATATTTCTCCTGCTTTTCCTGCTTCATTTTTTAGTATTGCTGTTAGATATAACATCCTTGTTTCTAAATCAGAACAATCTCCTAAATATGCTTGTTTCTTTTCAGCATCAAAGTATAGTTTATAATCACTATCATCTGATATGTCTATTGTAGTTATTAGTTCTGCTATATCATTTACTTGGGCAACACTCATAATTTTCAAAACCGTTCCTAGTTTTTTCAAGTCTGTTTCGTTTAATCTATTTGCTTCTACAAATTGTTCATTTGGAGTTTCTACTCCTAACAATATTGGTATTTGTTTTTTTGCGTTGTTAATTTCTAATATATAACCTTGGTTATTAATATATACATACCCGCTTCCATATTGAATCATAAAGCTTGCTTGTCTTTCTTCTATACTAATTTCTATTGTGCTAGGTAGTTTTCTTTTTATTGTTACGTTTTCTACATATCCATTTTGTTTAATACTTTTCTGTATTTCTTTTTTGTTTATTCTAAATATATTTTCTCCTGTCTCAACTCCTGAAAGTGAAATCAGCTCTTCTGTTGTAACAACACTATTTCCTGAAACAGTAATCCTGTCAATATTAAATATTGGTGATAGCATCGCAAATACTACTATTCCAATTACTATAACTATCAAACTTGTCCATTTTAGCACTTTTTTAATATTCTTATTCTTCTTTGTTTCTTTTACATTTTCAAATTCATTTAGTTGCTTACTTTTTACCAAGCCTTTTTCTACCGGATTATTCTTTTTGTTATTTATCTGTTTTCCCTTATTATGTTGTTGTTCTTTTTTACTTTTTTTCTTTTTCTTATTTTCAACTTTAGAAGGTTCTGGATATCTAGTTACGCCTATTATAATTTCATTATCCGAATCTACATTACTAGCTGTTTTTTCCTTTGTTTTCTTTTCCGCTTTTGCCTTTAATTCTTTTCTTTTTTCGTTTCGCTCTATAATTTTTTTCTTTTGTTTTTCTTTTTTCTGTATCTCCTTCTGCTTTGCCTTTCTTCTCTGTTCCTCTTCTTTTTGTATCTTCTTTTCTCTTTGCTCTATTTCTTTTTGCTTTGCTTTTGCCTCGCGTTCTATTTCTTTTGGTGTTACTTTACTATGTTTGCTCTTTTTATTTTTTGCATAGCCACTTTTTTTCTTATCTTTTGTTTTTTCATTTTCTAAATCAAAATCATATAAATTTCGGTTTTTATCATTAATATTCTTCACTTAGTTAATCACCTTCTTCAACTCTTATCTTTGCTCCCAATTTCTTCAATTTATTATCTAATTTTTCATATCCTCTTAGTATATAATGAATATTATCAACCTTAGTTTTTCCTTTTGCACTAAGTCCTGCTAAGACCAGTGCCGCGCCTCCTCTAAGATCTGTACTATTTACGTTTGCTCCATTTAGTCTTCTCGTTCCTGTAATAATTGCAGCTTTTCCTTCATATTTTGCTTTTGCTCCCATTCGATTTAATTCTGAAATATACTTAAATCTGTTTTCAAATATATTTTCTGTTATTATCGAAGTTCCTTTAGCAGTGCATAATATACTTCCAAATATTGATTGCATATCTGTTGGGAACCCTGGATAAGGCATGGTTTTTATTTCAACGGGTTTCAATCTTTTTGGAGCTTCTAGTCTCACAAAATTTTTGCCAATTTCTAACTTGCATCCCGTTTCTTCCAATTTTGAGAGTATTGCTGTTATATGTTCAGGGTTCATGTTCGTTACTTTTACATTTCCGCCAGTAATCGCACCAGCACACAACAAAGTTCCTGCTTCTATTCTATCTGCTATTATTCTATAACTAATGTTTTTTAGCTTTTCTACTCCTTGGATTTCAATTCTATTAGTTCCAGCACCTTTTATTTTTGCTCCCATCTTATCTAGCATATTAGCTAAATCTACTATCTCTGGCTCCTTTGCTGCATTTGTTATTATTGTATTTCCCTGTGCTAAAACAGCTGCTAAAATTATATTTTCTGTTGCTCCTACACTTGGAAAGTCTAAATCTATATTAGCTCCTATTATTTTATCACATTTACACTTAATAAATCCATACTCTTCATCAATATTTATGCCTAATTTTTTAAAAGCTTTCAAATGTAAATCAATAGGCCTAGAACCAATATCGCATCCTCCTGGATACGAAAAAGTAACTTCTTTAAATCTTCCAAGCAATGCTCCTGCGATAATTACTGTTGAACGCATCTCTCTCATAAGATTTTCTGGTATCTCTTTTTTATTTATTTTCTTTGAATTGATTTCTATTTTATCATTATTCTTACTAACTTTGCAACCTAAATATCTAAGTATTTTTAAAGTTACTTGAGTATCATGTATGTTTGGTACATTGTATAACCTAGTGATTCCTCCACTTAATATTGTGGCTGCTATTATTGGAAGTGCCGCATTCTTAGAGCCTGATACTTTTATTGTGCCTTCCAACTTTTTTCCGCCTTCTATTATGTAACAACTCATATCTATATCCTTCCTCTCTAAAGTATTTAATTTCTCGTAATACTTTTTATTTTTATCAATTATGTTATATAGTATGTTTTTTGCATAAAAAAAGTGAAGGTGATGTTCACCTTCTTCATTATAACCTTTTGTAATGCTTCATCTATTCTCTCTTTGCCTAATTGACTTCTTTCTTACTTCAAAGTCTTATATATTGCTTATATTTAAACATTACTTTCTTTTTTATAAAATCTCTAAATTCTCTTTCTCTATAATCTTTAAATCCTTCTTTGTTTATTAGTAATGAATATTCGTTATTTATGTATAAATAAAAATTCGTTTTTGTTTCATATACTCTATATAATTTTTTATAATTATATTTAGAATTTCCTTCTTTACATTTTATTGTTACATGGTCATTATAGAAAAGGAATGTAAATTCTTGCTCCTCTTGCCTTTGATTGTTTTCTCTCTTTTCTTCATCTTTGTACAAAATGCAAACGCAAATAAGAATAGCTGTAAGAATTAAAGCTAGTGCCATTCCATAATGTTTATTTACAACATTGCAGGCAATAATCGAAAGCATATAAAAAGTTACTAATGCTGTTATAATTAGATACTTTTTCTTATTCTTTTTATTATGAAATTGTAAAAATCTATTTAGTTCGTTTCCGAGTATATTTTGTTGTGTTTACAAATAGCGCTTTCATTTTTGTTCCTTTTACTTAAATATTTCTTTTATTTGAGCCATGTTTTTCATTGCTGTTATATACCCTTGTTCATAGCAATAATCTATTTTCTTTATATTGAACACACTTGCCTCTGCCAAGTCTAAAGTTATAGAATAATCACTACTAGCAATTTCTGCTGCTGTTCTTTGGTCAAACATCAAATCTACAGACTTTATTGCCACTTCAACTAAATTCTTTGGGTCCGAATTTTTTTCTGAACTGAACCTTACAGATAAAACCTTTTCCGCTCCCAACTTTCTCACTTCTTGCGCTGGTAGGTTATCTATTATCCCTCCATCAACAAATTTGTGTGTTCCTAATATTGTTGGTGCAAATACCCCCGGATAACTACTGCTAGCTCTTGCAGCTTTGCCTACTGTTGCATTTCTTATATATGTGTCTTCTTTGAATTTATCGTCATATTCATGGTTTGTAAATACATATTTTTTATTTTCTTTGATATCGACTGTTGGCATTACTATTGGGATTTTTATATCTGTCATTTTCTTTATACCTTTAATCTCAGCACATTCATTTATTGCCATTTCTATGTTTTCACCAGAAATTAATCCATATCCCATAAAATTCTTTCTACTTTTTACATTAGTCCAGTAATATTTAGGGTCAACCTTCATAATATCTTTTGCAAAATATTTAAATAGTTTTAACATTTCATCTGTTGAATATCCCATTGCATATAAAGATGTAACAATACTTCCTATACTTGTTCCACCTATGTAGCCAATCTCTATTCCATTTTCTTGTAATGCCTTTATAACACCTATGTGTCCAGCTCCTTTTACTCCTCCACCTGCTAAAGCTAATCCAATTTTCATAATAGTAGACCTTCCCTTCTATTTATTTTTTAGTATCTCACCACTAATCTATCAAATTTTGAATTAATATAATTTTTAAGTTTTTGCATAAACTCGTCTGATTTAATCTCCTTCTTTGCTACCATATCCAAGCCTTTCTCCCAACTTGCTGTCAGCTTAGGATTTAACATATCTGGCATAGAACGATTTACAACATCATATATAGCTTCTCCTTTTTGAGTTGGAGTTATTATTTGCGTTTTCGTGTTAATCTGTATATATTTTATTTTTTCTAATTTTTTTATAATTTCTGCTCTTGTTGCACTTGTTCCTATTCCTGCTCCTTTAATTTGCTCTCTTAATTCTTCATCTTCTATAAGCTTTCCTGCGTTCTCCATGGCTAAAATCATAGAACCAGAATTATATCTCGTTGGAGGACTTGTTTGTGCTTCTTTTATTTCATAATTTACTACTTTTATTTCTTGATTTTTCTTCAAACTATTTAAAATGTCTAGATTATTTGCACTTCCAAAATCTTCACTTCTTTTATTTTCCACATTTTGACTACTCTCTGTGGATATCTTCTCTTCCTTAGCTGGTTTTAGTACTTCTAAATATCCTTGCTTTGTGCAAACTTTTCCTGAAGTTGAAAATTCCTCTTCTTTTTCTCCATTTTCCACCTTTATTGTTACTGATATTTTGTTAAACTCTGCTGGTGGGTAGAATATGCTTAAAAATCTTTTTACTATTACTTTATATACTTGCTTTTGTAAATCTGGCAATTTATCATAATTTTCATACCCTTGTCCTGTAGGAATAATGGCATAATGGTCTGTTATTTTGCTGTCATTTACATATTTTGTTTTTATCAAATTAGTAGAGTATTTTTCGTCTACCATCTTCTTTATTATTCCTGTTGTTTCTTCATCTTTAAAACCTTTTGCAATACCATTCAAGTTTTTGCTAATTACCTTTGCAACAGCTGTAGATATAACCCTTGCATCTGTTCTTGGATATGTTACTAATTTTTTTTCATATAAATTTTGTATTATTTCTAGTGTTTCGTCTGGCTTTATTTTAAATCTTTTTGTACACTCATTTTGAATTTCAGCTAAATTAAATAACAATGGTGCATTTTCTTTAGTTTTAGATTTTTTAACTTCTTTTACAATTGCTCTTTTTCCTTGCAGTGAAATAATAAATGCTTTTGCTTCTTCTTCTTTCTTAAATCCACTTTCGTTGTACAGTTTAACTGAATCCTTCATACTAGAATTATCTGTAACTTTCCATTCAGCTGTAAATGAGCTTTCTTCATCTCCAAAAGTTCCTATTATTTTATAATATGGAGTTTTGTTAAAATTTCTTATTTCTCTTTCTCTAGAAACTACCATTCCTAGCACACATGTCATAACTCTTCCTACTGAAATTGATGCTTTTTCTTCATTTATTTGTTTTGCAAGACCTCTACCATATATAACAGATAAAAGTCTAGAAAAGTTTATTCCTATTAAGTAATCTTCTTTAGCTCTTAAATATGCAGAATCAGATAAACTGTCATATTCATGCATATCCTTTGCTTCCTTTATTCCTCTTAAAATTTCTTCTTTTGTCTGTGAATCAATCCATACTCTTTTCATTTTTGCGTTAGGATTTGGCTTTGCCATCATAAAAACTAATCTTTGTATGTATTCTCCTTCTCTTCCTGAGTCTCCTGCATTGTAAATTTCTTCTATGTCTTCTCTTTGTAAAAGTTCCTTTACAATATTAAACTGATTAGCTACTTGTGGGATAATTTCATACTTCCAATCTGTTGGAATAAATGGTAATGTATCCAATCTCCAATATTTCAATTTTTCATCATATTTTTCTGGATAACTCATTGTCACCAAATGACCTACACACCATGTTATAATCCACTCTTCTGATTCTAAATATCCATTTTTTCTATTAGCATTTATTTCTAAAGCCTTGGCAAATTCCATTGCAACAGACGGTTTCTCAGTAATAAGTAATTTTTTGCCCATGTTATCATCCTTTATTTCTTATATTGTTCTTTTGTTTAATTAGTTCGGGTTATATAACAATAATGTCCATTTCTCCAGTAAACTCATTGTTGCCATAAGCATATATTATATAAAGATTTCCGTCTTCTCCTAAATAGAATGTTGACGTATTATCTATTTTATACATATCGTTATTTATATCTCTTTTATATACGCTATATCCAGCTACTTGGATCTCGTTTGCCTCTTTTATAGCCTCTTTTACCTGAATATTTATCTTGTTTTCAACTTCATTTTTAGAAATTCCTCTTTGCTCAATGGCATCATCTATACTAACTTCTTTTCCTGTTTTTAAATTGTAGTTATATGTTTGCACCATAATTCTCTGTGCACTGCTGCCTTCCTTCAATGTTGATTTGATTATAACTGACATTATATTTCCATTAATATAGCCAGTGTAATCCACAGTATATATTGTGTTAACTGTTGCTCCAGAAATCAATTCGTTTGCTTTGTTTGCAAATACTTCTTGAGTAGTTTTATTAAATTTACTTGCAACCTCACCTTTTATATTTACTGTTGGAACATATAAATCAATATTATATTTATCTTTCTTTTCTACATATGATATGGTATAAACAATTTCTTTGTTTGATTCATTTTTTTCCACATTGCTTGTATCATAACCATTACTGTGCAATTCATCATTAAATATATCATTAAACTCTTTCTTTAAAATTTCTTGAGTTTTTCCTTCATACAATGTATTATCGATAGTGTTTTTTTTGGCACTTAGAGTTTTCGTATCAGTCAGCTGTGAATACACGCCAATAGCAATAGAGGCAATACATATAATAATTATAACAACATACATTAATTTTCTTAAATCCATTATTGTCCTCCATTTCTTATTTTCTTCCATTATGATTATAACATTCCATATATTTTTTTTCAATGTTTTTTTATAAAACAGATTTGATGTTATTTTTGAATCATCCATAACCTCTTTCCATCGCATAGGCTAATAAATACTGAGACACCATTAAGAATTGAAATTTTCTCTTAACTATGAACTCACGTATTTATCGAAGGATGATAAGGGAAATTTTTTTCCCTAATTTGAAACATATTATTAGTCTAAATGCATGGATGTCAAAAGCTCTATTCACATAACTAATTATCCCTTAAAATTAACAAACGCTGATATAGTCCCACTGGTTTGTTTCCAATTGTTTCCTTGACTATTTTTATGTTTTATAGTAAAATGAATTAGTGATTTACATTATGAAAGGAACGGTAAAAAAAATATATGTTATGTTCAGTTTGCAAGAAAAATCCTGCAGTAATTTTTATAAATAAAACTGGTTCAGATAACAAATCTGAAATGGAAGGACTTTGTTATAGCTGTGCCACAAAAAAAGGTATCAATCCTTTAGATAACCTAGCTAAACAGGCTAACTTGTCAGAAAAAGACATCGCTGATATGACTAATAAAATAGAATCCATGCTTTCTGGTTTATCTGCTAACATAGATGAAGAGCAGTTAAACGCAATGGCTGAAGAAGTAGGTATGGATCCTGATGAAATAGATGAAGAAATGGGAGCTCAAGGTATTCCTTTAGGTTCTATATTCTCTGGAATTTTTAACATTACTCCACATTCAGACTCTGACAACAGTTCCACAGGTAGTACCCAAAAAGTCAAGGAAAAAACTAAATCAAAAAATAAAAAAAGAAAATTCTTGGATACATATGGTACGAATTTAACTATTAAAGCCAAAAATAATCAACTAGATGCTGTAATAGGTAGAGATAAAGAAATCGAGAGAATGATTCAAATTTTGAATAGACGTTCTAAAAATAATCCTTGTTTAATTGGTGAACCTGGAGTTGGTAAAACAGCAATTGCACAAGGCTTAGCTTTAAGAATTGCTAGTGGAAATGTTCCTGCTAAACTTTTGTCTAAAGAGGTTTATTTGTTAGACATGACTGCTCTTATAGCTGGTACCCAATTTAGAGGTCAGTTTGAAGCAAGAATGAAATCACTAATAGACGAATGTAAAAATGCTGGTAATATTATTTTAGTAATTGACGAGATTCATAATATAATAGGTGCTGGAGATGCTGAACACTCTATGAATGCAGCCAATATTCTAAAACCATCTCTTTCAAATGGTGAAATTCAATTAATTGGAACAACCACTTTGAAAGAATATAGAAAATATATTGAAAAAGACTCTGCTTTGGAAAGAAGATTTCAACCTATTATTGTTGAAGAACCTTCTGTTCAAGATACTATTTTAATATTGAAAGGTATAAAAAAATATTATGAAGATTATCATCATGTCATAATATATAATGATATCATTGAAAAAGCTGTATATATGTCTGAAAAATATATTCATGATAGATTCTTACCAGACAAAGCTATAGATATTCTTGATGAAGCTTGCTCAAAGATAAACCTTAACGATAAAAATCTATATGATTTAGAGGTTCTTAATAATAAATTGAAAGCAGTTCAAGAGCAAAAGGAAGAAGCTGCTCAGGCCGATTCTACAGAGGATTATCAAAAAGCTGCTGAATTGAAGAGTCAAGAATGTGCATTATTAGAGCAAATTGATAAAATTAAAGCTAATATGAAACCAATAGTATTAACAGTTCAAGATATTGCAAATGTAATTGAAAGCTGGACAAAAATTCCTGTTAAGAAAATTACAGAGGCTGAAACACAAAAGTTACTTAATCTTGAGTCAAATCTTCATAAAAGAGTTATAGGTCAAGATGAAACTGTTGAAGCTGTTTCTCGTGCAATCAGAAGAAATCGTGCAGGACTTCAAAGTACGAAAAGACCACCTTCATTTATTTTTGTTGGTCCAACTGGTGTTGGAAAAACAGAATTAGCTAAAACTTTAGCATTTGAAATGTTTGGAAACGAAAAGTCTATAATACGTTTTGATATGTCTGAATATATGGAGAGTCATTCTACTGCAAAATTAATAGGTGCTCCTCCAGGATATGTTGGATATGATGATGCTGGTCAACTTACAGAAAAAGTAAAGAGAAATCCTTACTCTATCTTGTTATTTGATGAAATAGAAAAAGCTCATCCTGACATTTTCAATATTCTACTTCAAGTGTTAGATGATGGAAGATTAACAGATAGTCAAGGTAATGTTGTTAATTTTGAAAACACAATAATTATAATGACTTCTAATGCGGGTTCGACATTAAATACAAATTCTATAGGTTTCGGAACTGGTAATATTTCTAAGAATAAAATGCTTGATGCGTTAAAAGAAATTTTTAGGCCAGAATTTTTAAATAGAATAGATGAAATTGTAACATTCAATCCTTTAAATAATGATCAATTGTTACAAATTGTAGATTTAATGTTATCAGATACATGTAAAGTTTTAAATGACAAAAACATTGGATTAATTGTAACTTCTGCTGCAAAATCTTATCTGCTTGCTAAAGGCACAGATTTAAAATATGGTGCAAGACCTTTAAGACGTGCCATTCAAAGATATGTTGAAGATGAACTAGCAGACATGTTATTAAAATCTGAATTACAATACGGTCAAAAGGTGTTAGTAGACTTAGACGAAACAGAGCAAAAATTAACTTTTAACATAGCAAAATAATATTTTATTTAGGAAGGATTGGAGAATTATGATTTGTCAATCTCCAATCCTTATCCTATTATAGGAGGAAAAAATGAAACACATACCCAATATTCTAACTATGTCCAGATTTGTTTTTATTCCATTTATATTTACTTTTATTTTAAAAGAAAACTATTTATTGGCTTTTATATTTTTATCAATATCTGGATTAACTGATATTTTAGATGGTTTTATAGCTAGAAGATTCAATTTTATTTCTAATTTTGGAAAATTAATTGACCCCTTAGCAGATAAGGCTACTCAGATTTCAACACTAGTTGCTTTATCATTTGTAAATATAGTTCCATTTTGGTTCTTGATGGTAGTTTTTTTAAAAGAAGCTTTAATGATTGCTGGAGCATCATTCCTTTATGGTAAAAATTTAGTTGTTTCTAGCAGATGGTATGGAAAATTAGCAACAGTCTTATTTTACATAGCCATAGTTTGCTCTTTTATAATTCACTACTTCAATATTAGTTTCAATTTTGATCAATATATGTATTATTTAGCATTATGTGCAACAATCTTTTCTTTGATTATGTACTACATAGATTTTTACAGAAAAGGATATGTTAATAAGCAAGAACTTAGTACCAAAGACAGAGAAGTTATAAAAAAGAATTAGTGTGGATTCCAGCACTAATTCTTTTTTATATGTTTGAAAATTTTTACGAAGCCTAATTTTTACTATTTCTATTCGAAATCTTCGATATATGCGTTTAGTTCTTCTTTGCCATTTAACTCAACACCTTTTTTTAATTTATCTCTATCTATTTGTGGCAAATATTTTGTTGAAATATCCGTTTCTTCTATTAGAACTAGATTTCCATTACTTTCTCTCCTATATATAGATATTAAATCATTATCTTCTCTTACCACATAATGCTCTCCACATTCGTCATCAAATTCTTTATACATAATAATTTCATTACTGTTAAATTGCTGTATCTTCCAATCTTGGTATAGACTTTTAAATTCATCTTCTGTAAGATTAACCATCTCCGCTGTAACATCTTCTTTTCTTTTAATTAAGTGATTACATTGCTTATAGTATTTATTGAATACTATTGTAGTATTTGGAGTTATTCTTTCTGTTTCTTTACCATTTGTTTCAACTATTAAATTAGTGTCCGCCCTATATTCTATTTTATTAATTTCTTCGTTCTTGACAGAGTTTTCTAAAACTTCTGCTCCTTTTTTTGTATCAGCTTTTCGTATATTAAATAGCACTAAAACTGCACCTGCTATAATAACACCTACTATTGCAATAGTAGTAATAACATATCTACCTTTATTCACTCGGTAAAACCTCCTATACAAGTATACTTGTATTATTTACCAAAAACGTGAAAATATACTAGTAGTAATTCTTTTTCCATCTGTTTTGATTGTTATCTCTCCACATTGATCTGTTCTATATATACTGCAATTTATATTTTGTAACTTTTTCAGAGTTTCTTCACTAGGATGTCCAAATTTATTATTTGCTCCCACTCCAATTAACGCAACCTCAGGCTTTACCGCTTCTAAAAAATCTATAATTGATGATGTTTTCGAGCCATGATGTGCTACTTTTATAACTGATGCCTTTAAAATATTCTTGTCCTTTTGGTTATTTACCTCATTGGGGTATTTTTCTAATATCGCTTTTTCTGCTATTTCTTCTATATCTCCTGTAAACAACATACTAAAATTCCTATAACAAAATTTTGTAACTATTGAATTATTGTTCAGTGGATTCTCTTCTATTTGCTCTTTTGTTGGCCATAATATGTAAAAAGATATCTCATTTTCTATTTTAACATTATCGCCCGCCACAACAAATCTCACTTTAATATTTCTTTCTTTAACAATTCTTATAAATTCCTTATAATTATAACTGTTCTTTTTTTGATGAGAAATAATAATTTCTCCTATCCTTATTGTTTTCATTGTTTCTAATATACCTTGACAATGATCTGCGTCAAAATGCGATATTATTACATAGTCTAATTTGTGTATTTTTCTATCAAGCAAATATGGTATTAATACTTTGTTTCCAACATCAAATCCTCCTTCAAAATTACTACCTCCACCATCTATCAAAATTGTTTTATTTGTAGGAGTCTGTATTAATGTGCTATCCCCCTGTCCCACATCAATAAAATGTACCTGTAATTTTTGGTTTAAGGGTGGAAATATATTTAACTCAAATATTAATATGCAAATAATTAATAATGAAAACATCTTCAAAATTCTATTCTTATTCAATCTTCGACGCTCAAAAATAAAAATAATACAGGTTACATAGTATATTGCTATTGTTATTAAGCTTGGAGTTGGCACTGTAATTTTTGATATACTAAGACTACCGAAGAATTCTGCTATTTTTATGATTATTTTTAATAGTATATTTAATATTATAGCCGGAATAACTGTTAATTTTAATGATAAAAAAGATAATAAAGTAACAATTAAATCTAATATAATTGACAAGCCTAGAATTGGCCCTGCACATAAATTTGAGAATATAAACGTTAAAGATATTGTATTAAAATTATACCACATAATTGGAATTATAAATATATTTGCACTTATGGTAATTAACATGTTTTCAATAATATATTTAAAAATTTTATTTGATATATTTATTTTTTCTTCAAAGATGTTATAAAATAAAATTATGCTTATTGATCCTGCATATGATAATTGCATGCCTATATTGAACAAATTGAATGGATTTTCCAATAATGTTATTAATGTAACAATTGATATTGTATTTGCAGTATCGGCTTTTCTAAATGTTAAGCTTGCTATCATATATATTATGCATGTAACACCTGCTCTAACAACCGATGGAGTCATTCCAGTTATTTTCATAAAAAATATTAAGAATACTATAATTATTATTTTTTGTTTTCTTGTTCCTATGATTTTTTTTGCAAAAATTATATTAATAGCTAAAATTATATAACTTGTATGAGTTCCAGAAATCGCTAGCATATGTGATAAATTGCTATTTTTAAAAGCTTGTATAACTTCTTCATTTATCTCACTGTCATAACCAATTAAGATACCAGTTGCCAACGCATATGTATCTTCTGACAATATCTTCTTCAGATTTTCTTTTATTTTTTCTTTAATATTATTAGTAACTAAATCTATTATATTTACATTGTTTTCTTTTATAATTTTTATATTATTAACATTGTTCACAGTAATAGTTCCATATATCTTCTGTGTCTTTAGATACTGTTTATAGTCAAATCCTTTATAATTTCTTGCCCTAGAAGGTTCTATATATTCTCCTGTAAGCATTATTTTATTTCCATATTTTATTTTATTAAGGTCGAAATCATCTGACTTTTTTACATTTAATAGAAGAAAATCTCCTTTAAAATACTTATTTTTATTTACACTTTCAACTTTTATTCTACACACATATTTATAATTTTTTTCTTCTCTGTCGCTTACTATTGTTCCTACAATCTTCAAATTTGAATTGTTATATTTAGAATATTTTTGATTATAATTTTCATTAGTTTTATCCACATATATTGCACTAATTGTTAAAACTATTACATATAAAATAACTATATTGATATATTTTTCCCATTCTGCTCTTTTTTCATAAATCTTATCTATAACCAATATCTTCTTATATTTATTTTTCTCGTTCTTAAATTTCGTTACACTTTTCTTATGCTTTCTTATTTTTTCCACTACGATATTTATTATAAAAAGTGTAAGACATATAATATCACATAAACCAATAAAAAAGAGTATACTGTTATGTAAGTACACCCCTATAATTATTCCGTTTATATACGCTATAGTGGCAACAAGTATCGGTCTTTTTATAAAAATCTCCTTCTTTCTTATTGCCCCTTATTGTTACTAATAATTTGAAATTTTTTGAATAAATATTATATTTTTACATACTAACTATAATTAATATAGTCTTCTAGCTGTTGCATATCTTTTTAAATAGCTTCCAGATGTTAATGTTGATATTTTAACACAATATCCAGAACCAGATGATGCATGTATAAAGTTTCCGTCTCCTATATATATTCCACAATGACCTATTCCATCCATTGTTTCATAATCTAAGAAAAACACTAAATCTCCTGGTTGCAAGTTTTCCTTTGCTACATAGCTTCCACATTTTGATTGTGCAGTTGCAGAATGACTTAATGAATACCCAAAATGCTTATACACATACATAGTGAATCCCGAACAATCAAAAGATGAACTTCCAGCCGCACCATATACATATGGGCAATTTAAATATTGCTTTGCATATGATACCATTTGTTGGCCTAATGTTGTATCATTAGTATTTGCTTCAACTTCACTAGTCGATACAGTTTCAGTTCTATCTATTCCACCTCTTGATGTCGTATTTGAAGTTTTAGCATCTGATAGTAGATCTTTTCTAATATATCCACTTAAATCATTATATGTAATTTTATACCAGTCTCCTTCTTCTCCAACCACTTTCACATCAGTATTTTTTATTAATGTTGTTACTATGCTAGAATCTGTAGAAGCTTTACTTCTTAAATACACAGATGTTGTATTTACATATTTTGTAACTGATTTTTCATATGTAGTAGTATTGCTATTTGGATTTGTAGTTTCTTCTACTTTCTCTTCACTTTTTGTATCTTCTGGTTTGTTGTTTTCTTCTGTATTTTCATTTTGACCACTTTCGGTATTTTCTTGTGCATTTTCTTCTATTGATGTTTCAATGTTCTCCAAAGGAATCCATCCTGTCATTTCTTTATATTGAATAAATGCCCATTTATTAGTTTTAGAAATGACTTCTACTGCTGAATTTGTTTCTATTGTTTCAACAATATTTGCATTTATTGATGGTATTAATCTAACTTTGGCTTGTGTTTTTATTGTACTTTTTGTATTTTGAATATTTGAAGATGTTGTAATAGTTGTTTCTTCATTTGCTGATGTCTCAGTATTTTCCGTATTAGTATTTTTTACTGTATCACTATTACTATCTTCTTTCACTTTTATATATTCTTTTTTTACATAACCTGTATTATTTCCATGTTTTACTTTATACCAATCACCGTCTTGAGATAGTACTTCTAATTCCTCGTTTTGACTTAGCAATTCTACTATGTCAGCACTTGTAGATGCTTCTTTTCTTAAATTTAATGTTTCTGTATTTACACTTGCTGTAGTTGCATATGATGGTATTGTAAATATTATCATTAGTATGAGTATAGCTTCAATTGTATATAATATTTTTTGTTTCATTATTTCATGCTCCTTTTAATATTTTACGCTCTCAGTATATACTTAAACTAGCTAAAAGTCAATATTTTCTAGTTAAAAGGATATAAAAATAGCAAGAGATTACAATTTCTTGTACCCCTTGCTATTATTATATTTTGTATTTGTTACTATGCTAATATTTCAGCAACAACACCTGAACCTACTGTTCTACCACCTTCACGGATAGCGAATCTTAGTCCTTTTTCTATAGCGATTGGTGTTATTAATTCTATTGTCATGTTAACATTATCTCCTGGCATAACCATTTCTGTTCCAGCATCTAATTCGATAACACCTGTAACGTCTGTTGTTCTAAAGTAGAATTGTGGTCTGTAACCATTGAAGAATGGTGTATGACGTCCACCTTCGTCTTTAGTTAAAACGTATACTTGTGCTGTAAATTTTGTATGTGGATGTATTGTTCCAGGTTTTGCAAGAACTTGACCTCTTTCAACGTCTGTTCTTTGAACACCTCTTAATAGAACACCTATGTTATCTCCAGCTTCTGCTTGATCTAACAATTTTCTGAACATTTCTACACCTGTTACTACAGTTTTTGAAGATGGTTTAATTCCAACGATTTCAACTTCGTCTTGTAATTTAACTTCTCCTCTTTCTACTCTTCCTGTAACAACTGTTCCACGACCTGTAATAGTCATAACGTCTTCGATAGGCATTAAGAATGGTTGGTCGATTGGTCTTTCTGGTGTTGGGATGTAGCTATCTACTGCATCCATTAATTCTTTCATGCATTGATATTCTGGTGCATTTGGATCTGTTGATGTACTTTCTAGTACTTTTAATGAAGATCCTTTTATAACTGGAATTTCGTCTCCAGGGAAATCATAGCTTGATAATAAGTCTCTAACTTCCATTTCAACTAATTCTAATAATTCTGGATCGTCAACCATATCGCATTTATTTAAGTAAACAACGATATATTTAACACCAACTTGTC